>NZ_JAIUDG010000037.1:0-42088 GCF_020179875.1 Paenibacillus sp. alder61
TCATGTTTGGTGGCGATGGCGGAGGGGTTCCACGCGTACCCATCCCGAACACGACCGTTAAGCCCTCCAGCGCCGATGGTACTTGGACCGAAGGGTCCTGGGAGAGTAGGACGCCGCCAAGCGAACTGAGAAAGAGCACTACCGTATGATGCGGTAGTGCTCTTTTTGTTTGTTAAAAGCGAAATACCTGCAAATCTGCAGGAATTTCCGAGCGTTTTAGCCTCGAAAAGCGAAAAAGATGCAAAAGTGCAGGGATTTTCGGCCATTCCGCCCGAATGGAGCCCCTACAGCGAAAAAAGCCTGCAGATTTGCAGGAATTTCGCTCAGCGGGGGCTATTTCCCCAAAAATTCCTGCACATTTGCAGGAATTTTTCCCTCCGCAAAAGTTTTCTCCTATCTAATGACTTATTATCCTTATAAGCTACAATAGGAGGGGCTGCTGTGAAAAAGCGACAGGGTCAGTGAGTAGAACACCACATTATTTTGCTGCGAGCTACCGTCCCTAGGTTATTATATGTATAATCATGGAAGAAAGAAAGTAAGTAAGTATCTACTGGACATGGGGGAGAGATCCAAATTCCAATGAAAGCGAGAATTTAGATATGAATTTACACATTCGTAAAATGACTGAGAAAGATCCTAATCATTATTTTCAATGCTTTTGAAGAACAAGGTTGGCATAAGCCGGTTGAGTTATATCACAAATATTTTTAAAGAGCAGGGTTGTGGTGAAAGAATTTCTTTGGTTGCTGAATCAGAAGGGGAATTTGCTGGGTACGTTAACGTTCTTTGGAGTTCGTATTATGACTATTTTAGAGAATGTAATATACCTGAAGTGTGTGATTTTAATGTCTTAAAGAAATACCAACGACGGGGTATAGGATCAAAACTTATGGACAATGCAGAGGAAATCATCCGTGAGAAATCTCGGGTAGCGGGTATTGGTGTTGGTCTGTTTTCAGATTACGGTAACGCCCAAATACTTTATATAAAACGCGGATATATTCCGGACGGTAAAGGGATTCACAATGGTGAACAATATGTAAAGCATGGTGATAGCATTATAGTAGATGGTGACATCGTTTTATATTTAAAAAAGCAGTTAATGAACTAATTAAACAGAGTATCCGCGCTGTTGCCTTGCTGACTAAATGAAGGAGAAAATTTCAACGGGCTTCCCCGTCTATTAAACACAAGCCCAAGATTAATTTCTCCAGCAACGAGGCAGGTATAGAATCTCAAGCAACCCGGAAACAAATCGTCAAGAGGATCATAAATTTAAAATAATCTACTTTATAAGGAGTGTGACCAACAATGCAAGCCGGATTTTGGATAAGGTTGGGGGCAGCGATCCTGGATGCAATCATCGTGGGTATTCCTTTGGCTATTCTTTCCTATATTGTGACCGGAGATTTTGATGATAATATTATAACCAACCTATTGTCCTTCTTATATACATTGCTCTTGCCTGTTGTATGGGGAGGGTATACGATCGGGAAACGGATCTGCGGAATAAAAATCAGAAAGGTGAGCGATCTATCCCCGCCTGGGATTGGTACGATGTTATTGCGTAATGTAGTTGCCGGCATAATTTATGCAATAACCTTCGGCATTGCAACCATTGTCAGTGCATTTATGGTTGGGCTCCGCGAAGACAAAAGATCGATTCATGATATTATTGCGGGAACGGAAGTCGTATATGAAGGGTAGTATGAAATTTTAGTAGGAGTATGATGCTAGCTTAAAAATAAAAAAGACTCTGGACGAAGAAGATAAGAGCAGGCGCCTCGATCGGAGGCGTCTTTTTAATTTGAGAGCACGGAATCCGAGACGGATGGACGCAAACGGTTTTGAATGATTGCTTGGGGTCTGTCATATGGAAAAGCGCATATGCAATACTATTTTTGAATCTTGACGCAATACTAACAAATAAAGTAAGATTGCTACAAAAGTAATTATATACCAATTAAATAAATTTTTAACTTATGCTTGCTCGTTGGAAATGGAGGTTTTGCAAGATTGTCTTCGAAGATAAAAATGATAGTCTGCACTCTGCTATGTACGATTCTAATTTCCGGCTGCTCCAAGGAAACTGGATCTTTTACCAAGGACAAAGATGTAACATTGGACGTTGGATATACCAAAGAGGAGCATTTCAAACAAAGGTATTCGGCTTTACTCGAAGACGATTATCCGAACTTCAGGGTTAATGTTGTCTCGACGAAAGAGCTGTTAAATCCCGATACGAACCCTGTACAATGGGTAAAAGAAAATCAGGTGGATCTCATTTATTTGCCTTCGGAACTTATGGATTCATTTGTACAAGAAGGGTTGCTTGCGGATATCGGTCCATCGATTCAAAAGGACGATTTTGACTTGGAACGATTTGTGCCCAGCGTCATTGAATTAACTAAAACGTATGGTAGCGGAAAGATCTATGGTTTACCGACGAATTTTTATGGCAGCGCCATTGTTTATAATAAGAATTTGTTTGAGAAATATAAAATTCAATATCCCGAGGATCAAATGACATGGGAGAGCATTCTATTGCTATCCAGCAGATTCCCGTCAACCGATTCTAACAATATCAAAGGAATTTCGCTTAAGAATACGAACTTATTGGATTTGATTTTACATATTGGACAAACATCCGGCCTCAAGGCATACGACCGCCAACAACAGCAAGTGTCTTTTAACGGCAAATCATGGATTCCTATTTGGGAAAACGCTATTCAGTCCTATACTAATGGGGCTTTAGATATCAACGCGGATCAAAACTCCTATTTGACTCCTTTTTTGGCGGGAGAGAGAGCGATGGCCGTAGTAAGTTACGATGACTACAAGCGTCTGGAGCAAGAGAAGCTTCCTTTCGATTGGTCAACCGTTACCATGCCTATTGATCCGGCTCAAGCGGATCAGTCCGATTCCTTACGGGTACCCGGATTTTTCGTCATTCTAAATTCCTCGGACGATATGGACGCGGCTTGGGAACTACTTAAATTTTTCTGTTCCGAAGATGTCGCCCGTTGGGAATACCGTTCCGATTACGGATTTTCCTCTTTATTGGATCAAGTGGTTTCCGAATTTGAAGATAGAGAAAAAGTGACCCCTTTTTATAAATTGTCACCGAAGCTAGATCACGATCATGATATGTTGCCAAACGAGTTATTGACGATCTCACAGCAGACTTTAGACCAAATTTTAAGTCGCACGCTCTCCGTACAAGAAGGATTGGATTCATTACAGACGAAGGCCGACCAAGAATTAAAAAGGATGACACCAATGGATTGATGTAGGTGGAGTCGATTGACTTCTGATTGCATAGATGAAGCTTGCAAGCTAATTACTAGTGTTAGTTTGTAAGGATTTTTTCATCATGTTCGTACCTACATGCTTACTTCCGGAAAAATCAGAAAAATTAATTTTGGGAGGAGACCTGATTTTATGAAGAAAAGGCGGAGTATTGCCGCATTTGCCGTTGTAATGGCTGTAACCGCAGCTATTCCGGTTTTTGCCGCCAAAGATTCGGACGCGACTACCGATGCGTATATCGGTTATTCGCAACAATCGAGCAGTTACGTCAGGGGCAAGGCATATGCATCATCAGCAAATTCAAAATTCAAAAGTATTAACGTGACCGGAACATTTTATCAAGGTTCTACAAAAAAGGAGTCGGGGAGCTCATCCGCAACGAAAAAGGGATATGAGGCGGCATGGTACACAAAAGACAGCACGTATTCTAGCTCCAATTCCTATTCTTTGAATGCCGCATCGCGAACATATTACACCGATGGAACATCCAGCGATCAATCCTACGCTTCAGCTAGTTGGTAAAATTCGATCTTAAGAAAAGGGGGAGCATTCCCCCTTTTTACAGTGAGGGAAACAGTAGATGTTACGTAAATGGACCATCATTTTTTTATCAATAAGCCTGCTGATGGCGTCCGGATGTTCGATCCGTCCTATGAAGGAGCCTGTTACCATTACGATAAATTTTCCTTCCGAGAAGCTATTCTATCAAATGTATGGGCATGATTTTGAGGACAAATACAGTCATATCATGATTCAAGTCATCAACGAGGATCTGGGCGACAAGTCGACGGTGCCCTCTGCCGATGTGCTGTTTATGGATCAAGTTACCGTCTACAACCGGCTGGTGGAGGAAGGGAAACTTCTTAATTTGAAACAAAAACTCAGTGATAAAAAATATCCGATCTCGGAGTTTAGCCCTGTCGTCGTGAATGCATTGCGATCGGAAGCGGACGGTCACTTATACGCCCTAAGTCCATCTTTTATCAGTCATGCTCTCTATTACAATAAAGATCTTTTTAGGCAATACGGGATTCCGCTACCCCAAAACCGAATGACCTGGGAAGAAGTGCTTGCTCTTGCAAAAAGGTTTCCGGAACAAAATGCGGACGGTGAGACCTTGTATGGTTTTAAATCAAATTATTACATAAATATACCGTTCTCGATGATCCTTAGAATCGGTCAGACGGAAGGCCTGACTTTTGTGGATGCTCGAACATTGCAGGTGAATATGGATTCAGCCGCATGGCATAGCATATTTCAGATGGTCGTCGAGGCTTTTCGGGATAAAGCCGTATATGACAAGGATGACGATCCAACGGGTGAAATCGAACCGGCACCTATATTGACCGGCCATGCCGCGATGGAAATTCAGTCTTACACGACAGCCTATAATTTTGAAAATTACGGCCGGTTTATCGGTGCCAAACCTATCCATTGGGACATGGTAACCGTTCCGGTAGGTAGCAGAAGTCGAGGGCAAAGCGATTATTACGAGGTACAGGAGATTTACGGAATCTCCTCTCAAACGCAGCATGAAGAAGAAGCTTGGGAGTTACTCAATTTCATAACGAACGATACGCAGAAATTGACAAAGAATCAGCAAGATCAACTATCCATGGGCTTGCCCGCAAGAATGGATGTGATTAAAGCTGTGCAGGGCCACGATTTATCTCCCTTGTACGAGCTGGAACCCGTAACGAAAAGCAACAATCCCTATGACTATATCCATCATGAAATCATAAACGCTTTTAAAGAAGTGGGACAAAACGTGATCGAGGGAGCCATAGAGAATAAAATCACGGTAGACGAAGCGATTGAAAGGATTGAAACAGAAGGACAGGCGGCGATTGACGAAATGAAATTAAAGCTGGAGCAAATGCCTGACGAGTAGTGGCGATTGAAGCTAAAGAGCTTCGAGTCAAATGCGAGCACGAAAAAAGCGCCGAAACACGGCGCTTTTTCTTTTGCATCGGGAAGGCGTAAATTTAACACATAATCCGAACCGGACGGCGGCAAATTATTGAGATACTAATGTCTGAACGGAGTGGTTTTCGTATGGGAAAAAGCGCCGGAAATATATTGGCCGTTCTGGTACTCGGTGCTTCGCTGCTGTATTGGTTTCATACCGTTGGTGAACCTTGGCTCCGGCCTTCCCCGCCCGCTTCACAATCCGAATGGGTGCAAGCCTTGAACCAGCATCGCAGTCTTGATGAAAACGGCAAGGGAAAAGTGTTTTTTGGCGCGGCGAAGGGCTGCAATTTGATCATGATTCAATTGGAATCGCTGCAAAACTTTATGCTTTACGCTTCCATTCAAGGGCAGCAGGTCACCCCGGTTTTAAATCGGCTGGCTCGGGAAAGTTTGTATTTCCCGTATATTTTTCAGCAAATCGGACGTGGGAATACGTCGGATGCGGAATTTATAAGCAATACGTCCCTTTACCCGATCGGGGGCAAAGCGATGTCGGAAGCCTTTGGAGACCGGATCATCCCGAGTCTTCCCCGGCTGCTCAAGACTTCGGGATATACGTCCCGGACGTTTCATGTGAATGAAGCGAGCTTTTGGAACCGGGATGAGCTTTATCCGGCATTAGGTTTCGATCAATATTACGACAAGCCCTATTTCCCGGCAACTTCATTTAACCATTTCGGTGCATCGGACGAGGAATTATTCCGGGTAGGTATTCAGAAGATCCGGTCGTTCCGGGAGAGGGGACAAAAGTTTTACACGCAGTTCGTGACGGTATCCAGCCATTCTCCTTTTGTCATTCCCAAAAAAATGAAGCGTATCAAACTGACGAAGGATTTGGACAAGACACGCCTCGGCGACTATATCCATGCCATTCATTACGCCGACTATGCCTTAGGCACTTTTATTGAGCAATTGAAACGGAGCGGGGTTTGGGATGAATCCGTGGTGGTCGTCTACGGCGATCATTTTGGGTTAAACAGACAGCTGCACAAACCGGAAGAGGTCAGCAAAGGCTTGGGGGTCCCCTATCACGAACCGATCAGTCGATTAAACGTTCCTTTGATCATTCATTTGCCCGGTCAGGAGCAAGGCCGGGTGATCGAGCGGACAGGCGGACAAATGGACATTTTGCCGACGTTGGCGAACCTGATGGGAATCGATCTGGTGCAGCGAAAGTTTACGGTGTTCGGGCAGGATTTGCTGAATGTGAAGCATCATCTGGTAGGGGGGCGGTATTATTTGCCGGAGGGCTCTTTTTTCAAAAATGAGGTGTTGTTTATACCGGGAAAAAACGGATTTCGGGACGGGCGGGCGGTGTCGCTGCGAACGTTCCAGGCGATTGAAGACAGGACTTCGCTCAAGGAGGATTACGAATCCGTTTTAAGGCTGCTCAAGCAGTCCGACTCCTTTGTGAAGCAACTGCCGCGGAGAAGCGAAAATATTGCCATACATAGAACGCCTTGAATTTTCGAAAAGTATGGAAAGAAAGCGGCGAAAGGAGGAAGATCATGCAGCGGTTGGTACAGGATGCGCCGACGGTGGAACAACTCCGAAGCAGGATTCTTCGTTATCGGAACCCGGAGGATCTCCGGCCTATCGTTCAAGCTGCGAGACGGGCACGTGTGGTGCTCTTGGGTGAAGCGTCTCACGGAACCTCGGAATTCTATACGACGCGCGTGGAGTTGACCAAGCGGTTGATTGCCGAATCCGATATCCGGTTTATCGCGGTCGAGGGAGACTGGCCTTCCTGTTTTGAATTGAATAAATACGTAAAGGACCTAGAGGATAATGAAGCCAATTCAGCGAGGGAAGCGATGGAGGCCTTTAACCGGTGGCCGTCCTGGATGTGGGCCAACCGGGAAGTCGAGGAGTTTGCGGAATGGCTCAGAGCTTACAACTTGCAGCGGTCACCGCGGGAGAGGATCGGTTTTTACGGTCTGGACTTGTACAGTTTATGGGAATCGATGCAGCAGATCATCGGGTATTTGCAGCGTACGGGTTCGCCGCTTCTGGAGCAGGCCCTTCATGCTTTCGCCTGTTTTGAGCCCTATGGTGAAGACTCTCAGTCTTACGGAATCTCGGCCGGCCTGCTTGGTGAGAGCTGTGAGGAAGAAGTGATTCGCTTGCTGCAGGAGATACGTACTTCGGACAGAGGGGCCGGAGGACACCAAAGCCATCGCGGCGGGGAAGCGGAGCTTAGTGCGGAACTCAATGCCCTGGTTGCTGCGGATGCCGAGCATTATTACAGAACGATGGTCCGAGGCGGGCCGGAGTCCTGGAATGTGCGGGATCGCCATATGGTTCACGCCCTGAAGAAACTTCTGGACTTTCATGGCTCCGATGCGCAAGCGGTGATTTGGGAGCACAATACGCACATCGGTGACGCCCGGGCAACCGATATGGCCGAGGACGGCATGGTGAATGTAGGCCAACTCGTTCGGGAGCAGTATTTGAAGCATGATACGTTTAGCGTGGGCTTCGGCACCCACCACGGGGAAGTTCTGGCCGGGTCCGCCTGGGGAGCTCCGGTCGAAGTGATTACGGTTCCTCCCGCAATGAAAGGGAGTTGGGAAGATTTATTGGCGCAGGCCGGGGAAGGAGAAGATCTGCTGCTCCTTTTTACGGAGGAACATTCCCGTGAGGCGATTCCTGAACTCGTGGGACATCGGGCTATTGGGGTGGTGTATGATCCTCGGCATGAACGTGGGAATTATGTGCCTTCCGATATAGCGGCCAGGTACGACGCTTTTATCTATCTCCATGAAACCCATGCTCTCCATCCGCTTCCTTTGGAGTCCCTGGTTTAAAAACCGACGGATTCCCTTTTGCCCTCAAACTCGTACTGGGAGGTGACAAGAACCGATGAGCAACAAAATCGAAGCCATTCGGGCGGACCATCAAAATTTCCTCGACAAGACCGAGGATGAAGTAAAGGAAGTTCCGGCGACGACAAATGTCAACGATGCTGTGGAAGCGATCACGGCACATATTAACAAATACGACGTTCCGGAAGAAAAAGAAGACAAATGAATGAAGCAAGAGTGCAAAGGAACCCGCGCGGGTTCCTTTTTTCCGTTATGCACGGCGCTGAACTTGACACCCTATTTTGCATAGAATATTATATTAACATACTTATAGGTATTTATAAAACATGCCGACGGGCAGGAGTGAACGCGAATTGACAGTACGGGATCAGGTTTACAAAGCGGCCGGGGAACTGGTAAGAAGCAAGCCATTCGATCAAATTACTTTTGCCGAAATCGCAAAGCGCGCGGGGGTGCATTGGACGGCGGTGCGCCGGCATTTTGGAGACAAGCAGGGAATGCGGAAATGGCTGATGGAACAACAGATGGAGCGGCAGGGCTCTCTTGCCGATACCCGCACGCGAATACTTGAGGCGGCCGCCAAAGTGTTTGCCGAGCAGGGATATGCCCAGGCCTCGTTGGAGAAAGCCGCGGCGGAAGCGGGTTTGACTAAAGGAGCCGTTTACTGGCATTTTCCGAGCAAGCAGGATTTATTTCTGGCCATTATCGAGCGTAACTTGACCCAGCAACTGCAGCAGTTACCGCTGGATATCGAACAGCTGTTGGGAGCGGAGAATCCCGAAGCGGCCTTGATCGCATGGCTCTATGCCCAATTTGCGTGTTTGGAGGACGGCGATGGCGGGTCGATGTTGTTCTTTGAATTTGTAACGTCGAGCCGGGAACCGGAAATTCGTGCGAAGCTTCAGCAGGTATATGGTAAAAGTCTGGAGGCGATCGGGGATTTCCTGGCGCAAATGCAGCAGAAAGGCTACATTGCCGAGGGGCTCGACCCGCGAGCGATAGGAATTATGGTTGACGGTCTAATCAAAGGCCTGCTCATCGAATGGCTCATTGATCCGGTACGCTGTGAGTTGAAGCCTTTGCTTGAGACGGTGGCCCAAGTATTGTGGCGTGGAATTGCGCCAAGAACCTAAGAAACGACCCGTAATACATAGCTTCTGTATATACGGGTTTAAATTATAACGTCAACATACCTTTTGGTATTTTGATAGATATCTTTGTAGTATGCTATGGAGGGGAGACAATGAGCGTAAACAAAAATATCCGTAGGTTTGAGAAGCAAGCGGTCGTTTATGATAAAAAAAGAGAAAAACGTGAACTCGGCACCTTACGAAGGCGGCTTTTGGATTCCGCAAGCGGAAAGGTGTTGGAACTTGGCATCGGCGCGGGGAGCAATCTTCCTTTTTACCGGAAAGAAATCAGATTAACCGGCGTTGATTTTAGCCCGGCCATGCTGGGGAGAGCTAAGGCGGCGAATGACCGTTTATATGGCATTGAGGCAAATTTTATACAGAGCGATATAGACACGCTGGAGTTGAAAGAGAAATTGTATGATACGATCGTCTCGACCCTTACCCTGTGCGCTTATCGGGATCCGGGCAAGGTATTACGGCGGATGAGCCGATGGTGCAAACCGGGAGGCCGAATTCTTTTGCTGGAACATGGGTTGAGTTCGAATTCAGTTCTGGCGTTCGGACAGAAGCTTGTCGATCCCCTGGCTTACCGCTTTGTCGGTTGCCACCATAGCCGGGATATCATGAAGCTGGTTGCGGATTCTCCGCTCCAAGTCCAGCATGCCGAGCATGCGATGGCCGGGATGGTTCATCTCATATGGTGTGAACCGCCCGCATCGGATCAAGGCTGATCATTTGAGAAGCCCTTCCGCCAACTGGTATACTAATAGTACATTCTTACATATCCATATCAAGGAGGTTAGATTAGTCTATGTACCATACAATCCAGGAATTTTTGGACGATTGGCGGCAGGAAGAGGCACTTACGATTAAAGTGCTGGAACGGTTGACGGACGCTTCCTTAAAGCAAGCGGTGTCGGAACAACAGCCTCGCAGCTTGGGCGATTTGGCTTGGCATCTGCTTGGCGGACTTGGGGGCATCTTGGGAGGTGCGGGGCTTCGGATCGAAGGTCCCGATTTTAAAGCCCCCGCACCGAGCAGTGCGGCGGAAATCCTGGAAGGCTACCGGCAAATGAGCGCCGCGGCTACTAACGCGTTGAAAGCGCAATGGAATGATGCAAAACTGTCTGAAAGTCTGAAGCTGTTCGGGTTTATCGATACAACCTATAGCGGCGTCTTGACCACGGTAGTTCGGCACCAAATCCATCATCGCGGCCAAATGACCATTTTGATGCGTCAAGCCGGCGTCGTGCCACCGGGTGTTTACGGGCCCAATGAGGAAGAAGGGGCTGCCATCCGCGCGGCACAAGGCGGAAAATAGGCGGGCACCGCAAAAAGCAAAGCCTTCTAATCGCAGGGGTTATACCCTTAGGTTAGAAGGCTTTTTGCCGCATTAACAGACGGAGCGCCACTCCTCAAGCAGCCGGGCTTCGTCCAGTTCATAACCGATGACGACCAGATAATGCGGGCCATGGTACGGGGAGGTTTCTTTCCGCATCCGTTTGCCCGCAAACTGAATCAGAGAGGCGTGGGGGGATCCGTCCAGGGAAAGGTAGCCTTTAGCTCGCAACACTCGGCCCTCCCGGTGTTTAAGAAACTTTTCGAGCTTTTTCTCGGAGAAAGAGGCTTGTTCCGGGATCGGGATAAAGATGCTCTGAATGCGGGAATGCGACTTATGCCCATGCCCATGTTCATGTTCATGCCGGTGCGAAACATGTTCCGGGAACCGACGGGATGCAGGTGCGAGGTTGCCGGTTTGCCGCAAAGGCTGCAACCCATGAAGCAGCAGGTCAAATTCGACTTTGGCGTTGACGGCGGGAAGCCGCGGCGCGAACGGATTATGCTTCTCCACCAGCTTCGTCACCTTGGCCAGATGTGAAGAGTCCACAAGATCCGTCTTATTGATGATTACCGCATCGGCCACATCGATTTGCCGGCGCAGCGTATGAACGAGCTCTTTATCCGTGGAAAATATACTGTTGTAATCCAACGCGTGTTCCGCATCCAGGACGGTAATGATTTTGTCCAATATCACGCTGTCGCGAAGGCTCGGATCGGCCATGGCGTCCACGACTTCCTCCGGATTGGCGACTCCGGTAAGTTCTATGACAAGCAGATCGGGGGCAGGCCTCAGGGCAAGGAGATGTTGGAGTGCCCCGGAAATCTCGCTCTTTTTGCTGCAGCAAATGCAGCCGTCCAACAATTTCTCCAGCGGCAGCCCATCCAGTGCTTGGGTAAGAATCAAGCCGTCCACATCCTGGCGTCCGAGCTCGTTCATCAGAATCGCGGGCTTAAGCCCGCGTTGGCGGATTTCGCTCAGCAATTGCAGCAGAAGGGTCGTTTTTCCGCTGCCCAAAAAACCGCTGATGATAAGAACGGGGGTCTTCAATGATTATCGCTCCTGACTTTTTAGATTTTAAGGGAGGCTGACGTTCAGAAACTCGAAGTTAGGGTATATATATGGATTTTCCGGAGCTTCCATGACTTCGATTTGCTGCACATCGATTTTGATGACGGAGTTCCCGTTATACACGGTATGGCCCAGGGTGCCTTTAACCTTGACCCAGGTATCGTTCTTAAATTCGGCGGCTTTCTCCGATTCCGCAAGTACGCCGTACGGGGAGGCGTCGGCGGTACAGCACTGGACGGCGATCCGTCCGATGACGAACTGGTTGGCGGCCAGGTCCGGCTCCCGATATACAAAGCCGGTGATTTCTATCTCTCTCCCCATAAAAGGGTCGGCAAACGTAATAATCGACGATAGAATTTCCATGTAGATCTCCGGTTTGACTTCGATCGCGGGCAGGACGTAAAGCTTTTTCGCCAGTTCGGCCAAATCCCGGTCGAAGTCATTGTCCGCCTGAAACAGCTGGTCCAGGTCAGGCTCTTCGGCCTGGATCAAAGCGCCGGTAACGATTGAATCGCCGGGTGTCGTATTTCCTGGGGAAGTTGCCGGGTTTACCTGCCTGAGCGGCACTGTCCCGAGCTGCATCCCTTTTTTATTCGCCAACGAACCGCTTAGCACCGTGTCCGGCAGCGTAAAGCCGAGCAGAAGCGGAAGAATGAACAGCGCATAGAGCAAGCCGCTTCCGAATCGACTGGAGGTTTGCGGTACTTCGCAGCAATCGCATTCGGCCATTTGACCTTTATAGGAACGGTAGGCGATAAAGCCTTGAATCACGGCAAGGGCGTACAAGACGAGGGCCGACCCTTTGACGAGCGGCATAATTCTTGTTCCGATATACAGTTGAAGGGCATCCGTTTCCACCAAATAGGCGATATAGCCGGACAGGGCCAGCAAAAGGACGGTTTTGGTTACATTATGGAAAAGCAAACGTTTATTTTTCAAAGTACACCTCCTCCTACCGGAGCAGCAGATGATCCAGACCTACGCTGAAGACCAGCACCAGCACGACGATCAAAGCTCCCAAAGTAATAACAAACCTTGTTTTAAATACAGACAACAGCATAAGCGTGCTTTTTAAATCGAGCATCGGACCCAGCACCAGAAACGTAATAAGCGAACCCGCGGAAAATACATTGACGAAGGAGGAAGCGACAAACGCGTCCGAGTTGGAACAAATCGACAACACATAAGCGAAGCCCGCCATCAGAAAGTGGGATGATAACGGCCCTTGGCCGTAGGCCGACAATCGGGCGGTATTTACGAACGTATGAATGAGGGCCGTAATGCATGCGCCAAGCAGCAAAAATTTACTCATCTCGAAAAATTCCTGGCTCATATGGTTGAAAAAGCCGGTAAGTTTGGCCGTTCTCCCGCCGGAATGAGGAGTTCCCTGTCCGCTGTTTTCCTGAGCGTAAAGATGTTCCGCCCGAATCCGCAGAGGCGGATACCGGACGACTCGATAGATAATCAATCCGATGCAGAAGGCGATAATCAAAGCCAGCCCCATGCGGGAAGCCCAAATTTCGGGACGACTCCGGAAAGCGGTGTACGTGGCGAAGAAGACGATCGGGTTTAGGATCGGTCCGCTTAATATAAAGACAGTGGCTATGTACACAGGTATGCCTTTGGCGATGAGACGCCGGATGACGGGAATCATGCCGCATTCGCAGATCGGGAAGAGAATCCCCAATAAACATGCCGCAAGGACGCACAATACCGGGTTCTTCGGAATCATTCGCGCAATCCTCTGTTCGGAGACGAAAACCTGCAGCAAGGCGGAAAAGACCACCCCCAACAAAATAAACGGCAGCGCCTCAAGAAAAATACTGATGAACATCGTGCGGAAAGTAAGCAGGTCCTCATAGGGTAAAGAGAATGAAAGCATGAAGATATAACTCCTTTTAATAGTACGCGTCAGATAGAGTAAGGAAGATTATGGATTCATTTTAATAGTAATGTTTACAAATAACAACCCTAGTTTTTGCATTCACCGGATTGCAGCGAATAAGATGCTTAGAAAATCAACATGCTATGAATCATCCTACGGAATGAGGGATTTTCATGAATGGGGTAGCGATTTGGAATGAAGTCTGGAAATCGGTGGTCGTGATTCTAGGCGGAATGGTGCTGCTGCGGTTTGCGGGCCGTAAATCCATTTCCCAAATGACAATTCCGACCACAGTCATTATGATTTCCATCGGGACGGTCATCGTTCAGCCGATTGCCGAAAGGAGTGTGTGGCTTGCGCTCTTGGCCGCCACCGTATTCGTCGTGTTGTTGATCCTTTTGGAGGGACTGCAACTGAGATGGAATTTCTTCGAACGGGTCATGCAGAATAAAGCCTATATCGTGATTAAGGATGGAGAAATCCAGCCGCAGGCCTTGAAAAAGATAAGAATGACCGTAGATCAACTTGAAATCAATTTGCGTCAAGCGGGGATTCGGCGGCACAGCGACGTCAAAACAGCGACGATCGAACCGAACGGGCAGCTTGGCTATGAACTTCTTGAGGATGCCGCTCCCGTTACCTTAAAGCAATTGAAAGAGTTGCTGGATCAGTATTTTTCCGGGGCAAACGCGACGGCAGGGTCACAGGGCGGCTCGAATTCCAAAGAAATCTCAGTCTTTGCGGAAATCGAACAAGCCGGCGCGAATACAAAAAATAAAAAGTTGCAATAGCTTTACCGAATGGATCATCCGGAATCATCATGAGGGATGGTCTTTTTTGTATGTCATCCGTTTGCCTGCCGCTCCGTTTCTCGGTCGTAACGAAAAATTTTAGTGGACTAATTGTCAACTTAAGGTTTATTATTTTGGTTGACAATTAACGCAAGCTAACTAAAATATCCACTAGAAGGGGAGAAACGGTTGATGCACCATCGGCGGGATTGGAAGGCGTTTACGGAAAAAGCGCTGAACGGCGGGCTTTTGACGGTTGAGGAGGGCCTGAGCGTACTTGCGGCGGCGGATGATCAGATCTTGAGCATCCTGGAGGCGGCCTACCAGGTGAGGAGGCATTATTACGGCAATAAAGTGAAGCTGAATATGATCATCAACGCGAAAAGCGGATTATGTCCCGAGGACTGCGGTTACTGTTCGCAGTCGGTCATTTCTCAAGCTCCCGTTCCCAAATATACGATGCTGGATAAGGAGACCCTGTTGGCCGGGGCCAGGGAAGCGATGGCCAGAAAGGCCGGAACTTACTGCATCGTGGCGGCCGGAAGGGGGCCTACGGAACGGGAGCTGGGACAGGTGATCGAGGCGGTGAAGGAGATTCGCGAAACGACGCCGCTAAAAATCTGCGCCTGCCTGGGGCTCCTTGGCGAGGAGCAGGCCCGAAGGCTAGCGGAGGCGGGGGTTCACCGATATAACCATAATTTGAATACAAGCCGGTCGAACTACGGCTCCATTACGACGACGCATACGTACGAGCAGCGGGTAGAGACGGTTGAGAAGGCCAAGGCACAGGGAATGTCGCCTTGTTCCGGGGTCATCATCGGGATGGGCGAGTCCGATCGGGAAATCGTCGAAATGGCTTACGCGCTGCGCGAGCTTGACGCGGATTCGATCCCGGTCAATTTCCTCAATCCGATTCCCGGAACCCCGCTGGCTCGGGCCGAGCGGACGCCCGCCGCCAAAGCATTAAAGACGCTCGCCTTGTTCCGTTTCGTTTGTCCGTCCAAGGAAATCCGGGTGGCGGGCGGACGCGAGCTGACGCTTCGGACGCTGCAGCCGCTGGCGCTGTATGCGGCAAACTCGATTTTTGTGGGTGACTATTTAACAACCTCCGGGCAAGAGATAACCCTCGATCACCAAATGATCGAAGACCTTGGATTCGAGGTTGAAGAATGCGCGCTATAACCGGAAGGATGGCGTATCTCGCTGATTTGCTATACACTGGGTAATGATGCAGATGATAAAGCGTGGTGACTTCAGTGTTTAAGGTTATGCTAATTGAAGATGATATGACTCTTTTTCAAGAGGTAAAGGACCGTTTGCAGCAATGGTCTTATCAGGTATACGGCGTGGAGGACTTTAGCCGCGTGCTTCAGGAGTTTACGGAGATCCGGCCGGATTTGGTCATCATCGACATTCAATTGCCTAAATTCGACGGGTTCCATTGGTGCCGGATGATTCGCGCCCACTCCAATGTGCCGATCATCTTTCTGTCCTCCCGCGATCACCCGACGGATATGGTCATGTCCATGCAGCTCGGTGCCGATGATTTTATCCAGAAGCCGTTCCATTTTGAAGTGCTGGTCGCCAAAATTCAGGCCACCCTGCGGCGGGTTTATAACTATAATACGGAGCGCGTAGAGTTAAGAACGTGGCGCGGGGCGACCGTGGAATACGTGAAGAATACGGTTGCCGACGAAAAGGGTTCCGTGGAGTTGACGAAGAACGAGATGTTCATTTTAAAAATGCTGATCGAGCGGAAGAATCAAATCGTCAGCCGGGAGGAATTGATCCGCAGTCTTTGGGATAACGAGCATTTTGTCAGCGACAATACCTTAACGGTCAACGTCAACCGCCTGCGGAAGAAGCTGGAGACCCTCGGGCTGGATGCTTACATCGAAACCAAGGTGGGGCAGGGCTACATGGCGACGGAAGAGGCCGGCTCATTATGATCGGTAAATACATACGGGAGCGGCTAAGCTGGATTTTGCTCGTGCTGTTCCTCCAAGGGCTGCTGTTGTTTGTCGCTTATTTGGACAATACGATCCCGTTTCTGCCGATGGTGTATATCGCGTTTTTATCGCTGTTGATATTCACGGGCTTCCTTCTGGTCCGTTATACCAAAGAAACGAAGTTCTATAAGACTCTCGATTCCTGGGAGGATACCTATGATCTTTCCTCCATCGCTCCCCCGGAGAGCCCGTTCGAAACGATCGCGCTGGACCGGCTGACGCTGCAAACCGAGCGGTTCAAAAAGGAATCCTCGCAGCACCTTGTCGAGCTGGAAAGGGAGAAGGACGACCTCCTTTCCTGGATCCACGAAGTGAAAACGCCGCTGACCACCCTGCAGTTGATCATCGACCGGATGGATGACGAAGCGCTCAAATCCCAGCTGATGTACGAGTGGCTGCGCATTCATCTTTTGCTGGATCAGCAGCTCCACCAGAAGCGGATTCCTTTTATGAAAAATGACGTGTATATCGAGCGGACCACCTTGGAAGCCGTCATTCACAAGGAAATCAAAGCGCTCAGATCCTGGTGCCTGCAAAAAGGGATCGGCTTCGATGTGTCCCTCGCGGCGGAGGAAGTGCTGACGGACGAGAAGTGGCTGGGCTTTATCCTCAGGCAGCTTCTGACGAACGCCGTGAAATACAGCAGCGCCTCTTCCGACATCGTGATTGAAAGCGAGGAAGAGGAGGGGCGGGTCCGGCTGCGGATTCGCGATCACGGCCGCGGGATTGATCCGAAGGACATGCCGCGTATTTTTGATAAGGGCTTTACGTCGACGACGATGCACAAGGACACCGCTGCAACCGGTATGGGACTCTATTTGGCGAAAAAGTCCGCGGAAGCGTTGTCCATCCGGATTGAAGTGGAGTCCAGACAGGGAGAGGGAGCCACCTTCTCGCTCGTTTTTCCGAAGAGCAATGAATTCGTAAGTTTGAGTCAGCTGTAGCGAGGCATGTGACAACATTGTCACATGCTTTTCTGCTTTGTTCGTCGAATCGAAGGAAAGAGCCGGGCCTCTCGCTTATGATTAGAGCATGAACTGAAGGAGTGGTGGAAATGGCAATTTTGGAAGCCAGTAAAATTTATAAAAGCTACGGAAATAAATTCAATAAGCAGGAAGTGCTGAAAGGCATCGATTTAAGCGTGGAGAAGGGCGAGTTCGTCAGCATTATGGGCGCCTCGGGATCGGGGAAAACCACCCTGCTGAACGTGTTGTCTTCGATCGACAAGGTCAGCCTCGGCAGCATCAAAATCGAAGGCAAAGAATTCACAGGCCTGAAAGAAAAGGATTTGGCCGAATTCCGAAAACATCATCTGGGTTTTATATTTCAGGAGTACAATCTGCTCGACACGTTGACCGTAAAGGAAAACGTACTCCTTCCATTATCGATCAAACAAGTCTCCCGGAAGGAAGCGGACCATAAATTCCGCGAGGTGGCCACGGAGCTGGGGATTTACGAACTGAAAGACAAGTATCCGAACGAGATCTCCGGCGGTCAAAAACAGCGGACTTCGGCGGCGCGGGCCTTTATTCACGAGCCTAGCATTATTTTCGCGGACGAACCGACGGGAGCACTGGACTCCAAATCAGCCTCCGATCTGCTGAACAAGCTGAGCGAGTTAAACCGCAAGATGGAGGCCACGATCATCATGGTGACCCATGATCCGGTGGCGGCGAGCTATTGCGGCCGGGTTGTTTTTATCAAGGACGGACAAATCTATACGCAGCTCAATAAAGGTGAGGAAACGCGGCAAGCCTTCTTCAACGACATTATGAAGACGCAGGGCGTATTGGGCGGTGTTCAGGGATGAACATCAACTACCTGATTTTTCGCAATTTAAAGAAAAACCTGAAAAACTACTATTTGTACGTATTCGCCTTAATTTTCAGCGTGGCTTTATATTTCGCGTTCGTTACGCTGCAGTATGATCCGGCCATGGAGGAGATTAAAGGCTCCGTTAAAGGCGCGGCCGGACTTGCCGCCGCCTCGGTTCTTCTCGTCGTGATCGTCGCCGTATTCTTGCTCTATGCGAACAATATTTTTATCAAGCGGCGGGGGAAAGAAATCGGCTTGTTCCAGTTGATCGGCTTGACGAAAGGAAAAATATTCCGCATCCTGAGCAGCGAAAATTTGATTCTCTATTTCGGTTCGATGTTGATCGGTATTTTCCTCGGCTTTGCCTCTTCCAGGCTGTTATTGATGATTCTGTTCAAGATCATCGGCGTGGATGCCCAAGCGTCGCTGAATTTTTCGGTACAAGCTTTAGTGCAGACTGTCATTGTCTTCGCGGCGATCTATTTGTTGATTATGCTGATGAATTATTTGTTTATCAGACGGCAGAGCATACTTTCCTTGTTCCGTGTCGTTTCCACGACCGAAAATACGGTCCGCAGAATGACATTATCGCAAGTGATCATCGGTTTTTTGGGAATTTCGCTTATTTTGTTCGGCTATTATGTGTCCACTAAGCTGTTTAGTGGCGCTTATGACCAGATGAACAAGTTATTTATGGCGATGCTTCTGATCCTGGGCTCGGTGATTGTGGGAACTTATCTCTTCTATAAAGGATCGGTAAGCTTTGTTTTCAACCTGATCCGCAAAAGTAAAGGCGGTTATTTGTCGCTCAATGAAGTGCTCTCGCTCTCGTCCATCATGTTCCGGATGAAATCGAACGCTCTGCTGCTCACAATTATCACAACGGTGTCCGCATTGGCCATCGGGTTGTTGTCGCTCAGCTATATCTCCTACTATTCGGCGGAAGAGTCGTCCAGGCAAACGGCGCCGAATCATTTTACGCTGTTGGAGGAAAAGGATATAACGGCGTTTACCGCGGCTCTGCAGAAAGAAGGCATCGATTACACGGTGATTCGCCGGGATGTGATTGTGATGGATGCCGATGTTTCCCGGTTAGTCGGGGTTAGCGTGGCGGAAGGGTCAAACGGGATCATGTCTTTGCCCATCGTCGATGAGAAATCGGTCGCAGGGGCGGAGCTTTTGCCCGGAGAAGCCTTGTTAACCGGCTCCAGCGATGCCATGAAGCAGTTTATGGGAATCCAGTCCACGGGGGATTTGGAGCTGAAGGGACGGACGCAATCGTTTCCTTTGCATGTCAAGGGATTGAATAAAGAATCGGTGGTTTCTTTGTATTTTTCCAAGGGGGTTCCGACGCTCGTCGTGAACCATACGGTGTTCGAGCGGCTGGACAAAGAGAAGGTGCCGGACCTGCAAAGAATGCCCAGCGTATACATGGGAATCGATATCACCGATCAAAGCAGGCTGGAACAGGCGAATGATCTCTACAATGAGTTGAGGGTTGACGAAAAAAATGGCTATATTTCCCGATTGAACAGCATTGCCGATCAAAAAAGCAGCATGGGGCTCATCATGTTTATCGTGGCTTTTCTCGGTCTAACTTTCCTCATTACCTCCGGCTGCATTTTGTATTTCAAGCAAATGGGGGAGGGCGAAGAGGAGAAGCCGAGTTATACGATCTTGCGCAAACTCGGGTTTACGCAAGGCAATCTGCTGCGCGGTATTAAGATCAAGCAGATATTCAGCTTCGGCATTCCGCTCGTGGTTGGGCTATCGCACAGTTATTTTGCCGTCCAATCCGGCTGGTTCTTCTTCGGAACCGAACTATGGACGCCGATGTTCCTGGTCATGCTCCTCTATACATTGCTTTACAGCATCTTCGGCATTTTGTCGGTGCTGTTCTATAAGCGGGTAATTAAGGAGTCGTTGTAAGGAATTGCGTAAAATATGTGACCGCTAAATGGAAAAAGGAGATCTCAAAGCTATGGAAACCATTTTTTCAATCCTGAAATCGATTATTTTGGGGATCGTGGAGGGAGTTACCGAATTCCTGCCGGTCTCTTCCACGGGCCATCTGGTCATCTTTGAAAACTTGCTGGGCTTCAAAGGGACGACCCCGTCTTATGTGGAGATGTATACGTACGTTATTCAACTGGGAGCGATATTGGCGGTCATCGTCCTGTATTGGGGCAAAATCAAGGATACGCTGGTCAATTTCTTCCCGCAGAAGGTCGGTTTTGAAAAGTCGGGATTCCGCTTTTGGCTGATGCTGGCGATCGCCTGTATTCCGGGAGGCGTGTTCGGCGTCCTGCTGAACGACTGGTCGGATGAGCATCTGTTTACGCCATTTATCGTGGCGTTCACACTGTTTTTCGGCGGGCTGTGGATGCTTTACGCGGAGAAAAAATTCCGCAACAACGGGCTGGGCGGCGGAGGCGACGAGTTGAACGTCACGGTCAAACAAGCGCTGATCATCGGCGCTTTCCAATGCCTCGCCATTATTCCGGGCATGTCGCGCTCGGCTTCGACCATCATCGGCGGCTGGGTAGCGGGCTTGACCACGGTGGCGGCGGCGGAGTTTTCGTTCTTCCTGGCGATTCCGGTCATGGTGGGAATGAGTTTCCTGAAAATCATGAAGATCGGTGGATTTTCATCGATGACTTCGACCGAACTGATTTCGCTCGGCGTCGGCTTTGTCGTTTCGTTTCTCGTCGCGCTCGCCGTCATCAGCAAGTTTATTTCGTATCTGCAAAAGAAACCGATGAAGGTATTCGTATACTACCGGATGATTTTTGCGATTATCGTCCTGATCGCCGGGCTGGCCGGCTTGTTCCACTAAACGAATCCGTGAGACTATAACGGAAATTCCACCTTCTTAGACATGTTGTGTCCGGCATATAGCTATGAAAAAGATAATAGCGGGGTGGGAATGGTGAAGGCGGCAACAGCGGATGGGGAGTTTCGCGTTTATGTGATGGAAGCGTCGGCGGTCCGGGATTTTATCCTGATCGAATTCGGTCTAGGCACTTTGTTTTACAAAGCTTGGCTGCTTCTAATGCATAACGCTTTTCTGGCCGGAACAGGGAGTTGGCTGACAACGGAGATGGTGAAAAGGGTATATAAACGGCTGATATAATAAAGAGGAGATTTTGGCCAAAAAATAGGAAGCTTCGACGGCGATGTCGAAGCTTCCTTGTTTTTAGAGAAGAAACAATTAGGACTTTATGCCATTAGCAGGGATAAGCTCCAACGAATAGAATTTCCCCTTTTTATTGATTTTGCCGAGAAGCGTAGGGGCGCCTTTCTTGGTAAACGTATATTCATTGTTCTTAATGGTGACGCTATACCCCTTCAGATTCAAACCAAACAGGCTGGACGCTTTCGTCTTGACCGCCGCGATCGCCTGGTTCTTGGAGAGCTTCGGTTTGGCGAAGGACCGCGCAAAGTCCTTGTCATCGGCCCAATCCTTGCCGAATTCATTGACAACAGCCCAAGTTTTCCCTGTTTTCGCCCCGATCACAACCCGATTCAGGTCATTGTCGTCACGATAAATCCACGTAAACTCTTTTTCCCCTTGCTTATACTTGACCGCGTATTCAAAGGCGATCGTCTTTGTGATCCCCAAGGATTTTAGTGCCCGGTTCGCCTGGTTCGTGAATTTCGAATTAGCGCTGCTGATCGGGGTTGAAATCTTTGCCGTGATTTGGTTGTTACGGTCCAGATCGATTTCCAGGCTTTGGTTAGTCCCCCAGATCACCCAATAATTGCGGGGCTCGTTGTCCTGGTATGGGAAGTAAACCCGCCATAACGCCTCGGGCTTGAAGACATTTCCGGTATCGAAAGTTTTCAAAAAAGAGGAGACGCCGGTCTGTAACGCGGGGTCCAAAACTTGCTTCAGCCCCTCCGCTTTGTAGTAAATGGTGGTGGATTCAACCCGTCCTTTTGTCGGGTTATATTGCTGAATAAACTCCGCATCCGATTTACCGGTCAAGGTCCCGTTGATTTGCCACATCGATTCGATGTTCTTATCGACACCCGTGAACTGAATTTGTTGTCCCGGTGCGACTTTGTTTAGAACACTCGTTAGCTGCAAAGTGACGTCTTGATCCAGCTCAACGGCCGAAATGCCCTGCTGATAATCGGTCCCGGCCGGAGTTTCCGCGGCATATAAGGGGGCGCTAGAGAGCAGAAGAGAGGTGATTGTGGTGGTAAGTGCGATGGTTCTCCATTTTTTTTGCATGTGTAATATCCTCCTGTACTAACAATAAAAATCTCACAAAGCAATAAACGTTCAAACTATGGAAAAAGTTGCATAGACAAAAAGAACCGTTATTTTATTGGGTTCAACGCCCCAAAAAATATTATTGTTAGGTCTATGGTCCTTGTGTTAATGTGGTAGTATTACCAATTGACTAGCAAGGAGAGGCAGCATGAAGAAATTTAATATGATTCTAAGTATTATAATGGCGATGATGATCTCCTTTCTGGCCGGGGTTTATGCGGCTCCAGCCCTTCAGAAGAACGGGTTCGGGCCGCCGGCCGCGGAGGGAGAAACGGTTGAAGCGGCGGCCAACGGAAACGGCGACAAGAGCGCTGACGTGAAGCAAACCGGAACAAATGCGGGGGCATCCGATCCGGATTCCGGTTCGACGGGGGGCGATCAAAACCCGACCGACGCCGCGCAAGAGAAAGGCAAATCCGCCACAGTGGTAACCGGGGGAGAGATCGGGGAGCCGATTACGTTCAATTACAGCATCAACAGTGCCGATGGCGTCAAGCTGACGTGGGAAGGGGATAACCTGACGGGGAAAACCATCAATTACTACACTGCCGAGATCAGCACGTTCAACCCTGTGGGCGATCCTTCTCACGATCAAATGACGGGCGACAGCACATTTAAGCTGAAATACGTGGGTCCGGTAAAACCCGGCGATAAAATGCTGTTATTCGATCTGTTTACATATCAGGGCGCCTTACATACGATTCGAATCGACAAATTTACTCTGGAATACGATGACGGTACGACGGAAACGATCGACTACGGTTACGAAACCAGCGACAGCAGCGGACTATAAAAAGCGAGCCTCATTAAGGATTTAATCCTTAATGAGGCTCGCTTTTTTAGTTATTAACCGGGAGGAGGCCTGCGTCTCTTTTGAAAGAAAAGGGTAAATGAATTACCGAATGGTTCACCGGAAACAGGTGTTCGTGATCCAAGTAAAGGAGGGCGAGTTCGTTGAGCAAAATCATCTTTGTATCCAACCGATTGCCTGTTACCGTAAAAAAACAGGAAACCGGGTTGATTTATAACGAGAGCATCGGGGGTCTGGCCACCGGCTTGAAGAGTTACCATCAGCAAGGAGGCAGCCTTTGGGCAGGCTGGCCGGGGATCGCAAGCGATGCGCTTGCGGTGGAAGATCGGCAGACGATCGGGAAAGAGCTGCGGAAGAAGTACCAGTGTCTACCGGTCTTTTTGTCGGAGCGGGAGATCGATCAGTACTATCACGGCTTTTGTAACGAAACGATTTGGCCTTTATTTCACTATTTCACGGGCCATACGCAGTACAGTCAGGAAACCTGGGAGGCTTATAAACGGGTTAATGAAAAATTTTTTGAAGCTCTTATCCCGGTCATAGGGGACCAAGATACGATTTGGATCCACGATTACCAACTCATGCTGCTGCCTCAAATGATTCGGGAGAAGTATCCGGAAGCCCGGATCGGCTTTTTCCTGCATATTCCTTTCCCGTCTTTTGAAATATTCAGACTCTTGATCTGGCGGGAGGAGATATTGCAGGGTCTGCTGGGCGCGAATCTGATCGGTTTCCACACCTATGACTATGTACGCCATTTTGTCAGCAGTGTGCGGCGGATCTTGGGCATCGAGCATAATCTTTACAAATTAAATTGCGAAATCCATACCGTTCGAGTCGACGCGTTTCCGATGGGGATCGATTATGATTATTTCAATAAGCATCGCACCGAGCAGGTTTCGGCAGAATTGGAGGCGTTCATCGAAAGCACCCAGGAGATCCGAAATATCGTCTCGATCGACCGGCTGGATTACACAAAGGGAATCCCGGATCGTATCCGCGCCTTTAAACGGTTTCTGGAGGATTATCCCGAATATCACGAGCGGGTCCGCTTGAACCTGATCGTGGCTCCTTCGCGGGTTGAAGTGGAAACGTACGACCGCCTTAAACGGGAAATCGAAACGCTGGTCAGCGAAGTGAACGGGCGGTTTGGCACCGTAAATTGGATGCCCGTCTGGTTCTTCTTCCGCACCTTCAGCCAGGAGGATCTGATCGCGTTCTATCGCCACAGCGACGTCTTGCTGGTGACCCCACTGCGGGACGGAATGAACCTGGTCGCCAAGGAGTACATCGCCGCGCGACATGACTTTAAAGGTATGCTCGTCATGAGCGAGACCGCCGGCGCCGCCAGTGAGCTGGGGGAAGCCGTCATCGTGAACGCCAATGACCACGGGGCCATCGCCAGAGGGATCAAGGCCGCCTTGGATATGCCGGAAGCGGAGATCATGGAACGGAACCGGCGGATGCACCACCGCATTTCGCGATACCATGTGCGTTTTTGGGCGGACGAGTTTATCCATGCGCTTAGCAGCGCGGAGCAAGATGCGAAGCCGAGCAAGCCCCTACTCCAACTGACGGGGGATTCTCCCTTGGAAGAAGCTTACCAAAGTGCCGAGCATCGTCTGCTGTTCCTCGACTACGACGGCACGTTAGTCGGCTTTAAAGCGACGCCGGATCAAGCGAAACCGGATGAAGAATTGAAACGCCTGTTGACCGAATTAAGCAAAGATACGGCAAATAAAGTAGTCATCATTACAGGCAGAGACCGGCATATCATAGAAAAGTGGCTCGGGGATCTGAATGTCTATATCATCGCCTCGCACGGCCTGTGGTTCCGGAAGCCGGGTGATTCCTGGGTGAAGACGATCAATGTGGACGATGCGTGGAAAGAACCGATTCGCCACATTCTTGAGATGTATACCGACCGGATGCCGGGATCCTTGATCGAGGAGAAGGATTACTCGCTTGCTTGGCATTATCGGCAGTGCGAACCGGATACGATCGCGCAGAAACGGGACGAACTCCGGGAGGCGCTGATTTCCATTACGCAATCGATGAGCCTCGGTGTTCTTGAAGGGAACAAGGTGCTGGAAGTTAAGGATGCCAGAGTGAACAAAGGACACGGCGTGCATCTTTTGACCCGAAACGACAAGTATGATTTCATTCTCGGCGTGGGGGACGACCATACGGATGAGGATTTGTTTGCGGCCCTGCCCGAGGAGGCTTACTCCATCAAAATCGGATCCGGGAATACGCATGCCGCTTATCGTCTGAAGTCCCCTAAAGAGATGCGCGTATTGCTCCGGAAAATGGTGGAGTTCAGTAAGAACAAGAAATTTGCATCTATATAAAAATTGAACTTAAGATTTACCAATAGGCTAGAGTGTAAAATGATTCTGGAGAAGCGAAGCGTTCGCCTTTGTGACCGGATTTCCTACCTAATAAATTTAATTAAAGAAATCAGGGAGCAACAGCGATCGGAAGAACATTTTACACGGCGGCCGTACATGTAAATCAATAGATTCAATTTAAATAGATTTTGTATAGGAGGAAGAGAGATGAAGATCCGTAAAGCCATTATTCCCGCAGCCGGGATGGGAACGCGATTTTTGCCCGCCACCAAAGCCATGCCCAAAGAAATGCTGCCGATCGTCGATAAGCCGACCATTCAATATATTGTGGAAGAAGCGGTCGCCTCGGGGATTGAGGACATTATCATCGTAACCGGAAAGAGCAAACGGGCGATCGAGGATCATTTCGACAACTCCTTTGAGCTGGAATACAACTTGGCGGAAAAGAAAAAATGGGAGCTGCTGAACCAGGTTCGGCGTTCCTCGGAAATGGCGGATATTCATTATATCCGTCAGGGGGAGCCGCGCGGTTTGGGTCATGCGATCTGGTGCGCCCGCAAATTCGTGGGCAACGAACCGTTCGCCGTGATGCTGGGCGATGATATTGTGGAGTCGGATATACCTTGTCTGAAGCAAATGCTGGACATTTACGAACAATATGAAACTTCGATCGTGGGGGTTCAACCGGTTCCTTGGGAACAGGTTTCCCGGTACGGTCTGGTCGACGGGGAGCAACTCTCCGAACGCGTATTCAAGGCGCGGCGATTCGTGGAAAAGCCTAAACGGGAAGAAGCTCCGTCCAATTTGGCGATTCTGGGACGCTATATCCTGACGCCCGAAATATTTGATATTTTGGGAGAACTCCCCGCGGGAGTTGGCGGCGAAATCCAATTGACCGACGCTTTGGCAAAGCTTGGCGCCGAGCAGGATCTAATCGCCTACCACTTTGACGGCAACCGTCACGATGTGGGTGAAAAATTCGGTTTTATCCAAACCACGATCCACTATGCCCTTAAAAATGAGGAGCTCAGGGAGGATTTGATGAACTATCTGAAAGAGATAGTGAATCCAGTTCCGCAATAAATTTATTTAAAATTTTAGATTCATCTGTCGAATAATTGGGTATAAACCAGAGAGTGAGTCGTTTAAACGAATAAAACATAACCAGGAGAGCTAAGCTCAAATCTCGATTTGGCTTGGCTCATCCCTGTTTATAATTTGAGCTGATAAGCAAAAGGAGAGCGTCTGATGCAGGTTCAAAGGGTCGATCATCATGAGCTGTTCGAACAAATTTATACACAGGCACCCATTGGGATTGCGCTTGCTTCTCCTGAAGGGCAATGGACGAAAGCGAATCCCGCTTTCTGTCAAATGCTTGGGTATACGAGCGAAGAACTTCTGACGAGGACTTATCAGGACATTACCCATCCTGACGATTTGGCGGGCGACTTTGATTATGTTTGCGGATTGCTGGAAGGGAAATCCAAAGGATATCAATATGAAAAGCGTTATGTCCGGAAGGATGGTCAGACTCTCTGGATCTCCTTGCACGTCGCCCTCGTTCGGGATGAACCGACGAACGAACCGCTTTATTTTATTTGCCATGTCGTTAATATTTCCGACCGCAAGGCCATCGAGCAGAAGATGGCTTACAAGGAAGAAATTTTTAATCTGATCTCAACCCACGCCCAAGAGATCATCTACATCGCCTCTACGGATGGCAAGTGCCAATTCTGTTCGCCTTCCGTCCAACAACTGCTCGGAATATCGCCGGATGACGTTTTAGGGAAGACCAATTTCGAATTTTTTCATCCTCAGGATCTGGAACGGATCAAGCATATCAATTTCACGAACGGCAGCCTTCTCCGGCTTAGATTGCGCCACAAAGACGGACATTACCTCTGGATTGAAACGACCTGTAAAATGATTGGCGAGGCCGGACAAAACCAAAAAATTCTGGCGATCGGCCGCGACATTTCGGAACGGAAAAAGCATGAAGAAATCAGCGCGGAGGCCGAACGGATCGCTTCCATCGGCAGTTGGGAATGGGATATCCTCAACGACTACATTTCGTGTTCCGATCAAATTTTCGAAATCTTCGAACTTGAGCGCAGCCGGGGGCCATTGCGATCGGGCGATATTTTCAAATTCATCGACCCGGCCGACGGTAAGCGGCTCAGGGAACATATCGAATGGGCTATAAAAGGGGAACCACTGGATTTCGAATACCGTTATGTAAACGCGGATGGTAACGAGAAACACTTGCATTTACGCGGAATTATGTCGTTTGACGAAGACGACCGGCCCATTCGGATCAACGGGACTTTACAGGACATAACTGAACGGAAGCTGGTTGAATTTAAACTCCAGGAATCCGTTGAACGTTATACATCGCTCAAGAAATACAACCATGATGCGATCATTTCTTTCAATATGAAGGGGAACATCATGAACGCCAACCCCGTCGCGATCGAGATGACCGGATGCCCGGTGTCTGAAATGGCAGGGACCCCGATCGCCCGCTTTATCGGCGAGGATAACTATCGGCATATCGAGCAAGGGCAATATGAACTGGCGGAAAAGGAAATCGATAAAATCCTGCATGTGGGCGGACATGAAACGGAAGTGCTGGCCACGTTGGCCCCGATTATCATCAATAACAAAAATGTCGGCTTCTACCTGATTGCCAAGGATATCACCGAACAGAAAAAGCTTCTCATCGCGAAGGAGACCGCCGAGCGCATGAGTCAGGCCAAAAGTGAATTTTTGGCGATGATGAGCCACGAAATCCGTACGCCTATGAACGGAGTCATCGGTATGACCGACTTGCTTTTGGAGACCGAAGGGCTCAGCGGCGAACAGAAGGAGTATATTGAAATTATCAAGAAGAGCGGAGAATCGCTGCTTGCCATCATTAACGATATCCTCGATTTTTCCAAGATCGAATCCGGGAAGACGGACCTCATTGACGGTCCATTTGATCTGAAGTCCGTGGTGCACGAAACCATCGATATGGTAAAGCCGGGGATTCGCGAAAAAAAGCTGAAAGTCGGCTTAACGCTGGATGACAAAATTCCGACGCCCCTGTTCGGAGATGCTTACCGGTTGAAACAGGTTTTGACGAATGTGATCGGAAACGCCGTAAAGTTCACTTCGGAAGGACGTATTGACATCGACGTCCGTCTGGAAGAGGTTAGGGAGTTTGATGCCTGCTTCCGATTCAGGGTGAAGGATACGGGAATCGGCATTCCTGTGGAAAAACGGGAACATCTGTTTCAACCATTCTATCAGTTGGATAATTTTATGACCCGGAAACCGCAAGGAACGGGGCTGGGGCTTGCCATCAGCAAAAAATTGGTCCAATTGATGCACGGGGACATCTGGATTGAAGAGAACAAGGAACCGGGAACGACCTTTGTATTTACAGTCTGGCTCAAAACCAAGACTTCCGAGGAAATCAGTATCTATCAACACGAGTATGAGAGGACGCGAACCGATTCATTACGCATCCTGATCGCCGAGGATAACGAAGTGAATCAATTGGTTCTCCGGAAAATGATCGAGAAAAAAGGCCACCATGTCGACAATGTGGTTAACGGCAAGGACGCGGTGGAGGCCGTAAAGCGCGCCCATTACGATATTGTATTTATGGATGTCCATATGCCTAAGCTCAATGGATTTGAGGCGACAAGGCAGATCAAGGAAACGCTGCCGGAGAACGAATGCCCCTTTATCGTGGCTGTCACCGCGAATGCTTTAAGAGGGGATAAAGAGAGATGTCTGGAAGCGGGAATGGACGCGTATGTAAGCAAACCGATCCGAAGTGAATCGGTGCTGCCCCTGATCGAGGATTTCAGTAACAGGAAAAAAGCGAGTAGTTGGCGATAAGCGAGAAGTGAAAAGCACATCCGACTCGAAGTTTGAAGCGGATGTGCTTTGTTGTTTTTAGAATTGCTTATAAATCGGAGAATTTGGTGGTTTTTTGAAAAAGACTTGAATCGTAGCAAATTCTTAGTACAATGGTTTTATGATTACTCAAAAATCACTGAATAATGAGCAAAGAGTCAAAATGTTTCAAGCACTAGCTGATGAAACAAGATTAGAAATCATACGAGTTCTATACGCCAACAGGAAGGAGATGAATTGCGGAGAAGTTGGGGACATTTGCAATACTTCCAAGTCGAATACTTCGTATCATTTGCGGACTTTAAGGGAGGCGAAATTGATTAAAGTGCGAAAGGAAGCCCAAACGAAGTATACAAGTATCGACATGGATACCTTTGACTCTTACTTGCCGGGATTTCTTGATACGTTGTAGAAAAGAAATCCTTTTTTTTCTTCATTAGTTCAAAAGTTTTTTTACAACAAAACTAGGAACGATAGGAGAAGATGAATCACATGATTAAGTTAACAATCTTACTTTTTCTCATCATGTTTGTTATCGGTACGGATACATTTTTGATTTCTCCGCTCATCCCCACTCTTCAGAAATTGTTTGATATCCCGACTGAATATGCCGGTTGGATGGTCGGGGCCTATGCGCTGGGATATGCCATATTCGCTCTGTTAGCCGGACCGCTTTCCGATGGATGGAATCGTAAAAAAGTAATGTTTTTAGGTATGGTTTGTTTCTCGGTGTCAACCATTTTATGTGGCTTTGCGACAGGGTTTTGGACGATGTTTTTATTCCGTTTTTTAGCCGGAGTCAGCGCAGCATTCACAGCGCCGCAAGTCTGGGCTTCTATTCCCGCACTGTTCCCTGCGGCAAAGACCGCCAAAGTATCAGGAATCGTAATGGCAGGCTTGGCTGCTTCCCAAGCGTTCGGCATACCGATTGGAGGACTGCTTGCTGTAAACCACTGGTCTTATCCTTTTTTTACAATCGGTGCATGCTCGTTGTTGGTGGCTATTTTTATCCTGTATGCTTTGCCCGAAATGAAACCGAAACAAGACCCAAGAACCAGGCTTCCGATATTTAAAAGATACGTCCCGCTATTGACAAGCCGCATCGCGAGAAGATCTTTCCTGGCTCATTTCTTATTTCAATGTGGATTTTTTGCTGCCTTTTCTTTCATTGGAAGATGGATGACGGACCGCTTTCACCTTTCGGTTGATCAAGTGGGGTACGTCATGTTTTTTCTTGGCCTAGGGAATATAGTGGGAAGCTTTAGCGGTCCATATGTGATCAAAATATTGAATCGTTTCAATACGATGGTTGTGAGCATTCTCGTCTCTATTGCATGTTTTATTGCTTTATCTCACCTTCCATCGGTTGCGTTATTCGAAGGGGTATACTTTTTCATATTCGCAACCATGGGCATCGTATTTCCGCTCATCATGGGAATGCTGAATTCACTAGATCCGACAATTCGCGGTACGATCTCTAGCTTGGCCAATTCGATAATGTACGCCGCGACAGCGCTCGGCTCTTGGTTCGCCGGCTTGGTTTATGCGACATTTAACGGTTTTTCTGCCGTAGGTATATTTGCGGCTATATGCTTTGCCGGTTCCTTGTACTCATTTATAGCAAGTGGCATTTTGACTAATCACGTTAAAACAAAAAAAGATTATGCATCATAAATGCATAGAAGAAGTTCGAATGATGGATATTCTAAATCTTCCCAAATTCAACATCCTAAGTATTCGTGAGCATGAATATGATTTTCTAATACAAGTGGTGACGAACTCTCCACCTTTAGCTTGCCCCCATTGTGGATGTCAAGCGAACCTCTACAAGCACGGTAACAGGGAACATGTTTGTATGGACTTACCTATTCACGGTAAGCGTGTAGAACTTCTCGTAAAGCGTCAGAGGTATCGTTGTCGTGTTTGCACTCAAACCTTTTGGGAACGCTTGGACCACACCATTGACGAAAGGCGGAACTGTACAAAACGATTGTTGTCCTACGTGGAGAAGCAGAGCCTTAAACGTACATTCGTCAGTATTGCAGAAGACGTAGGGCTTAACGAGAGGACGATCCGCAACATCTTTCGCGATTACATTAACTACCTCGAGGAAACATTTCGGTTTGTGACACCCAATTGGCTTGGCATAGAGAAAATTCATATTATCAAGCCTCGTTGTGTATTAACCAACATTGAAGGACGAACATTACTGGACATTCTGCCTAATCGCAATAAGGAAACGGTTGTTGAATTTCTCTCAAGCCTTCCGAACAAAGGGCGAATACAGTATTTCACGATGGATATGTGGAAACCGTATAAAGACGCTGTGAAGGCTGTATTTCCAAAAGCTACTATAATCGTCGATAAGTTCCATGTTGTCCGTTTGGCGAACCAAGTGTTAGAGAACATACATAAACAGCTAAGAGAGGATTTATCGGCAACGGAGCGGCGTGGGCTCATGCACGATCGACTTATCCTTCTGAAACGCCATAATGAGCTTACAGAGACGGATAAAATAACACTTGATCTATGGACGAAGAATTACCCCATTCTCGGTATTGCGTATAGCTTGAAGGAATCGTTCTTCGATATTTGGGATGGCGATTCAAGACAAATGGCATTCATTAAATATAACGATTGGAAAGCCAAAATACCGAAGGAACTCCAATCCGCTTTTGTGCCTCTTATAGAAGCCATGATGAATTGGGAGGAGGAGATATTCGCTTACTTCGACCACCGTATTGCTAACGATTATACGGAGTCTCTGAACAGCCTTTTCCGTGTTATTAACCGTTTGGGTAGGGGCTATTCATTCGAGGCTCTGCGAGCCAATATTATCTTTACAGAGGCGCTTGCGGAGGATTGTAAGCCTAAATATCAAAAGCGACCGCTTCGTGGTACTAAGATTTCCACCTTGATTGAGAAGTTGGAGAAGGGTGAATTATAAACCCTTTTCCGCAATAATTACCGAATACCCGAAAGTTTCTAAAGGGAACATCCTGTGCGGTTCCTTAAAATAAACGCCCGCTCATGGCAATCCAGCGGGCGCTATACGAGCTTTACAAAGTCTGTTTATGCGGACTGATCACCGATGCTGCCGGTACAAGTTTGGTTTGCTCCATTGCCGGATCAGCCCCAGTTCCTCCTCATTCAGCTCCGGGATGTCCGCGGCGGCGAGGTTCTGCAGCAACTGCTCGCGGGAGCTCGCCCCCGGAACCGCGGTCGCTACGGCGGGCTGGGAGAGGGTGAAGCGAATCGCCAACTGCGTCAAATTCCGGCCCGGTGTCTCCAGTTGCTTCAGCCGGGAGCGCAGCTCCTGCAGTTCGGACAACTCATAGTCCGGCACGCCCTTGACGGGTTCCCGACCCGCAGCCAAAGCTCCGCTCGCCAGCGGGCCTCTCGCGATCGCGCTGATCCCTTTTTCGCGCAGGAGAGGAAGAACGGTCTCTTCGGCCCTGCGATCGACGATGCTGATCGGGTTCATAACACTGACGATGGAAGAGCGCGATACATATTCCCGAATGACGTTGGGACGAATGGAGGAAATGCCATATTCCCGGATCAGGCCTTCCTGTTTGAGTTGTTCGAACGCTTCGATCGTATCGTCGATCGGGTCGTCGATCGTCCCACCATGCAGCTGATACAAGTCGATATAGTCCGTCCCAAGTCTGCGAAGACTGTCCTTGACCGCGGATAAAATATACGCTTTGGAGGGATCCCAAACCCAGCCTTCCTGTCCGGGAATGCGGCGGTTTCCCGCCTTGGTGGCGAGGATCACCCGATCGCGGCGCCCCCGGATCGCTTTGCCGACCAGTTCTTCGTTCCGGCCGCTGTCATATAAATCGGAGGTGTCAAGCAGGTTGACCCCCCGGTCCAAAGCTTCATGAATCAGCGATACCGCTTTGCCTTCGTCCGTTCCCAAGGACATGCAGCCAAGGCCGATCTCGCTAACGATCAAATCGGAATTCCCCAGTTGATTTTTCTTCATTCTGACCTCTCTCCTTTAGTCCCAGAGTATGAGTTTCTAGGGTCTATCATATCTTTAAGCCGAGAGAGAAGTAAAGGAATTGATGGGCTAGCCACTATACGGATATAGAAGTGTAGGCACTTATTATGTTCAGAAAGGGGAGGTAGTTGGTTGGAAGACGATTTGCTCTATAAAAATGCAATGAAACGGATTATTGAACTTGTAGAGGAGTATTCCAGATTAGTGATGAAGTTGAAGATGAGAACCGCTACGAAAGGGAATAGGTTTTGGATCGATTTAGAGAGTCGGCAAACGGGCTGATAGCGTGTATGAGACCGACCGCCGATCAAATGTCCTTAAAATACGTAGCAAAAGTGTAGTTTATAAGCGTTACACTCTAACTAACCCAACCATGGTATCATAACCTATTCCTCCATAGCCGTTCCTTCGGGAGCGGCAATTTTTATGAGATATAGTCGAGAAATATTCAATATATTTTTTTTCGGATACTCCACTTCTTATGAATGAATAACGGCAGTGTTGATTAAGTCGCTCCATAAGCGGCTTTTTCTTTTCAGTTTGATTAACCGGAGGGGAGTGAGGTGATCACACCTCGACTCGCATCTTGGGTGGTTATTGCATAAAATAGGCAATAAACCCAAAAGAGGAGTGTATCGGGGATGTATTACTACCAATATTACCCTGACAGAGTTTGTGTGATGTACTACCCTTATTATCATTATCCTGTTAATACAGGTTATTTTTATTATCCTGTAAATTTAACCGCTGATTGTGATTGTGAAGGTGTGCCCACTGAAGAAGGGGACGTTAATGATTTGTATAATAAGTGGAGAGAATGTGAAGCTAATCCTAAACCTGGGCAAATTTGCATTCAATTGTGCTACGATCCTCAAGTGGAAGCGGGTCCAACTAGCTGTTGTTGGGAATTGTATTGTTCTTATAGACGGGCGAGGGAGGCATGGTACAAAAATTGGATTCAAGGAACTATATCAACCCCTTAATAACCTGATGTTGTTTGAATGGCTCCTGGCGAGCGCCTCATCGAAGAGGAGCGTAAGCACCCGTATAGGGTGCTTTTTCTCTTGTGCATATGGCTAAACAGGAGGTGTTTCGCACACCTTTTCGGATACAAGCTGAAGTATATAAAAGGGCAGAAGGGGCAGCGTTAATACACAGCCCTTTTTTTGTTTGCACCGCATATAAAAAACTATTCAACTCAAAAGGGACCAACCGCGATCTCCTAGCCCCCATTTATGGTGATAATTATCGCTCTACAAAAGGACATATATTAAGAGTGATAGGTAACTATCCTAACACTACTACAGACGAAGGCATAAGATAAGGATATTCAGGAGGATGGGATAGAAAATTACCGTCTTGGGAAGGGAGTTTGGTAAAATACATGGTCAAGAATAATCTTCAAAAACGAGCGAGGATAACCCAATCATACACTTTAGTTACAATTCCTGTTCCTTCAGCTCCAGCAGGCGTTACATTGCCCAGTACAATGAGGTTTGGAATTGACAACAGATTTTCAACTGCTCAAAGATATAGAATTCAAATAATGATTTCGGGAGTTCTTGCTTTTTGGAATACGCACTATACTCAGAGATCATCGGGTGCAAGATCGAGTTTTCAAATCTGTGCAAACAAATATGCTAGATTCAATCTTAGTCCTGTTTGGTTTACTGGGAGAATAGCAAATGGGGCAGGAGCAGCGAATGTGATGATGGGTGGGTTAACCCAACAAATAGTAGCCAACGGATTTAACCGAGCTCCAAGAGCTCTTATAAGGTATCAGGTGCCGAGTTCGACAATACCAAATTTCACTGTAAAAGCCGTTAATGGTACTAGACCAGACACCGTCTCTTTGAGTGTTACAATTAATCCAAGAGTATTAAATCGAACAGATCTTCCCAATCAGACTCTTTTTGGATCTTTATTTCATGCATGGCTTCACCGACAAGGTTACAGGCATCCAACCGGAGTCTATACTTCCTACATGGCAGGCGAAGCAGCTATGTGCGTAATGAGGAATAATGCTAATAAGAGTCCAAATGTGCCAGACAGCATTTATACAACTTTTTTAGACTAATGAAAAACGAATTGATTCTGCAGTCCGAGCGGGCGAGGAAAACCGCAACGGAATGATGAAGATAAGGGAAAACGTGGTCATCCTTTGACCATGTTATAATCTAAAATTAAGTTGGCTCAGGAAAATTTTCCTGAGCCTAATTGTGTATTGAAAAAGAAGCGTGTAACGTTACAAACGAAACAGGCTTAAACTCTTGTAAAATAAAGCCTTTCATTTCAAGAAGCAAAGAACGCCTTTATTGTTGCTCAGGACTCAAGCGCATCGGAAAACCTTTATGACATGTTCCGGCTTTATTATGACTACATTCCCGAGCAAATTAAACCAATGCGCAAGCGGAATAACAGCCGACGTCTCACGTTTGAAAATCCAGCCTTGAAGGACAGTGAGCGCAAAAAGAGCCCGCCCTTAAATCAAAGATCACGGTTCAATCGGCAGAAAATAAAGTATTGGCTCGTTCTGAGACCATTCATTATCTACACGCCTCAGAATTGGCATTCTGGCCGGAGAATCGCAAGAAAAAGCACCTGGGATCCTTGTTTGCTGCTCTTTCTAAAGAAGCCGGTACGGTCGGTATTATTGGATCCACGGCAAACGGGTCTAGTTGATGCTCTAATTGAAGGCTCCGTGAAGGAGTAGGGAAAATCAATGATGCTAACTTAATCGGAGAAATGAAGACGTTTGTTCGTAACAGGGCAGGCAAGCCGCAAGCAATGGGCAAGGGAACGGTCGGCGGAGTATACGCGGCTGGGTCAGGTATTTCTATGAAGCGGACATGAAACGAATTCTGCAAAGCTGGAACGAGTGGCTAAGAAGACGCCTTCGCATGTACATCTGGAAGCAGTGGAAGAAACCGTGGACAAAGGTACAAAACCTACGGAAGCTGGGGATACCGGAGTGGCAGGCCTACCAATAGCAACCGAGAGGTTGCGCTGAACCTACAGTAGTCAGCAGTAAGTACGAGACGCCGGAAAGCGGAAGGGCGTAAGCCGAAAGGAGAGAGGAAACCGATTCGTTCGAGTGAAGAGCAAAGACAGTCAAAAATCCCGGAAGGGAGCTGCCAGCAAAGAGAAATGGTGAAGCCGTCAGGGTATGCTGAAGCACCGAGCTATCCACCGGCACATATCGCCCTTCCTCTCGCGAAGCAAAGAACGACTTGCTAGAGCGAATGTTCGAAGGAGAGAACCTCAGGCTCGCCTATAACCGAGTGGTGCAAAGCGGAGGGATCCTGGATCCCGGCACGTTTCTCCTTGTAGTTATCGCATGAAAATCCGAATAGGGGGAAGGCTAACAAGGCGAATTAACATAAGGAGGTTGCTGATCATGCCGTATAATCCGACGACCGACGAAACCGACGGAGACCCCAACACAATTTACGAGGACACAAGCCCGCATACGAAAACCGGGTTTATGCCCGAGCAGGATGACATCACGACCTACCCTTCCGATCAAGTCAGGGACAGGAACGACAAGTCTGCGGGTAAGAATAACCGCTCTTAATCCGACCGCTCCAACTTTGAAGTCCATAACGGCAGGCCGCCCCACCAGGGACGGCCAAATTTGCATTTTACTGGATGTAATCTAGTTTTATTCGGATAATATAACATATTATGTATGTAAAATTCGATCAGAAAACGATTTCCCTCTTGAAAATGTTTTCAATATTGAGAATAATGGAGAGAGGTTATAGATAAAAAAAGGGCTGGTCCCGGGGAAATACATAGGGATAGGTAGTCCGAAAACAGAGCAGATAACTAGATGTGGAGGGAATAAGTTGAACACAGAGAAACTGGGCATTACATTAAAGGGCTTTGCGGAATTCAGCAGGAAGGTAGCCGCGGACGGCGCGGTGCTTTTGAAAAATGACGATCAAGTTCTTCCGGTTCAAAAGGGCGAAAGCGTTTCGATTTTTGGGAGAATTCAAGTGAATTACTATCGCAGCGGTACGGGATCGGGCGGCAGTGTGAATGTGCCTTACACGACCAATCTATTGGACGGCCTGCGCGGCAAGAAGGACATTTCCGTCAATGAGGAGCTGGCCGCGGTCTATGAGAAATGGATTGAAGAAAACCCGTTCGATAACGGCGGCGGGGGTTGGGCGGCGGAACCTTGGTTTCAGAAGGAAATGCCTTTGACCGACGAACTCGTTGCCGGAGCCAGACGGAAATCGGACAAGGCCATTATTGTCATCGGACGGACCGCCGGGGAGGATCAGGATAACGCCAACGAACCGGGAAGCTATCAATTGACGGCGCAGGAAAAAGAAATGCTGAAGGCGGTTACCGCTCATTTTGAGAAGACTGTCGTAGTATTGAACGTATCGAATATCATCGACATGAGCTGGCTTGACGACTCGGACTATGTCAACCCGATTTCTTCCGTCATTTACGCTTGGCATGGCGGGATGGAAGGGGGCAACGCAATTGCGGACGTGCTTGTGGGCGAGGTGACCCCCAGCGGGAAGCTGACCGATACGATCGCCTATTCCATCGACGATTACCCGTCCACCCGCAATTACGGCAATGAATTTAAAAATCTGTACGAAGAGGACATTTACGTAGGTTACCGGTATTTTGAAACCTTCTGCCCGGACCGCGTTCAGTTTGAGTTCGGCTATGGTTTGTCGTACACGGAATTTCAAATCGAACCGGAAGCGGCGAAGCGGGTTGAGCGGGAAGGCGAGACCTTCCTTGAAATCGGGGTAACGGTAAAAAATACAGGAACGGTTTATGCGGGGAAAGAGGTCGTCCAAGTTTATGCGGAGGCCCCGCAGGGCAAGCTTGGCAAGCCGGCTCGCGTGCTGGTCGCGTTCGGGAAAACCAAACTGCTGCAGCCGGGTGAATCGCAGCGGCTGACCCTCGGTTTTCCGGTCAGCACCATGGCTTCTTATGATGACGGCGGTGTGACAGGACATCCTTCCGCGTATGTCCTTGAGGAAGGAACTTATGTCATCTATACCGGAAACAGCGTCAAGAAGCTGTCCCCTGTTTCTGTGGACGGTCAGCAGGGTTACACGCTAGACCGGCTTCAAGTCGTGGAGCAGTTGGAAGAAGCTCTGGCCCCTACCGAGAGCTACCGGCGCATGAAGCCGGGTGTCAGAAAGGCGGACGGTTCTTACGAACTCGTTTATGAAGAGGTGCCGAAACGAAAAATTTCTTTGGCGGACCGCATTCAAAACAACCTGCCCAAAACGCTTGAGCAAACCGGGAACCGCGGTTACAAATTAAGGGATGTGTATGACGGTAAGGTCAGCATGGAAGCGTTTATCGCCCAGCTCTCGGATCATGATTTGGCCACGATTGTAAGAGGCGAGGGGATGAGCAGCCCGCTGGTGACCCCGGGCACCGCTTCCGCCTTCGGCGGCGTAAGCGACGCTTTGTTTAACTACGGCATTCCGGTAGGTTGTACGGCCGATGGCCCGTCCGGCATCCGGATGGACAGCGGTTTGAAAGCCACCCAGGTCTCGATTGGAACTTTGCTGGCCGCGACGTGGGACGTGGACCTGGTGGAAGAGCTGTATGTTATGGAAGGCCAGGAACTGGTCAGCAACGACATTGATACGCTGCTCGGGCCGGGGCTGAATATCCGGCGCAGTCCGCTGAACGGGCGGAATTTCGAGTATTTCTCCGAGGACCCGCTGGTCACCGGGCTGTTTGCCACCGCCTGCACGCGGGGGATCAAGAAGGGCGGCTCGAACGCTACGCTGAAGCATTTTGCCTGCAACAACCAGGAGAAGCACCGCAGCAAAGTGGATGCGGTCGTGTCCGAACGGGCGCTTCGCGAGATCTACCTGAAAGGTTTTGAAATCGCGGTAAAACAGGGCGGCGCCAACTCCGTCATGACCGCTTACAACCCGGTCAACGGGCATTGGTCGGCGTCGAACTACGATTTGAACACCACCATTTTGCGTAAGGAATGGGGCTTCAAAGGCATCGTGATGACGGATTGGTGGGCCATAATGAATGACACGGTAAACGGCGGACCGGCCGATCGGAAGTACACTAACTGGATGGTTCGGGCACAAAACGATCTGTATATGGTGGTCAGCAATTATGGCGCCGAAATCAACGCTTGGGACGACAATACGATCGAATCCTTGGAGAACGGAACGCTTACCCGGGGGGAACTGCAGCGCTGTGCCATCAATATTTGCGAGTTCCTGATGCAGGCGCCGGTCTTCTTCCGGAAGCAAGAGATCGTGGAAACCGTCCATGCCTTCAAAGCCAATCCATCGCTTACCGGCGAAGGGGCACAATCGTTGGCTCAAAATACGCAGGTCAAGCCCGCGGCGGCCGGTTCGACAGTATTCCGGGCGGAGCAAACCGGCGAATACCGGATTATCGTGAACGTGATGTCGCCGGAATCCAATTTGGCACAGAGCGCCTGCAATGTCCTGCTGAACGGCGAGCTGATGACGACCGTACAAACGAACGGGACGGAAGGGAACTGGGTGAGACAGAAACTGGTGAAAGTCCAGTTGGAAGCCGGAGTTTACGAGATGACTCTCGAGTTCATCAAACCCGGCATTCAAATCGATTGGATAGAATTTAAGCCGGTACAGGTGTAATATTGATTGATCGGGTAAGGAGAACCGTCGTCGCCGTGAACACGCGGCGGGTTCTCCTTTTTTTGGTTCAGACCAAGTTCGCAAAAAATATCAAAACGTACATATCGGTTTCAATTAAATTAATTGCTGTGCCCTGGAGGAGAAAAGCGTGAATGTTGGTCGGAACAGGGCAGTACAAGCATTAAAGTCATATTGCCGTACTTAGAAAGGAGATTTCATGAGGATTTTTTTGGCGGATGACCACCCGCTTTTTCGCAGCGGGGTTCGGAATTTAATTCATAGCACCGGACAGCTTGAGGGGGTCGGCGAGGCGTCGAATGGGGAGGAGGCGGTTCATCTCGCTCTGGAGGAAGCCGCCTCGTATCTCTAAAATCACCAGAAATGCCTGCAGATTTGCAACTTTTTTTGAATTCCCTCGAGAATCGGCCTAAATACCTGCAGATTTGCATCTTTTTCGAGTGGAAGAGTTGGAAGTGCGCTAGGCCCTCTTGGTAGCGGTCCCTGACTGTCTATTAAGTTAGAAAATACCACAGTTTTTTATAATCTTGTCTGTGTCAAGCAACGAGGCTTCCGCTATGCCAACCTGATTTAGCCGCATAAAGGACTGGACCGCACGATAACCTACCGCATATCCGGCGAACGGCGATAAGCCTACCGGCGCGTATCCTTGTTCTTTGGCCAGACGGTCACCGAACATATAGCTGCTTACCTCGGCAAACCCCTTTATATCCAGGGCCCCTTTCACCACTTCAATCGAATATGCCAAGTCTTCTTCATCAAAAGAAGTCACCCAGGGCCCTAAGTGGTCCGCTCCATACAATTCTTTGGCGAAAGATTCGGCCAGCCCCTCAATAATTAAATAATCGCCCACCGTGACATTTCCGTGATCCCAGTCAAAATAGGAGAACCGAAGATTATGATGAAACTCGTGGGCGATGACCGCCGGCAACCTCGGGATATTGTACTCATTCGGATAGACGGCTATATGAATGAACCCCGGTATTCCGCCAAAGCCGCAGTAGCCTTTTTGCAACTCAAGTGTTAAGGGATCGGCAATATACAGCCCGAATTTTAAATCGTCGGCACTAATCTTCAGATCGTGCTGGCGAATAAATGCTCCGCAATCATTTAAAGCACGAGCCGCCGTTTGCAGCGCCTGTATCTCCTTCAATGTCCGCAAGGCGGCAACTCCGGTTTCGGTTTCATTTACATCAAGGTAACCGAGCATACGGGAGGCCATCATCACATCGTAACCCTGCGGCTGCTTGGCCAGCAAAGGAATGTTTATCGCACTCCACATCCGCTCGAAAGGCTTCATCATGGTATAGCGAAAGTAGTCTTCCCGTTCTCCCTGCAAGGAGAACAGCATTTCATATTGTTCAATCGTGTTCTCTATGATGATATTCATTGGATATCGCCCACCTTACCAATCGTCTTCTGTCAGACTCACTATAAAGCATGACGCAGCGGCAAGGTCAAATCTCAATTTCTTGATTTTGATTACAGAATTTCAAATTCAAATATTTAAAAATTGCAGAATACGCCTGATGCTCCATCACCATCGGCTATATGCGCGTTAGTCGGAATTCGGCGCCCCGCAATTTCAGCCACCCGCAGCAATAGCGGCCTTTTGGGCTGTTATTTCGGTTCATTCACCCATTCAGGGATAATAGCGGTCAAAAGGCCTTATTTCCTGTCGTGTGGCACTAGCGTTGCATTAGCCCGAAGGATCTAATGGCTGTAATCGCCTCTCTTTGAAGCCGGGCGGGTGGATAAGTGCCATTTGCGGCCTTATTTTGTCGAATTCGTCCCTTCGGTGCAGCAATCTTGCAAAAAAAATGACATAACAAGTAAGAAGAATAATTTACAAAAAAAGGAGACCCCAGTTATCGTAGAATTGTACAGATACATACGAAAGGAGGTCTCCTTGAATACAAAGATAC
>NZ_JAIUDG010000038.1:0-35813 GCF_020179875.1 Paenibacillus sp. alder61
GTTCGTCCTGAGCCAGGATCAAACTCTCCAATAAAGTGTTTGACTTGCTCATTTAGAAAAACTGACGAGAATTTTAATTCTCATTTAATACTCACTCGTTGTTCAGTTTTCAAAGATCAACTTCGTTCATTTCGTTATCGCCTCATCAGCGGCAACTTTTATAGTATATTACATTCGGTGTTATTTAGCAAGCGTTATTTTTTACCAAGAAGTTATCTTCTTTTGCTTCAATTCCGCTTAATTAACGACCGGATATATAATATAACACGGACATACGACTAAAGCAACCCTTTTTTCAAACAAAAATAGAGCCCTGCTCATCGCAGGGCTCCTTCGTTTTATTCGGCCGTATTCCGCATATGAGGGAACAACAGAACGTCGCGAATCGATGGCGCATCGGTGAGCAGCATAACCAGACGGTCAATGCCGATACCCAATCCGCCGGTTGGCGGCATTCCGTATTCCAACGCCCGGATGAAATCCTCATCCATTTCATGCGCCTCATCATTCCCATGCTCCCGCTCCAGCAGTTGGGCCTCAAAGCGCTGACGCTGATCGATCGGATCGTTCAGCTCGGAGAACGCGTTCGCATGCTCACGCGCTACGATAAACAGCTCGAAGCGGTCGGTAAAGCGCGGGTCTTCCTCGTTCTTTTTGGCCAGCGGCGAGATTTCCACCGGATGACCGTAAACAAAGGTCGGTTGAATCAGGGTCTCCTCCACGAATTGCTCGAAGAACGCGTTCAAAATATGACCAAAGGTCATATGCGGCTCCACCGGAACTTTATGCTCCTTAGCCAACCGATGCGCTTCCTCGTTCGTCATCGGCACGCCGAAATCGACACCGGTAACCTCTTTTACCGCATCCACCATGGAAACGCGGCGCCACTGAGGCGTCAGGTCAACCTCTTTGCCTTGATACTGGATCACTTGAGTACCCAGCACTTCTTGCGCAATGTGGGCGATCATATTTTCCGTCAGCGCCATAATGTCCTTGTAGTCGGCATAAGCCTCATACAGCTCGATCATGGTGAACTCCGGATTGTGGCGTGTCGATACGCCTTCGTTCCGGTATACCCGGCCGATTTCATAGACTTTCTCCAAGCCGCCCACAATCAGACGTTTCAAGTGCAGCTCGATGGCAATCCGCATGTACAGCTCCATGTCCAGCGCATTATGGTGCGTGATGAACGGACGGGCCGCCGCACCGCCGGCAATGCTGTGCAGGGTAGGCGTTTCAACCTCCAAGTAGCCGAGCGAATCCAAATAGCGGCGCATAGATTGAATAATCCGCGAGCGCTTAATGAAGGTCTGCTGGACTTCGGGATTCACGATCAAATCCACATAACGTTGACGATAGCGCAGTTCCACGTCCTTCAGGCCATGGTATTTGTCGGGAAGCGGATAGAGCGATTTGGACAAAACCTCCAGGTCCTTGACCTTGATGGTCGTTTCGCCGGTTTTTGTCTTGAAGACCTCACCGGTAACGCCGACGATGTCCCCGAGATCAAGCACGTTGAACGCCGCATATTTAGATTCCGGAACACTGTCCTGACGAACGTACAGCTGAATTTTGCCGGAAAGATCCTGAATATGCGCAAAGCTGGCTTTACCCATCACCCGCTTGGCCATAATCCGGCCGGCCACCGAGACCTCAACCTGCTTCTCATCAAGTTCTTCCTTCGTCAATGGATCATACTGGGCCAAAATCTCGCCGGCCATCGCATCACGCTCGTATTTTTTGCCGAACGGGTCTATGCCCAATCCCCGCAGCTCGTCCAATTTCTCGCGGCGAATTCTCAGCAGTTCGCTGACCTCGACCACTTCCTGGTTGTTTTGTTCCTCGCTCACTTGGTTCCACTCCTTACGACGTAGTATTTAAAAATTGAATTAAAAACAGTGAAAGAAGCTTCCGCCGGGGAAGCTTCTCGGGACGTTAATAGAGCTTATTTCTTGATATCCACGATTTTATATTGAATGACGCCTGCCGGAACGGTCACATCCACGATCGCGCCTTTTTTCTTACCCAAAATCGCTTTGCCGACAGGGCTTTCGTTCGAGATTTTATTCTGCAGCGGGTCGGATTCGGCCGTCCCCACGATCGCGTATTCCATCGTATCGCCAAATTCCAGATCCTCAACCGTTACTGTAGAACCGATGCTCACCGTATCCGTATCAATCTCGTCGTTATTGATGATCCGGGCATTGCGCAGCATTTTCTCCAACGTAATGATACGTCCTTCGATGAAGGCCTGTTCGTTCTTGGCATCTTCGTATTCCGAGTTCTCGCTGATATCCCCATACCCGATGGCTGTCTTAATCCGCTCGGCCACTTCCCGGCGTCTAATGGATTTCAAATTTTCCAGTTCTTCCTCCAGTCTCTTCAGACCGTCCTGTGTAAGAATGACTTCTTTATCGCTCATCTCAACCGATTCTCCTGTCATGGAAATAATATTCGCACTGTGCGGCGGACTGCCGGGCAACTTCAAGGGCGCCTCTCCCCATTAGGAGTGTTCGAAGCATCGACTATCCCGAGAAGTTCCGTGGTTCCCGCCTGACAACGGCCGTGAAAGCTCACGCATCATTGAGAATATCATATGCAATCGCATGGAGGTCAGACCATCCATGTTGTGGAAGTTATCTCCTGAGGCGAATTTATATTGTGAAATTATAGGGGAACCGTTCTGAAATGTCAATGACGCCAGACTCCAGAATTGAAAACGCTTCACAAGCGGGCTCCCCATATAACCCGGATAGAATCAGCCATTGCCTGGTTTTAGCACATCCTTAAGCCGATTCGGCTTCTCCGTGACTTTCCACATGTAGTTCGGCCACAAAGTTCTCCAAAATCCGCACCATTTCGTCACGCTTCGTTTCCTCCATGATGACGTCTTTGATCCGGGCGGCTCCCTTCAGTCCTTTTAAATACCAAGCCAGATGTTTCCGCATTTCCCGAACGGCGACGGCCTCGCCTTTCAGAGCGGCCAGCCGATCCATATGCAAAATGGCGATGCGGATCTTCTCTTCCGCCTCCGGTTCGGGCAGCAGAATGCCTGTCTTCAAGTACTCGACGGTACGGTACAGCATCCAGGGATTACCCAATGCCCCCCGTCCGATCATGACCCCGTCGCAGCCGGTTTGATCGAGCATCCGTTTGGCATCCTCCGGCGTAACCACGTCGCCATTCCCGATGACAGAAATCGACACCGCTTCTTTGACCTGTCTTATAAATTCCCAGTCCGCCTTGCCGGTATACAATTGCTCCCGGGTACGGCCGTGAACGCTGACGGCCTTGCCGCCCGCAGCCTCCACCGCCTTGGCATTGTCCAGTACATAAATATGCTCCGCATCCCAGCCGATCCGCATTTTTACGGTAACCGGTTTGCTGACAGCCGCTACGACCGCGGACACCATTTCAAAGATTTTGTTCGGGTCCAGCAGCCAGCGCGCGCCGGCGTCACATTTCGTCACTTTGGGCACCGGGCAGCCCATATTGATATCGATAATATCCGCGTTAGTCTCTTGATCCACCACTTTAGCGGCCTCAACCAGCGTCTCGCGGTCGCCTCCAACAATTTGCAGGCTGAGCGGTTTTTCACGTTCGTCGACAAACAGCATTTCCTTCGTCCGCTTGTTGCCGTGCAGGATCGCTTTATCGCTAACCATCTCCGCGCAGACAAGCCCGGTGCCAAACTCTTTCGCAATCAGGCGGAACGCCGGATTACACACGCCTGCCATCGGAGCGAGCACGACCTGGTTTTTCATTTCAATATCGCCGATCTTCAGCATAAGGGTCCCTCCTGATTCTATAAATTCATAGATTCTTTAGCTCGGCCAACGTAATGCCAAGAACATCCGCAATTTTATTTAAAATTTGATCTTCTGCCCGTCGGTTGCCCCGTTCAATCGCTCCTAAAACAGCCAACGATATGCCGGTTTCATCCGCCAGCTGCTGCTGCGTGTATCCCTTCAGTTTTCGGAATGCCCTAAGCCGCTGGGCAAGCTGCCTGTTTTCCAAAACCGTACTCCATCCTTTCCGTCCACCAAATCCAAGGCGGCCCGTACCCGCTCGTATAATCCTGACGCCTCGCCTTCAGATACGATGTCGCTAAGCGGAACGAGCACAAAAGCCCGTTCAAACATACGCGGATGGGGCAATGTCAAAAATGGGGTGTCCATCGACCGCCCCTCCATCCACAGCAGATCGAGGTCTACGGTCCTCGGCCCGAAACGAATGTTCCGTTCCCGGCCCAAAGCCAGCTCCGCCTCCTGCATTACCGTCAGCAGAGCCTCCGGTGTCAGCGTCGTCTTGACCGCCAGCACCATATTGATAAAATTCGGCTGATCCAGGTAACCTACCGGATCCGTCTCATACAAATTCGAGCTGCGCAGCAGCGTAATCTGCGGGTGTTCGCCCAGCAAAGCGGCCGCTCGCATCATCTGAGCTTCCGGGTCTCCCAAATTAGCCCCTAAAGCAATATAAGCCTCTGAGCTATCAGAGGGGGTTTGTGCCATCATATCATCTTCTCACTTTCTGGTGCGGCGCAGTTCCACCGTGACGCCATCGAACTTGATATCGAAGGGCGGATGCGGTTTGGTCACGCCGACCGTTAAAGCATCTACCCTAGTATAAGTGTCCAATACCGAGGATGCAATATGCTCGGCAAGCGCCTCGATCAATTTGAAGCTTTTTTGTTCCACGATCCCGCGGACCAGTTCATGGATTTCGGCATAATTTACCGTTTTGGTCAAATCGTCGGTTTCCCCCGCCTCGCGCAAACTCAGTTCCAGCTCCAGATCCACGTAATAACGGGCACCCAACTTGCGCTCTTCCTCGAACACACCGTGATATCCGTAAAATTCCATGCGCCGTACAATCATTTTATCCATCATTTTTCATCCTCCCGTTATAACCAAGGTCAAGCGTACATAATCGCATCGCACATCAGAGCCGTGCGCTTGATTTCTTTCACGTCGTGTACCCGAACGATCTGGCAGCCTTGAGCAATGCCGAGGGCCACCGTGGCGGCCGTACCGAACACGACTTCCTCCGTCGGCAGATCCAGCGCGGTGCGGATGAATTTTTTGCGCGAGGTTCCGAGCAGCAGCGGATAACCCAGGTCCATCAAGCGGTCCAGGTTTCTCATGACCAGCAGGTTCTCGTTGTAATCTTTGGCAAACCCGATGCCCGGGTCCAAAATAATCCGCTCCTCCTTAACGCCGGCCGCCCGCGCCAAAGAAACACTCTCGAGCAGATCGTCCGCCACATCCCGGAGCAGGTCGGCGTAATCCCGGTTATCCCGGTTATGCATCAGGATCGCCGGACAGCCGAACTCGGCGGCCACCGCAGCCATCTGCGGATCGGCCTTGAAGCCCCAGACATCATTGACGATATGGGCCCCCGCCTTAAGCGCCTCCCGGGCCACGCGCGATTTATAGGTATCTACCGAAATCGGAATATGCGGGGCTTCCCGGTGAAGGGCTTCCACCACGGGAACGACCCGTTCCAATTCCTCTTGCTCGCTCACCGGCTGATGGCCGGGACGCGTCGATTCTCCGCCCAGATCGATTAAATCCGCCCCGTCGGCGACCATCTGAAGCGCATGGCGAACCGCCCGTTCGGGGTCGTTGTATTTCCCGCCATCCGAGAACGAATCCGGGGTCACGTTGAGAATGCCCATGATAAGGGTCCGTTCGCCCAGCTTCAAGGTCGTGCCGCCGCATGGATAAGTTCTTTGGAACACCTTGCTCTGCATATCAGCTTCCCACTCTCTCTCTATAAAAATAAAGCAGCCGCTCCGTCACCTTCCCGATTTCCCCGTCGCCAACGGATATCTCTCGGCCGCCGGGCTCCGCCAACCGGGTAACCGGCACCAACTCTTGAATGGAGTTTGTGACAAACACCTCATTGGCTCCCCTTAACTCGTCCCAGGTATACCTCCCCTCCTCGACGGCCCAACCGTGAGCCCCGGCAAGCTCCAGGACTGTCCGCCGGGTAATCCCCGGCAATATCCCCGTCCCGATCTCAGGAGTATATAGTTTCCCATTCCGGACAAAAAATAAATTACTGGCGATCCCTTCCGCCAAAAAACCATCCGCCGTCAGCATCATTCCTTCCGCCGGCTGCGGCCGTACCGCCGCCGCCGTTCCAGCCCCCTCGGCATTCGCCGCCCTTGCCGTCCGCCGCTCATATTCCGCCAGTTCCCGCCTAGCCAGCATATTATTCATATAATGCAGGGACTTGAGCCGGACCCCGCTTTCCGGCGTATTGCGGGGCGTGGAGAGACGCCAGAGCGTCTTGCCGAGGCGGTACAGCTCCGGGCCGGAATTGGGCAGCGGCTTGACGTACAGAATCACCTTAGGCTCCGCATAAGGTTCGGTGGTCAGCCCCAGCGGTCCCGGCCCCGCGGAAACCGTCAGCCGAAGATAGGAGTCCTCCAAGCCGTTCAAGGCCAGAAGCTCGGCAATTTCCGCCTCCAGCCGATCCCGGCGCCCTTCATAAGGAATGCCGAGCACCCGGCAGCCCTCCCGAAGGCGTTCCAGATGGCGGTCCAGCAGACACGGCCGGCCGCCATAGGTGCGGAACGTTTCGAACAGCCCCATCCCGTACATGAAGCCGTGATCCATAACGGAAATCACGGCTTCGTTTAGAGGGGTCGGCTTCCCGTTCACCCCGATATAGGTCATACGCCGGCTTCCGCCTTCCGACTCAGGAAGTTGCGGAGCATCTGATGCCCATGATCGGTAATAATCGACTCCGGATGAAATTGGACGCCTTCGACGGCGTATTGCTTATGGCGCAAGCCCATAATCTCGCCTTCCGCGGTCTCCGCCGTAATTTCCAGACAATCCGGAAGCGTCTCCCGCTCCACGATCAGAGAATGATAGCGCGTAGCCGTAAACGGCGACGGCAAACCGGCAAACACCGAAGTCCCCCGGTGGAGAATCGGTGAAGTTTTCCCGTGCATCAGACGTTCGGCCCGGACGACATTCCCGCCGAAAGCCTGTCCGATCGCCTGATGGCCGAGGCATACGCCGAAGATCGGAATCTCCCCTTTAAAGCGGTCGATCACGTCCAGCGTGATCCCCGCCTCATTCGGCGTGCAAGGCCCCGGGGACAGCAAAATATGATCCGGGTTCAGCCGCCGGATGCCCTCGAGGTCGATTTCATCATTGCGGCGAACCACGACCTCCTCGCCCAGCTCTCCTAAATATTGAACCAGGTTATACGTAAACGAATCGTAATTATCGATGACCAGTATCATCACTTCATCCCCTGTCCTTCGCCGTGAACGGCGGTTATTTCGCTCTGCCGGACCGCTGCGGCAACCGCTCTGGCCTTGTTGCTGCATTCCCGGTACTCGCGGTAGGGAACGGAATCGATGACGATGCCCGCTCCCGCTTGGATATAGCCGATTCCGTCCTTGACGACCAGTGTTCGTATAATAATATTTAATTCCATATTCCCGTTGTAGTCAATCCAGCCCATAGCGCCGGTATACGGCCCCCGGGTGACCGGTTCAAGCTCCTCTATGATTTCCATAGTCCGCACCTTCGGCGCCCCGGTGATTGTGCCGCCCGGAAAAACGGCGGCAATCGCGTCATACGCCGTCCGGTCCGCGGGCAGAACGCCCTCCACCTCGGAAACGAGATGCATCACGTGGGAATAGCGCTCGATCGTAAACAGTTCGCTGACCCGAACCGAACCGTAGACCGCCACCCGGCCCAAATCGTTGCGCAGCAGATCGACGAGCATGATGTGCTCGGCGCGTTCTTTTTCGCTGCCGGTCAGTTCCGCTTCCATAAGCGCATCTTCCTCGGCAGTAAGCCCCCGGCGCCTAGTCCCCGCGATCGGGCGGGTGCTGAGGCGCCCCCGCTCCAGCTTGACCAGAAGTTCGGGCGACGCCGACACCAGTTGAAAATCGGGGAATCGCAGCAGGCCCATATAGGGCGATGGATTGATTCGCCGTAGCCACTCGTAGACGGCTTCAGGAGTGGACTTGATTTCAAAGGCCTGCCTTAACGACAAATTCACCTGAAACACGTCGCCCGCCGCGATGTAGTCCTGCACCCGCCGAACCGCCGCCTCAAAAACCTCCTGCGACATCGAATCCGCCTTGCGGCCCGGCAATGTATCGGACTTGGCCAGTTCCTCGGCCTCCACCGGCGAATTTGAAGTATAGCCTTCCTCCACCCCCCGGCAAAACCGCTCCCAACGCTCCATCATCCTCACAGCCCTGTCGCGAGCCGACGTATAGAGAACTCCCGGGCTCATGCCCTGCTCCGCGTCCACCGGACTGTGAACGACGGCATACACGGCCTTCTCGGCCTGATCCCAGATCCAGATTTCCTCGAATCGCATCCATACATAATCATCGAGCCCCAGATCGTCTTGGGCCAACCGGGGAAGTCGCTCCAGGGAGCGGGCAATATCATAGCCCAAAAATCCGACCGCGCCCCCGCAAAATTTCGGCAAGCCGTCTACCATCGGCGACCTCCATGGCGCCATCCACCGCTGCAGCAACTTCAGCGGCTTTCCCTTATGTTCCGACGTTTCGCCGGATGCAAACTCGGTAGCGACCGCCCGGTCCCCCTTGCCGCGGATGACCGAGACCGGATCGAGTCCGAGAAAGGTGTATCTGCCCGTTTTGCCGCTCTCCAGCACAAACGAATACGGCTGCGCCTCTTCCCAAGCACGCATCCAGTCCGCCGGCAAGCCGTCCGTCACCGTCTTTTTAACCGCACAAGGCAGCAGGGTCCATGCCCCTTCTTTCACCCAAGCTTCCCATTGTTCCCGCGATATGACCCATTCCATCCGCCGCCGCATCCTCCAGCTTCATTCTTAGTTATTGCTAGCTAGTATACTAAAAACCCCGCCACTTTAAAATACAAATAACCCCTACAGCGGCCCTGAAGAGCCGCGATAGGGGTATATCCGCGTTATTGTAATAGACGGGCCGCAAATTAGGCTTCGAAATTATACAGCGGAGTGCTCAGGTAACGTTCGCCGTTGCTCGGAATAATCGCAACGACCCGTTTGCCCTTGCCGAGCTTCTTGGCGACTTGAAGCGCCGCAAATACCGCCGCTCCGGAAGAAATCCCGGAGAGGATGCCTTCTTCCTTAGCCACTTGGCGCGCTTGCTCAAATGCGTCGTCATTCTCGACGTGAATAATTTCATCATAAATCTCACGGTTCAAGATTTCGGGAATAAAGTTCGCGCCCAAACCTTGGATCTTATGAGGTCCGGGTTTGCCGCCGGCCAAAATCGGCGAAGCCGCCGGTTCAACCGCATAGATCTTGATATCCGGGAAGCGATTCTTCAGCACTTCGCCCGCACCCGAAATCGTACCGCCCGTTCCGATCCCGGCGACAAATGCGTCCAGTTTGCCGTCCAGGGAGTCGATCGCTTCCACGATTTCCGGACCGGTCGTTTCGCGGTGGATCTTCACATTGGCTTGATTGCGGAATTGATCCGCCATGAAATAGTCCGGATTGGCCGCCAGAATTTCCTCGGCCTTCTTCACCGCGCCGTTCATGCCTTCCGATCCCGGCGTCAGCACCAGTTCGGCCCCGTAAGCACGCAGCAGGTTACGGCGTTCCAAGCTCATCGTTTCGGGCATGACAATGACCGCTTTGTATCCCTTCGCCGCAGCGACAAGCGCGAGCCCGATGCCGGTGTTGCCGCTCGTCGCTTCAATGATCGTGCCGCCCGGCTTCAACTTGCCGGCCTTCTCCGCCTCTTCCACAATGCTGATGGCGATGCGGTCCTTAACGCTGGAACCCGGGTTTTGGTACTCCAGCTTGACATAGATTTCGGCGCTATCCTCCGGTACGATACGGTTCAGGCGGACCAGCGGCGTATCGCCAATCAGTTCCGTTACGTTGTTTACGATTCTAGCCATGTCATAACCCTCCTCATTTATAGAAAAAAGATCGAATCCTGCGCATAAATCATGCATGAATGTATTGTAGCCTGGTCTATAGGTCGTCAATGGTGTTACGTGCTTGAATCATTTCCGAGTAATTAAGTAGGTTTTCACCTATTATCTTAACAACCCCGATCGGACTTGTCAATAATGGGCATAAAAAAATACCTTGCCCTTCCTAAGGTCTACCCCGGAAGAGCAAAGTATTGGATCCAATCGCCGAACCGGATTCCCCAGCGTGGAGTTAATTCATTTTCGCCAGCAGATCGTCCAACTCATCCCGCGTGAAGGTATATACCTCGTTGCAGAAGTCGCAGACCACCTCCGTCTCCTTGCCCTCGTCCCGAAGCAAGGTCAGTTCCTCTCTCCCCAAACTGATCAGCGTCCGTTCTACTCTGTCCCGGGAACAGTGACAGGAGAACGTAATGTCCATTTCCTCCAGCACTTTGACATCCGGCACGATCCAACGCAGCATTTCCTCCGGTTCCATTCCCTGATCCAGCAGCGAAGTCACCGGCGGCAGTTGACCTACCGCCCGTTCGATCGCATCGATTTCCGAATCGCTCAGCCCCGGCAGCAGTTGAATAATGAACCCCCCTGCCACGATGACGGAAGAATCGGTGTCCACCAGGACCCCCAGACCGACCGCCGACGGCGTTTGTTCCGACAGGGCGAAGTAATAGGTGAAATCCTCGCCCAGCTCCCCCGATATCAAAGGCACGCTTCCGCGATATGGGTCTTTCATTCCCAGATCCTTCGTCACGTGAATGAAGCCCGTCGTACCGACGGCTCCCGCCACATCCAGTTTGCCTTTGCTATTGCTCGGCAGTTGTACATGAGGATTCGTGACATAGCCGCGAACCTCCCCTTTGGCATTGGCGTCGGCCACGATTTGGCCGACCGGTCCGTCCCCCTTCACCTGGATGGACAGCCGTTCTTCGCCTTTCAGCATCGCGCCCATCATCGCGGCCGCGGTCACGGTGCGTCCCAGGGCGGCCGTCGTCGTCGGGTACGTATCATGTCGGCGGCGGAGTTCTTCCACCAGCTCCGTCGTCCGCACCGCAAACGCCCGGACTTTTCCGTCCATCGCCGTTCCCCGGACCAGCCGGTCCTTCATCTCTTTCTTTTCCTCCACAGCAGGAAACCTCCTTTTATATGAATTGGCCGTTCATTGATTTCGTTCGTAAATAATGCGGAGTCCCTCTAAGGTAAGCCAGGGATTCACTTCCTCAATGGTCCGCGATTCGCTCGCGATCAACTCGGCGAGCCCGCCGGTTGCGACCACTTTCGGCTCGGCGCCCATTTCGGCCCGGATCCGTTCCACGATCCCGTCAACCTGGCCCGCATAACCGAAAATGATCCCCGCCTGCATGGCATGCACGGTGTTGCGTCCGATGACTTTCTTCGGCTTTTCGAGCTCGATCCGGGGCAGCTTCGATGCCCGTTGGTACAAGGCCTCCGTCGAAATACCGATCCCCGGTACGATGGCCCCGCCCAAATAATTACCCTGGGCATCGACGCAATCAAACGTTGTCGCCGTCCCAAAATCGACGACCACCAGCGGACCCCCGTACCGCTCAATCGCCGCCACGGCGTTGACGATCCGGTCCGCGCCTACCTCCCGCGGATTCTCATAGCGCAGGTTGAGCCCGGTTTTGATGCCCGGGCCGACCACCAGCGGTTTATGATGCAGGTATTTTTGGCACAACTCCTCCAAGACATGCATCAACGGGGGAACGACAGAGGAAATGATGACACCTTCGATGTCGCCCGTGTCGATGTTGGACATGTTGAACAAGTTGTGAATCAGGACGCCGTACTCGTCGACCGTCGCCTGCCGGTTCGTCGAGATCCGGAAATGGTGCAGCAGCTCACGCTGCCTGTATATACCAAGAACAATATTCGTGTTGCCGACATCTACCACTAGAAACACGTACTTACCCCTCTTTCTTTTCGCCCAGGTCCAGACTGATGTCCAGATTCTCGAACGAGTACGTTAACCGGCCCACCGAGATGACGTCCACACCGCTTTCCGCAATCTCCCGCACCGTCTGCAAATTGACGTTTCCCGATGCCTCCGTTTTTACATGGGGCGCCTTCGCCTTGATCCGCCGTACCGCTTCCTTCATCAAATCGGGCTCCATATTATCCAGCATAATGATATCGGCCCCCGCTTGCAAAGCTTCTTCCACTTGCTCCAAACTTTCCGCCTCGACCTCGATCGTCATCGTATGCGGGATGTTCTTGCGCGCCCGGCTCACCGCCTGGGCGATCCCGCCCGCGCCCTTGATGTGATTGTCCTTGATCATCACGGCGTCATACAGCCCGAACCGGTGATTGGCCCCGCCGCCGGTGCGCACCGCGTATTTCTCCAGCATGCGGTGACCGGGTGTCGTCTTCCGCGTATCCACCAAGCGGACCGGCAGCCCTTGGAGCGCATCCGCAAAGCTGCGGGTCCGGGTAGCGATGCCCGATAGCCGCTGCAATAAATTCAGCGCGAGCCGCTCTCCCGTCAAAATACTGTGCGTGCTCCCCTCCACCTCCGCCAGGACGGTTCCTTTCTCCACTCGCTGCCCGTCCTGAACGAGCGGGGTAAACGCAAGCAGCGGATCGACGACTTCGAACACCAGCTGCGCCACCGGCATGCCGGCGATCACGCCGGACTCTTTGGCATGTATGATCCCCTTGGATTGGTGTCCGTGGGGAATGGTCACGCCCGTCGTGACATCGCCCGAGCCGACATCCTCCTTCAGCCACAACCGAATCGATTCCACCAGGCCTTCGTTATATCCATTAAACATCATCGCTGATTTCCTCCAACATTCCTTTTTCCCGGTGACATAAAATATGCCTGCGCCACCGCGCGTCATCCCTTTCGGGGAAATCCTCCCGATAGTGTCCGCCTCGGCTTTCCTCACGGACCAACGCCGACTCGGACAGCAATAGGGCGCAGGTCAGCATATTGGCAAACTCCAACTGCTCCCGGGTATGTAAAACCGCTCCGAAAATCGGCAGCTGCCGCTTCAGTTCCTCGATTCCTTTAAGCAGCCCGCCCTTGGTTCGGCGTACTCCTACCTGCCGGACCATGACTTTCTGCAGCTTCAGCCGCCGTTCGACGATCGGCTGGATTACCGCCTCGTGCCGGTCCGACCGGCAAGCGATGCCCGCGCCCGTCTCGGCCAGCGGAGCCAACTGCCGAATCCGTTCCACGATCCGCCGTCCGAAGACGACCGCCTCGGACAGGGAGTTGCTCGCCAGCCGGTTCGCGCCGTGCACCCCGGTGGACGAAACCTCCCCGCAGGCGAACAGGCGGCGGACGCTGGTCTCTCCATGATGCCCCGTTTGCACGCCTCCCATCATATAATGCGCAGCCGGCGCCACCGGAATCCAATCGGTGGTCATATCCAGACCGTAGCCGATGCAGGTCTCATAGATGGTCGGAAAACGATGCTTGATGGTTTCCGGCTCTTCGTGGGTAATGTCCAGATACACGTGAGTAGCGCCCGTCTGTTCCATTTCGCTGACGATGGCCCGGGCCACGATATCGCGCGGAGCCAGCTCCAAAAGGCTGTGATACTTCTCCATGAAACGTTCGCCGCGGATATTTCGCAATATGGCGCCTTCGCCGCGCACCGCCTCCGAGATGAGAAATCTCGGAGCGCCGGGGTAACAAAGGGCGGTGGGATGAAATTGAATAAACTCCATGTCCCGAATCAGCGCGCCGGCCCGGTAGGCCATGGCCACGCCGTCGCCGGTCGCCACCTCCGGATTGGTCGTATAGCGGTAAAGCTGGCCGGCCCCGCCGCTGCAAAGAACCGTCGCCGTTCCGCGCAGGAAAACCCGGCCGCCATCCGGCTGCTGAACCAACGCGCCCAGACATTCGTTATCCTTCGTAATCAAGTCGATCACGAAATGATCGTCCCAGATGTCGATATTGGCATGCCCGCCCACCTGCTCCGACAGAGCCCGGACAATCTCATACCCTGTGGCATCGCCGTTGGCGTGCAAAATCCGGCGGTGGCTGTGCGCGCCTTCTTTCGTCAGGGCAAGCTCCCCGTTCTCGAGGTCGAACGCCGTTCCGAGCGTCATTAATTCTTTAACGCCCTCAGGCCCTTCATGGACCAGAATATCCACCGATGCCGAGGAACAGAGCCCCGCTCCGGCGAGAAGGGTGTCCTCCCGGTGCGAGGCCGGCGAATCCTCATCGGAAATAACCGCCGCAATGCCGCCTTGGGCATACCGGGTGTTGCTCTCCATCAGCGATTTTTTCGTTATCATTGTGACCTTGCGATTTTCGGAGGCTTTAATGGCCGTAAACAGCCCGGCGATGCCCGATCCGATGACGATCACGTCCGTGTCGATCACCGGGAGTTCAGCCAGGTCAAAATCAACCAAGTATTGTGGAATCAAGGTGACCACCTGTCCTTGACAGAGAGTAGCGCATGCTACTGAACTTGTAGCATGCGCTCTAATGAGGTTCTGGCTTTGTCGGCGATCGCCGGCGGGACATAAATTTGCGGCTGCATCGTTTCCAGACACTTCACCAATTTTTTCAGATTATTGACTTTCATATTAGGACATACGAGAAACTTCGAGGCAAAATGGAACGTTTTCTCCGGACTATCCAGTCTCAACTGGTATCCCGTCCCGTCTTCGGTCCCCACGATAAATTCCTTGGCGGACGACTTCTTGCAATATTCAAGAATCGCGGTCGTGCTGCCGACGAAATCGCCCATCGCCACGACCTCCGGCCGACATTCGGGGTGAACGACGAACTCGGCTTCCGGATGCTTCGCTTTCATCTCGACCACATCTTTTACGGTCAACATATCGTGCGTGTTGCAATAGCCTTCCCATATGATCATTTTCTTGTCCGTATGCTGCTGAACGTAATGACCCAGGTTCTTGTCGGGAACCCAGATGATCTCGTCCGCATCGACCGAGTTAATCACCTTGACGGCATTGGAGGAGGTACAGCAAATATCCGTCTCCGCCTTGACTTCAGCCGAAGAGTTGATATAGGTGACCACTTTGGCGTTCGGATGCTGCGCTTTAAGCTTTCTTAAGCCATCCACGTTCACCATATCCGCCATCGGGCAGCCGGCCCGTTCATCGGGAATGAGCACCGTCTTGTTCGGCGCCAAAATTTTCGCGCTCTCTCCCATGAAATGAACGCCGCAGAACACGATCGTTTCCGCTTCGGTTGAAGCCGCCTTCTGAGCAAGCAAAAAAGAGTCGCCACGGAAATCGGCCACTTCTTGAATTTCGTCGCGCTGATAATAATGCGCCAAAATGATTGCGTTGCGTTCCTTCTTAAGCTGAACCAGCTTCTCCCGAAGCTCCCGGTTCATTTCCGCCTTCCGCTCCCGTGCTAGAGCCTCCACCTGACATCCTCCCCTGTATGCGACCGCGGTTCCCCCGCGCTTCTCTCTCGTCCGCATCCTTATCGTAATGTTTGTGCAAAAATACGCATACTTGCCGTCACTTCAACGTACCTAATTTCACACGGCTGTGTTAACAACTAATTTACACAAGCGAGTTGGGGCTGTCAATCGATCCGGGCAGGAAAGCTCAAATTTTAATTAATGCCTTGGCGATGTGAAATCGCGGCCCAAAAGGCCATTACTCCGACTGGCGGCCATACCAAGCGAGTCGACATGGGGACCAACGGTAATTCCACTAGCCATTGAGTGATGAAACCATAAAAAAATCCGGGAGGCAGATCCTGTCTGTCTCCCGGATGATATCCATACATTGTTATACAGTTGGCGGCGTGCCGCCCCCCGGGCCTTGCCCGTTACCGTCTTTGTTGTCACCTTCCGGCGGCGTCGGCGGTACATCCCGGACGGTTCCTTCCGGTGCGTCGACCGTAGGATCACTCGAAATGTCGTTCGTGCTGCTGCCCGGTATCCCGTTCGGAATATCTCCGGTTGGGCCTGCGGGAGCCGGATCCTCGGTCTTGCCTTGAATCCGGACGCGTACGTCACCGACATTGTCGACGATAGGTTCGCCCGTTTCGGACGTGCCGTTTCCGCTGCCGCCTTCGCCGTCTTTGCCGGCTTCCGGTGCATCCAGCAGATGCCCATGCTCGATCAACTGCTTGATCTGATCAAGATCCAGCGTTTCCACCTCAAGCAAGGTCTCGGCGATCAGGCGAACTTCCTCGGCATGCTCCGTCAACAGCTTCTTACAACGTTCGTAGGACTCGTTGATAAACCGCTGCATTTCCTGATCGATCTCGTAAGCGATCTGATCGCTGTAATTCTGCTCGTGTCCGATATCGCGGCCCAGGAACACCTGGCCTTGCGATGTGCCGAACTGCATCGGACCGAGCTTCTCGCTCATCCCGTATTCGACGATCATGCTGCGCACGATGCTCGTCGCTTGCTGGAAGTCGCTGTACGCCCCGGTGCCGATCTCGCCGATGAACAGCTCTTCCGCAACCCGGCCGCCCAACAGACCCGTAACCTTGTCGAGCAGTTCTTGCTTCGTCACCAGCATGCGGTCTTCTTTCGGAAGCATGATGACATATCCGCCGGCCCGGCCGCGCGGGATAATCGTCACCTTGTGCACCATATCGGCGTGCTCCAGGAAATAACCCACGATCGTATGGCCCGCTTCGTGGAAAGCCACGATGCGTTTCTCGCGGTCGCTGATCACGCGGCTGCGCTTCTCCGTACCGACAATAACGCGGTCGATGGCCTCATCCACCTCTTGCATGGAGATATCCTTGCGGTTTCGGCGGGCGGCAAGGAGCGCCGCTTCGTTCAGCAAGTTCTCCAGATCCGCGCCGGTAAACCCGGTCGTCCGTTTGGCGATGACATCGAAGCGTACGTCTTTGGTGAGCGGCTTATTGCGCGCATGCACCTTGAGCACCGCTTCGCGGCCCTTCACATCCGGACGGTCGACCGTAATCTGACGGTCAAAACGTCCCGGACGCAGCAAGGCCGGGTCCAAAATGTCCGCACGGTTTGTGGCCGCGATGATAATAATGCCTTCGTTGCCGCCGAAACCGTCCATTTCTACAAGCAACTGGTTGAGCGTCTGTTCGCGTTCGTCATGTCCGCCGCCGAGTCCGGCGCCGCGCTGACGACCTACGGCATCGATTTCGTCAATGAAGATGATACAAGGCGAATTTTTCTTCGCGTTTTCGAATAAATCCCGAACCCGGGAAGCACCGACACCGACGAACATTTCCACGAAATCCGAACCGGAAATACTGAAGAAAGGACGCCCCGCTTCCCCGGCTACCGCACGGGCCAGCAAGGTTTTACCAGTTCCCGGAGGGCCTACGAGCAGAACCCCTTTCGGGATTTTGGCACCGAGTGCGGCAAATTTCCGCGGATCCTTCAAGAACTCGACGACTTCCACCAGTTCCTGCTTCTCTTCGTCGGCTCCCGCTACGTCCTCGAACGTCGCCTTCTTCTCTTCATTATAGAGACGGGCCCGGCTCTTGCCGAAGTTCATCACTTTGCCGCCGCCGCCCTGCGCCTGATTGAACAGGAAGAAGAACAGAATAAACATGATCGCGAGCGGAACGATGGAGGTCAGGAAGGTCAGCCAGATGCTTTCTCCCTGCATTTTCTTCCAGGTCAGGTTAAAGCCGTTCTGTTCGCTGAGATCCGTAACTTCTTTAAGAACGTTCGGGTCATAAGGGATATAGGTCGAGAAATTCTTCGTTTTGCTGTCTCCGACCTCATTTTTATACTTACCGGTCACCAGATAAGCGTAACCGTCGAATTTCCCGGTCAATTCCTCGACGTTGTCTTTCTTTAATTCCTGCCGCAGTTGCGCATAACTTGGATTGACGGTTGTCTCATTTCCGCTGTTGAGGAATTGGACGATGCCCACCACGACTAAGAAAAGTATCAAATAAAAACCAGAATTCCGGATGAACCGATTCATCCCCTACCTCCTCTCAAAACCTTAAGTTATTTTAACATAGCCGCTCACGCCTTTCAAAAAAACGGCGGGGGATGGCTCCGGCCCGGGGGACCGGTGAAATTAGCTGCTGTAGACTTCTGGTTTCAGCACTCCGACGAATGGGAGGTTGCGGTATTTCTCGGCGTAATCCAGTCCATAGCCGACAACGAAAGCGTCCGGGATCACAAAGCCCGCCAGATCCGCTTCCAGCTTGACGGTCCGTCTGGCCGGCTTGTCGAACAAGGTAACGATCTTTACGGATTTCACCTTGCGGCGTTCCAGAACGTCGATGAGGTAACTCAAGGTGAGACCGCTGTCGATGATATCTTCCACGATCAGGATGTCTCTGCCCTCTACCGAGGTGTCCAAATCCTTGATGATTTTAACTTCGCCCGAGGATCGGGTGGAGGCGCCATAACTGGATACCGCCATAAAATCCAGCTCCAGCGGCACGGTGATCTCTTTGACCAGGTCCGCCATGAAGATAAAGGCGCCTTTCAGTATACAGATGACCAAAGGATTGCGGCCCTCGTATTCTTCGCTCAATTGGCGCCCGAGCTCTTTGACCTTCTCCTGGATTTGTTCCCGGGTAATTAAAATTTCCTGGATATCGTTCTGCAAGATAAGTAAACCTCCTACGTTATACTATGAATGTAATCACTAGGTTAAACCCCAGGGTCGGGATCAGGATTCCTCACCAGGGCCACATGCAGCACGGAGGACGTCTTCTCGCTCACGGCCGCGGCCGATGACCGGCGCACGCCGGGAATCCAAAGAATCCGGCCCGAAGCGTCCGTCACCAGGGGGATTTGGGAGCGAAGCGTGGGAGGTATTTTCTCATCGATAAAAATATCTTTCACCTTTTTGCTTCCATTTAGCCCCATCACGTTCATCCTGTCTCCCGGAAGCCGGGAACGCACAGTAAGCGGATAGACGATCTCATCCGCATCAAACGCTGCCTCCCCGTTGCCATCCTTCATAGGCCCCTCAAGGCCCAAGCCGGCATGTTTACGGGTAAAACGCAAGGTTTGCCCCGTGTCCATCACGGACACTTCCGCCGGAAAACGTTCCACAACATATGTATAATGAGGATTTTCCGCTCGGGCAGGTACAAACCGAATGGTATCGTATTCACGATAACAGCGGACACCTCTTCCAAGATCCAAAACCCACGTCGTGGGCCGGTCCTGGACCGCCCCTTTCCGAATGGCTTCTACCTTGACAAAATCGCCGTCATCCGTACCTAAAGGCAGATAATTTAATATTAGTTTAATCAACCTCCGTTGTAAAGCGGCATGTAGGGAGGTGAATCCCCGGAGTTGAAAAGCCGCACCGCCGTTTTGCCAAGTTACCATTTCCGCATAGAGACGCTCGGTTTCCAAACGCATATAATCATCCTCTTCACCGATGACCTCGGCCAGACGATTCAACGAATCCGCCAGCTGTCCATTATATTGCCCCAAAAAAGGAAGCACATCCAGACGGATTGCATTGCGCGCATACTTGGGAACCAGGTTGGAGCTGTCGATTACATAAGGAATGCTTGAGCGGTCGCAAGCTTGGACCAGCTCGTTTTTGTATATACGAAGGAGGGGGCGAATAAGTTCCACATTTTTTTCGCGGCGTTTCAGCTTCATGCCGGCCAAGCCCGACGGGCCGCTTCCCCGCAAAATCCGCATCATCACGGTTTCCGCCTGATCATCGGCATGATGGGCGAGCGCAATCGCCGAAGCTCCGTATTGGGCGGCGACTTTATGAAGAAAGGCATACCTCTTCTCCCGGGCCGCCAGTTGCCCTCCCTTTCCGGTTTCCTTCATATAAGTAGGTATGTCAAAAACGCCGAGTTCGAACGGGATTTCCAGGCGCTGCGCCAAACCGCGGACAAATTCGGCCTCCTCATCGGATTCTTTCCCCCGAAACCCGTGATTGACGTGAGCGCAAACCAACCTCAAGCCGAGTTCCGGATCGCGGGACAGCTCCTGCAATATGTGCAGCAGAATTACGGAATCGGGCCCCCCGGATACCGCCACGACGATGCAGTCCCCCGGTGACCATAATGTATGTTCCTCTCCGGTACGGCGCACCGTTTCCACCAAACGGTACAGATCGGGATTCATGCGGCGCCACTTCCTTTCCGGACGATTCTATAGTCTATGGCTGTAATAAGGATTTTGATCCCGGCGGTCAAAAACGCAATGTCAGGTATAATGCGCATACCAGCAATGTCAAAGAGACGGCAAAAGCCCCCAGCATCCAGCGCGGGGTTTGGCCTTTGGGCTTGCGTCGGCGGCCGAACGCGGCGGTCGCCAGCTCCCGCCATAATTCGCAGGCTTCCGCCGTATCCTTAAACCGCCCGGCAAGCGCCCGCTCCAGCCATTCCCGAAAGGGGGCCAAAGCCGGTTCCGCACGAAGAATGGCGGTAAGATCGTTGAGGCTCCGCGTCTGGGGCAATTGGGTGGCGGCCCGTTTCAAAGGCCCTTCGGCCAGCAGGTGAATGCATACCACGGCGAAAGAGAACCAGTCGTAGGACGGTTCCGCCGTCCGCCCGCCGGCGCCCCAGTACCCGCGGTCATACCATTCCGTAAACTGTTTGACGCTGCGGCCGATTCCGCTGACTCCTCCGTAGTCGATTAATTCGACTTCGCCGTAAGGAGAGACCAGCACATTCTCCGGCTTCAAATCTCCGAACACCCATCCGGACTCGTGAAGCTGCCGGAGCTGGCGAAGCAGGTGGAGGCCCGCAATCCCCAGCCAGGCCCCGCCTCTCTTGGCAAGAAAAGCCCTCAGCGGCTCCCCTTTGACATAGCGCATGACGTAGAAAGGGATCTCCCGGCCTTGAAAGGAATAGTCATCCACTTCCACCAGATAGGAAACATCCCGTCCCGTAACGCCTCGCCGGTATCTCTGCCGCTGAAGAGCTTTCAGCACATTGACTTCCGATTGTATATCCACCGTGTCGAAACCCATTTTCAGGGCATAGAGCTTCGCGCTGTCCACCTGCTTGACCAGGTAGACGACCCCGTTCGCGCCCTGTCCGAGCAGGCGCTGAATCGCATAGCGCCTCCCCTTCCAACGGCCTGTCACCACCGTTCCCGGCGCCAGGCTCCCTTTAGACGACGTAGTCACCGAGTATCCCTTCTCCTCTGCCTGGTTCCTCCAGCCATTTCTTTGATCCATGTCCTTCCAGTGTACCATACCGGAAGAAATCCATCACCTTCAGAATGGCCGGACCGGTAGGCGTCGCGCCGCGCATGGCAAGCCGCTGAAAGATCGAACGGACTTGGCCGAGATCATCGGTCCAGTCCAGGTCGAGGACGGCGTCTTCGCCGCCGTGCGCCCCGGGGAAATGGAACACCGCCATCCGGCTGGCCCCCTGCCTTGCCCCAAGGCTTAGCATCATATCGCGAATCGCCTCCTCCACGGCGGCGAGTTTCGGCTTCATGCTGGCGCTCGCGTCGATGAGCAGCGCCACGTCCAAGGGGCTGTTCTCGCTCAATTCGTCGATGACCTCCACCACCTGGGAACGCTGGTCCGGAGGCAGGTCCTCCACGGAAGAATTCCCCAGAATTGTTTTCAACTCCTTATTAACCGCGTGCTGAATCGTCTGAACCACGGTTTTGCGCGTCAGCATTTGCATCGTTTGGGCCAGCTTCCGCGTGCCGGAAAGCTGGCTCATCCCGCCCCCGGCCTTGGCGATTTCGGCGATTTCCAGACTGCCCAGCTCCCCGATCGTGCCGTAGTCGACAATCCCGATCACATTGACGACGATCCCCTCCTGCCGGGCCAGCGCGGCCGCCATCACCGGACTCTCCCCTACATTGGAACATCCGTCGGTAATCAGCAATATTTGCTTCATCTGCATCCATCCCCGCTTTCTTTGATCCATCTGATAGACTCTCTTTCTCTATCATTTCCAGCGAGAGTAGAATTCAAACCCTCCTGCATAGCGGCATCATGAAGGGCCAAGGCTATTCCTGAGGATGGCGCGCTGCATAAAGAAAGGAGGCCGTCCCCGAAGGGGAGAACCTCCCTTAATACGCGGCGGATGCCAGCTCGATTTCGAACCGGACTTCGCCGCTTCCTTCATCTCTTTTCGTGATAACGAAAGTCCAGTGCTGTTCGGGAACCCGATGCCGCAACAGCTCAAAATCCGGCTCGCTTAGCCCGATTTCCGTGAAACGCTCCCCGTCGAACCGGTAATCTTCACCGGCTTGGAGGCCGAAACTAATCCGCAAGAAGCTCTGCAGACCTCCCGCGGTAATAAATTTGAACCGATATCCCTGGGCGATAGCCGCTCTTATATCCACCCGGTTTTGATGCGCGTAATCAAGAAATTCCCCCCAGTTTACCTCCGGGTTCACGTTCTGCACCAATGTAGCGGTATCCTTGTTCTCTATCAGCGAAATCGCCTCTTGGTTCGAATAGCCCGCGGCCCGAATCATTTCCAGCCGCAGCGCGTACGGTTGTGGCATCGTCGTCGGCATCCGCTCGATCCTCCTCCCGGTAATATCTTCTCTTCTCAGTCAACCAAATGGCAAGCCACATAGTGCCCGCTCCCGACATCGCGGAAATCCGGCTTCCTCTCCGCGCATTCCTCCTTGGCATATGGGCAGCGGGTATGGAACTTACATCCGGAAGGCGGATTCGCCGGACTCGGAATTTCCCCCTTCAAAAGGATCCGCTCTCTTTTTATTCGGGGAATCGGGATGGGAACGGCCGACAGCAACGCTTTGGTATAGGGATGAAGCGGACGGTTAAAAATCTCGTCGCGCGGCGCCATCTCCACCAAATTTCCCAAATACATGACCCCGACGCGCGAGCATAAATGCTCCACCACACTTAAATCATGGGATATAAAAAGAGAGGCCAGCCCCTGCGTCTCCTGCAGCTTTCTGAACAAATTGATGATTTGGGCCTGAATCGACACATCCAGCGCCGAAACCGGTTCATCCGCGATGATCAGGTCAGGCTGGAGGATGAGCGCCCGGGCGATCCCGATCCGCTGCCTTTGCCCGCCCGAAAATTCGTGAGGGTAGCGGTCGTAGTGGGAGGACGACAGGCCGCAAAAGCCCAGCACTTCCAGTACGCGGTCGCGGATCTCCTCCTTCGGCTGAAGCCCGTGATCCAGCAAGGCTTCGCCGATGGCGTCTCCGACTCGAATCCGGGGGTTCAACGAGCTGTAGGGATCCTGAAAAATCATTTGGATTTTCGGCCTCACTTGGCGCAAGTCTCCCTCCTTAAGGCCGTATATGTCGATTCCTTTAAATTTGATTTCTCCCCCGGTCTTGTCCGCGAGGCGTACAATCGCGCGTCCAACCGTGCTCTTTCCGCTGCCCGATTCCCCCACAAGCCCGAAGGTCTCCCCCGGGAGAAGGGTGAAGCTGACATCGTCGACCGCTCGAACATATCCGGTAGTCCGCTGCAACAGGCCCGTTTTAATCGGAAAATATTTTTTCAGGCGGTTCACTTCAAGCAAGGGTTCATGCATGCGCCTTCGCCTCCTCGTAAAGCCAGCAGGCCGCCCGCTGCCGCTCTCCCACTTCTCCCAACGCAGGCTCCCGGTGCCGGCAAATCTCCATCCCGTGCTCGCAGCGATCATAAAAGTAACAGGACGGACTTAATGCGAGGAGGTCGGGCACTTGGCCCGGAATGGAATACAGCGATTCCTCCCGCTGCCCCAGCACCGGTTTGGAACGCAGCAGACCGCGGGTATATGGATGCTTCGGCGCCTCAAACAACCGGGTGACCTCACCTTCCTCCACGACTTTACCGGCATACATGACGACGACATAATCGGCCATCTCGGCCACAACGCCGAGATCATGCGTGATCAGTAAAATGGACATCCCGGATTCCTCCTTGATCCTGCGCAAGGTGTCCAGGATTTGAGCTTGTATCGTCACGTCCAGGGCGGTGGTCGGTTCATCGGCGATAAGCAGCTTCGGCCGGCAGGATATGGCCATGGCGATCATGACCCGCTGCAGCATCCCTCCGCTAAGCTCATGCGGGTAGCATTTGACGATTTGTTCGGGCCTGGAGATGCCGACCTGTTCAATCAATTCAACGGCTTTTTTCCGGGCCTCCTTTTTGCTGAGCTTTAAGTGCTCTAGCAACGGCTCCATTAACTGCTCGCCGATCGTGAGGACCGGATTTAGCGAAGACATCGGCTCCTGAAAAATCATGGCGATGTCGTTTCCCCGAATCGCCCGGAGTTCATGGCGGTCCAGGGCCAAGAGGTCCCTATCCTCAAAAAGGATGCTTCCCCGGATGTCCGCCCCCGCGGTCCCTTGAAACAAACCCATTACCGAGAGGGCGGTTACGCTTTTTCCGCAGCCGGATTCCCCGACGATACAGACGGTTTCGCCTTGCAGCACACGCAGGCTTACCCCATCCACCGCTTTGATGACGCCCTCTTCGGCAGGAAATTGCGTCACAAGCCGATCAATTTTCAGCAGAATCGACATATCTTTTCACCTATCTTTTCATTTTGGGATCGAGGACGTCGCGAAGGCCGTCTCCAAACACATTGATCGCGATAACCGTCGCAAAAATGGAGACGCCCGGGGGAATCCATAGCCAGGGGTGCTCTTGAAAATCGATCATATTATTCGCGGCGTCGATCATATTCCCCCAAGTCGGAGTCGGCGGCATCACCCCCAACCCGAAAAAGCTGAGAACCGATTCGCTCAGAATCGCACCGCCGATGTTCAGCGTAGCCATGACGATAATTAACGGGATCAGATTGGGAATCAAGTGATAGAACAGTTTCCGCCGGTCTCTTAATCCAAGTACGACGGCCGCCTGCATAAACTCCCTCTCCCGCAAGCTGAGCATTTGCCCCCGGATCATTCGCGCGAGTCCCGGCCAGTTGACGAGGCTCAGCATCAGCATGACGATATACATTCTGTAATCGGTCGGCACCTTCCAATCGGACAGCAAGGCTCCACATATAAACAGCAGCGGCAGTCCCGGTATGGTCAGCAGCAAATCGGCGACCCGCATGATGACCTGATCCACGATTCCCCGGTAGTAGCCGGCAACCGCCCCGAGCAACGTCCCCAAAAACACGGACAACACCATTGAAGCCAGGCCGACCGTAAGGGAGATTCGTCCCGCTTGCATCACCCGGGTCAAAACATCCCGTCCGAGCTTATCGGTCCCCAGCCAGTGCTGCATACTCGGCGGCTTGTTCATCAGCGCCATATTGATTTTATTGTCCGTATACGGGGAGAAGAGCGGACCCGCAAAACAGACGATCGCCACCAACATCACAACCGCAAGCCCCGAAACGGCCAATTTATTCTTCAGCAATTGTTGCAGCGCCTGCGACCAAAGCGACGATCTTCTCCTTGGGCGAGATCCCGTTCGGATCGCCTTCGCTTTTACGCTATCGACATTCTCCATATTCTCCACCCCCTAATGAAGCCTGACGCGAGGGTCGGCCAGACGATACAACAGATCGGACAGAAGCGTACCGATGACCGTCAGGACGGCAATCAGCATCGTAAACCCCATTAATAACGGGTAATCCCGCAATGAAAAAGAGCTCATATACAGCTGGCCGATCCCCGGCCAGTTAAATATTTTTTCAATAATCAAAGAACCTCCGAACAGGGCCGGAAGCTCGAAGCCCACCAGGGTAATCGCCGGCAGCAAAGCATTGCGAAGCGCATGGGAGAACAGCACTTTTCCTTCTTTCAATCCTTTGGCTCTGGCGGTTCGGATATAATCCTGCTTGATCACATCGATCATATTGGAACGGAAGTACCGCGTCAGCGAACCCACGCCCAAAATGGTCATAACGATGACGGGCAAGGTCATATGATGGATAACTTCGGTAAAATAAGCCCAGCCTGTCGCGTTGCTGCCCGTTGTCAGCATGCCTCCCGGCGGCAGCCATTTCAAATCGACGGCTACGATTTTAATCAGGAATAAACCGATAAAAAAGGAAGGCAGCGACATGGCCGCAAACACGGCGACCAGCACGAGCGTGTCGAACCAGGAGTACTGCTTGTAGGCGGAAATAACGCCGATCATAACCGCAATCACCCAGGTGAAAAAAGTGGACACTGCCGCGAGCAGAAACGAATTCCAAAGGTATTCGTTGAACAGGGTCAAGACCGGCTTTTGTTGGGCGAGCGAATAACCGAAGTCCCCGTGGAGCGCGTTTTTCATCCATAGGGCGTACCTTTCCAGCACCGGTTTATTCAGGCCGTAAATCTCCCGGAGCTCGGCCTTCCTCTCCGGCGTAAGTTTAATATTCCCGCTGATGAAGTCACCGGGGGTTAATGCATATAGACTAAAGATGAGCAGAGATGCCGCAAGCAGGATCAAGGTCATATATATCAGCCTTTTGCCCAGATAAACGCTCATAATCCGGCTCCTTATGTAAGCCGCCGCGTCGATCTTCCGGAACGGCGGCCGTTTTTTATTTCAATTCCCAATTCGGCAGGCTGGAGGACAAGCCGGTGAACGGGCTGACGGAAAGATGCTGAATGCGCCCGTTGTAGGCGTAAACGGTCTTTTTGTAGCTTGTAAAAATAACCGGGAGCTCATCGTTCAACAATTGGAACAGTTCTTGATATACCGCCTTTCGCCGCTCGATGTCGGTAGTGGAGAGCGCCCGATCATAAAGCTCCTTCACTTTGGGGTTGTCGTAGCCTTTGATCTCCCCGTCCACAAATTGCAGCACTCCTTCCGACGGATCCGTCAGCATCGGTGTGGAGAACGAAGCGATATCATAATCGCCTCCCTCCACTTTGGACACCAGGGCGTTAAAATCGGCAAAGATCTCAGGGGTGAACTCGACCCCGATCGCATCGAAGTTCTCCTTGGCTACCGCGATAAAGGTATCGATTTGGGCGTTCTTGGAGCCCAAGAAATGGATCGACAGCTTCTTCCCGTCCTTCTCGCGGATTCCGTTCGGGCCCTTGGCCCAACCGGCTTCATCGAGAAGTTGATTGGCTTTGACCGGGTCATAGGGGTATGGATTGATCCCTTCCTCCGTGTAAGCCCAGGAGATAGGCGAAGCGGGGACGTTGGCGACCTCGCCGGCTCCCTGGTTGGCGTCCACATAAATGCTCTGGCGGTCCAGACCGTAGGTGAGAGCTTGACGAACCCGTTTATCCTTGAGCGGTTCATGTTCCAGATTTAATTGAAGATAACCGTAAGTGCTCGGGGTATAAGGCAGGATATTGACGAAGCCCAAACGCTTGAGCTTATCGATGTTTTCCTTCGTCGCGCTGAACGAAGCATAATCGACTTCCCCGGTCTCCAGATACTGCCACGTGTCGCCTTCGGAGGTTTTATAAATAAACCGCGGTGCTTTGGGCTTACCGGCATAATAATGCTCATTGGCCACATACCTTACTTCCTGTCCGGGAATGAATTTCTCCAGCACATAAGGCCCGTTACCCAGGGGCTTTTCGTGCAGCTTTTTGATGTAATCCAACTGACCGAATCGATAATCCTTGCCATAATAAGCCTTGGACAGAACATCCCCGCCCAAAATCACCAGCGCCATGGCATTCGGCTTCTGCAGCTTCGCCGAAATGGTTAACGGATCCACGACGGTAATTCCGGAAACCGTGTCCGCTTTACCTGCTTTATAAGCCTCGCCTCCTTCAATGGAGAGGGTGGGAAGCTGCGCGTCGCCGTCGTAAGCCTTATCGTGCAGGAGCGTCCAGGTGAACGCCACATCCTCCGCCGTCAGCGGCGAACCGTCGCTGAATTTCAGGTCTTTTCGCAGATGAAACGTATAGGTCAGTTGATCTTCGGAAATATCCCAGCTTTCCGCAAGCCCCGCCTTCGGCAGCCCTTTATCGTCCACCGTCACGAGCGGAGTATACAGCAGGGAAGAAACATTGCCGTCATAACCGCTTTGGTGAAAATAGGGGGTAAATGCGCCACTGGGATCGGTAAGCCCCACAATGATCGTATCCGTGCGTTGTTTCGCCACGTTCGGCAGCTTGGATAAATCGGCCGCAAGGATTACTCCGCCGGTATCTCCGGAGGAAGCGGCATTTCCATCCGCCGTGGCCCCGGATGCATTGCCCGTCGTAGCCGCCGTGGCTTTCCCTGCGGGGGATTCAACGCCCGAACCGCCTCCGTTGCAAGCCGACAACACCAACGAACCAATCAATACGGCTGCAGTGACTTCGGCTATCCGATTTCTCTTCATTTCTCTCGCTCCTGTCGTTTTATATTTCTGTTAATTCCGATGCGATAACTAAGTTATTGTTAATGCATATTATAGTTCGGCCGGTAAGTTCTGTAAATAGAGAACTTTAATTCTTTTCTCTTTTTGCAAAACAAAGCAACCACCCTGCCTCCAGGCAGCGGTGGTTGCTTTGTTTTTGTGAGCTGAGCCGTAACCGTAACATTCTATTCGTTCATGATATAGGCCATGAGTTTTTTCTGGAATTCCTCGAGCGCATTGAGACGCAGGCTGTATTCGGTCACCGCTTCACCCTCTATGTGGGCCCGGATTAAACCGCCCCTTCTCAGCTTGGAGATATGATCGTGCGTAATCCCCTTCGAGATGTTCAGATGACGGACGATTTCGCTGAAGCTTCTTGGACCTTGATGCAAAAATTGCAGAATTTTCAGCCTGTTTTGCTCCCCCAGGGCTCGAATCGTAAGGTATTCATGCTGGGGAAACGAGGATGGCTTATCGCGATAAACTCGCGCGGAGTAATGGCACAGTGTGACTTTACCGAAATGATAAATCACATTCATGGGCTGAAAATGAAACTGCGGTACCAACACGAGACGTTCCAACCCCTCCTTGGGTTCAAAAACCAGACCATGGGTAATTCGCTCGGCAAACTCCCGGAAGCTCGCGCCCGCATCCCGTTCCCTCTTCCTCTGCTCGGCATCCTGCCGAAGCGACTCCCGGACGGCCGGGTCGGTTCGTTTAAAATATTGGTCGTTCCACTTGGAAAAGACCGAGAGCGTGCGGGAGCGAAATTCCCCCATATCTTTCGGGAATGGTTGGCCGTATTCCGCCATTAACTCATAAAGATCTCCGACGGACTTCCTCTCCAGCCAAGCCAGGAAATCCTCCGCTTCCTCCCCTTCCCGGCAAAGATAAACCAACAGGTAGGTCCATTTCCAGTCGGCATCCACTTCCATCCGGCTAAGCAACGAGGCAAACTCCGGGGTTAGACTTCCGCCGACTTCCTTGGCCCAGTCCGGGGCCAGCAGCATTTTCTTGTGCGATTTTCGGCAAATATACGTATGAAGACTGCTCGTCAGTTCGTATAAAGACTTAAACTCGATATCCAGTTGATAGGCCAAATGTCGTACGCCCCTTTCTGGATCTATTATAACTTGCCGGTTCGGGATACACGCAACATGTAATAGGACAACGTGCAAGCACGGCAAAAAAAACGGATACCGTCCCCTTTCTACACGTTTCGGGAATGGCATCCGCTATTGCTCTATCTCTATCTCTACTCTAATAACCTGTCAGTCCTCTAATAATCTGTCAGTTTCTCATGGCGATTCCGGGAAATATCCTACCTTTACCGCATACTCTACCAACCTTTTGATGTATGCCGAGTCGGGCACATGGCAGTGGATTCCCGTCCCTTCCAGGTACTCGACGGTTTGCGGGCAAGCGAACCGGAACGGGGAGTTCTTCGCCCCGTCTCCTTCCAGTTGGGCCATCGCCAACTCCAGCCCGGCCTGATCCTTCGGCCGGCCCGCATCCAGCAGCCAGGATTCGTACTCGGCCCAATCCAGCAGCTCAATCCGATATCCGAGGGAGCGGAAGGACTCGACCATTTCCGCGTAAGGCAGCTGTACCGGATTGCAAATATGGAACAGCCGCCCGGCCGTCCCATCCTGAAGGGCCAGGGCCGCGATCGCGCCGCTCGCGAAGTTGACGGGCGTCAGATCGACCTGCCAGCTGACGCTCGGCGCCTTCCCCAGCAGGAGCATCGCCTTCAGCATCCGATAGAATGCGTTGTTGTCGATGTTCCGCTGGAAAGCGCCGGTCTCCGAATGGCAGGACAGATTTCCGACGCGATACACGGTCGCCGGAACGCCCTCCTCTTCGCAGGCGCGGATGACCCGCCGCTCGGCGGCCAGCTTGCTGTTGGTGTACACGTTGCCGGTATCCAGGCTCGGGTCCTGATACCCGCCCTCCGAGGCAAACGTCTCCCATTGTCCGTCCATGGCCAGATCCTCCGGAATCCCGAGCGTCGACACATAATGAAAGCGAACGTTTCTCCCGCGGGTCAATGCCAGCAGGCGCTCCGTACTTTCCACGTTGACCCGGTGGAAATACTCGGCCTCGCCGAAATGCTTAACTTCGGCTCCGCAGTGAAGGATCGCGTCGATTTTCGCCAGAAGCAGATCGCGGACCGGCCCTACCAGTCCAAGGTCCGGCTGCTCCAGATCGCCCTGCACGGCAACGACGCGGCCTTCCATCCGCTGGACGACTTCGGGGCCAAAATACCCCTCCATGACCCGCTGCAACCGTTCATAGGCATCCTGGCCCTGCATCGGGCGGATCAAGCAGTACACCGTTGCCTGGGACGTCCGCAGCAATTCATCCAGAAGCGAGGAACCGAGATACCCGGTAGCCCCGGTAAGTAGAATATGCTCTTGCCGTCCCGGTTTCAGCTTCCCGCCGGTTAGGGAACCCCGGCCGAATTGGCGCGGAGTTTCGGCGAGATCCACCGTTTCGCCCGTCAGACCGGGAGCGGCGCCCCCTTTACCCGATGGGGCTTGCGCCAATTCGGCAACCCGTTCGGCGAGCCGGGCTACCGTCGGATAGGCGAAAAAGTCATTGATTTTCAATTGCGGGAAACGGGGCTTCAGCAGCACGAGCGTCTCCAGAATTTTTAGCGAATGGCCGCCGATCTCAAAGAAATCGTCATGGATGCCGACCGAGCGAAGCCGCAGCGCCTTGGCCCAAGCCGCGGCGATTTCGGCCTGCAGCTCGTTTTCGGGCGGCGCCGCATCGGCTCCTGCGTACGCTTCCTCCTCCGGCAGTTCATACAAGCCGAGCTTCCTGCGGTCGATTTTGCCGGTCGGCGAAACCGGCATGGCCTCCAGGAAGAAGAATTGACTGGGTACCATGTAAGCCGGCACCTTGGATTTCATGTAGGCCACGAGCTCCGTCTTCTCCACCGGCGCTCCGTTTTTGGAGGTGTAGAAGGCGACGAGCAGCTTTTCCCCTGACTCGTCCTCTTTGACGATCACCGCGGCATCTTTGAGATCCCCATGCTTGATCAGATTCTCTTCAATTTCGCCGATCTCAATCCGGTAGCCCCGGATCTTGACCTGCAAATCCTTCCGGCCGACGTATTCGATACCGCCGTCCCGCAGCAGGCGAACCAGATCGCCGGACCGGTAATACCGCTTGCCGGAGCCTGGGTTGACTGGGTCCAAAATGAAGGCCTCCTCGGTCTTCTCCGGCTGATTCAGATACCCTTTAGCCAAGCCCACGGAATGGATCAAAAGTTCCCCGGCCACATTGACCGGGCACGGCTGCAGCAGCTCGTTCACGATCAACACTTCATAATTGGCAAGCGGTTTGCCGATGCTGATCGTGTTCAGGTGATCCGGGACGGGGCTGTCCATCAAATGCGTGGTGGTAGCCACGGTAACCTCGGTCGGCCCGTATGCGTTCACGATGACCGGCAGATGCGGCAGCTTTCTTTGCAGCGAACGCACCGATTCGCCGGGAAGCGCCTCACCGCCGATGACGAAGCTGCGGATGTTTCCGTATTTTAGAGCCTGCTCCGCATTCAGATGAGCGGATAACTGGTTAAAAAATACGGTCGGCAGAATGCCGATACGCGTCGCGCTCTGTTCCTCGATCGCCGCCGTGAACGCTTCGACCGAATAACGCTGCTCGTTCGAGAGCAAATGAAGCCGGGCGCCGCAGCAAATGGCGCTGAAAATATCGTAGACCGAGGCATCGAAGCTAAAGGTCGAGTATTGAAGGATGATGTCCTTCTCCCGCAGTCCAAGCTGCTCCACCGTAGCCAGCGCCAGATTAAGGACCCCGGCGTGGGGAATCATAACGCCCTTCGGCCTTCCCGTCGTCCCCGACGTATAGATAATATAGGCCACATCATCGCCCGAGACGCGGTTTACCGGGTCAAGCTCACTATCGTCTCCATCAAGCTCCCGATCCAGGTGCAGGATGGAAACCTCCCGTTTCGCGGCTGCCAAAAGCGCCTCCAGCTGGGGCGCATATCCGTCCTTGGTCAGGACGATGCCAGTACGGGTATCGGCGATAATGTAAGCATTCCGGTCCTCCGGATGCTCGGGATCGAGCGGGATGTAGGCCCCGCCGGCCTTCAGAATGGCGAGCATGGCGATGATGGCGTCCAGACTGCGCTCCATAAACAGGGCCACGAACTGGCCCTTTTGAAGTCCGCGTTGAAGCAGCATCCGGGCCAGCCGGTTCGATACGAGATCCAGTTCCCGGTAAGTCAGCGAACGGTCCCCGGAAGACAAGGCGGTGCGGTCGCCGTGGAGCCTTACCGTGCTTCGCAGCATAGCGGGGATGCTCTCCGGCAGGGACGGCCAGACCCGGGCCGTATCGTTCAGCTCGGCATAGGCGATTTTATCGTCTGCCGTTAAGATCGGGATGCCGCCGATCGCTTGGTCTTCATTCTCCAGAACGGCCCGCATGATCAACTCGAAGTGGGCGGCGAATTCCGCAATCGTCCCCTCGTTAAAGAGGTGACGCTCGTAATCGATCCGAAGCTGGCCCTCGTCGTCGTTTGCCCAATCAAACCGCCAATGCATATAGACGTTTCTGGGAGCGTCCCCATTCAAGCCGGCAACGCCCGCTTTGGGTTGTTTTTCAAACACCGTATAAAGCACGGGCGAATGCCCGATCGTCTCTTCGATTTCTTTCAGCGGCATATCGACGGCGTCCAAAGCCGCCCGCTTGTCCTTCACCATCCGATACAGCTCCCCGAAGGATGCTTTGCCATCGCAGTTCAAACGCAGCGGAAGAACGCGGCCTGCCGAATTTCTAACTCCGACAATCTGATCCGGTTCCCCGCTCATTCGAAACATAAATACGACATAACAGGCGAGCAGCCAGCTTTCCAAATCGCGGTCTTTCCCTGTTCGGGTCAAAGCGTCCTCCGGCAAGGCCAATCGATGCGCGCTTGTAACCATATCACCTTTGTAGTTCACTTTGGGAGAGTCCGTGTACATATCGAATCCGGATAACGGCAACTGCAGTTCATTTAGCCAAAAGTCCCGGACTTTGCGGTCCGTTAGTAAGGTATCCACTCACTCAGCTCCTTATTTTTCTCTCTATATTTTCAACTCTTCCACCATGTGCTCCAGTTTCCCGGAAATTTCGTTCAAGCTCTCGGCCGAATCCACGATCTTCCCTGCCGAGGAGCGCTGTTCCAAGGCGCTGTCCTTGATATACTCCGACACGTCCGCGTTTCGCTCGGCAAGTACGGCGATTTGGCGGATCGTCGCCGTAATCTGCTCGGTCTCCGCCACCATTTCCTCCGTGGCCGCGGACACCTCTTGAATTTGGCTCGTGATGGAATCCGTCGCATCCAAAATGCTGTAGAACAATTCGCCGGTTTCTTTTACCACGTTGATGCCCGCCTGAACGTTCCGCTCGCCTTCGCTGATCGCCTGGACGGCGGTCAGCGTCTCATTCTGGATGTAATGTACGAGATCGGCGATCTTCTCCGCCGACTTGCCCGATTCCTCGGCCAGTTTCTTGACCTCGTTGGCTACGACGGCAAACCCTTTGCCCTCCTCGCCGGCCCGCGCCGCCTCGATGCTCGCGTTGAGGGACAGGAGATGCGTTTGGGCCGAAATTTGGGTAATGACTTGGACGATTTCTTCAATTTCACCGGACCGCTTGCGCAGCTGCTCGATCGAGGCTACGGAATGCTGTACCGATTCGCGGATCGAATCCATTTGCTTAATAACTTTGTTGATATTTTCGCCGCCCAGTTCGGATTGTTCTTTCATTTGTACCGAAGCTTCCGACAAAGCGGACGTGCTGCCTGCGATGGTGGAAACCCCCGAATTGATTTCCTCCAGGGACGTTACGCTTTCCGTAATCGATTTGCTCTGCATCGACACCTTGTCCGAGATTTCCTCAATATGATTCGTGATGTCCGTGGAAGTTTTATGGTTTTCCTCCGAAGCGGTAAACAGGACGCGCGCCTGTTCGGCCGATTGGGTGGATACCGCCTTAATGGTAGAGACCAGCTCATTCATATTGGCGACGGTAGAATTGAATTTTGCATTGACCTGTCCCAGCTCGCTCTGGCTCGTCTCCAAACGCACGCTGAAATCACCTTGGCTCAGCCGATCCAAGGCATGCATCAAATCTTTTACCGGCGCGAAGGTTCGTCTTGTAAATATGTATTGAATCGTCAGCACCAACACCAAAATCGCCACCAGCGCAAAGCAGGTGTACTTCAGCAAATCCTGCTGTCCCTGCAGAATGACGCTCGCGTCAAAGTCCATCCCCATATATGCGAAGATCTTGCCGCTTTCGTTCTGGATCGGGTAAAGCACGGTCAGCCAGGTGCCGTAATCGTCATTGTACGGTTTTGTAAAGGTAATTTTCTTCGTTTTCATCATTTCCTGAACGCCTTTAACGTGGAAAGCCGGCTGTCCAAGCTTGTCTCCCAAGTGGAGCCCTTCTCCTTCGAACATATCCAAAACGGCGGTCGGGAAGGCGATCATCAGCGTGCTGTTATCCACGATTTCCGAGCCAAAAATATAACCTTGAGCTACATTCGGATGCGTGGCCGATAAATCGTCGAAGATCCCCGTAAGCTTTTTCTGAATCGGTGAATTCCGGTCCGTATTTTTCATGGCTTCGGCGGCTTCCGCCGGGGTGATTTTATGCGACCAGGCTTCCATGACCTCTTGCGAATCGGACTTCAACTGCTTCGTCAAAACCTGTCCTTGAATATAAAAACTCGACGCGATGAGAATGACGCCCGTTAGCAAGATCGAGATACTCGTTAAGACCATATTCTTTGTGACAATACTCCATTGGCGGATTCCGCCGACTAAGCGGGGTTGTTTCATTTTCGGTTTCTCCTCTTTCTCTCTTGAAATTTGATCCATCCGGGTCATCGTTCAACCCTTGAAACATCTTAACCAAAGCCCGCTATCATCTCCTCTCCAAGAGCGGCAGGATGGCCCCGAAATGGGCATAAAAAGATAGCCTACAGTAAAAAAACCATAGGCTACCGCAAAAAAAGCAACTGGCTGACATTTCCCGTTACAGGAGGTAGTCCCTATAGCTTTGCGTCACTGCCTTTCGACAGCTTTGCCAAAGAGAAATATCAAATTTTGAGAAAATGTCCCATAAATAGTGTATCGGTTGATGCGCAGGTCAATTTTACTACATTCTTCAATACTTTCCCATGAAAAAAAACCCAAATGGGTTTCGGCTTTGTGTCTTTGGCACTATACATAGGTACCTTCCGGTGCTTACTTCTTTGCAATGTCACTCCTCAAAAGTATTAATCTGACCTGACCGTGCCGGATATCATCCAGGGGTACGTTTGGTTTGAATTAAAGGGAATTCTTCCCGTTAATTTGGTACGTATGCGGCTGCAGAGGCGAATTAGCTGGAAAACTTCCCGTTAATTCGCCCGAAATTGTGTATTTCGGCAACAGGGCTGCGAAATAGCTGGAGCTTTGGACCTCCGTCAAGAAAGTGGACACTATTTTTTTGGCTTTCATGTTAAGCCGACTTTTTCTTCTTTTGCAATTGAGCCGCAAAGCGTACTGGGGACATATATCCCAATGCTCCATGGATTCGTTTCCGGTTATAAAAGAACTCAATGTATTCAAATATTTCTTCGTATGCCTGCTGCTGCGTCTTAAATTTGGTGCAGTAGATGAGTTCTTTTTTGAGAATACTATGGAACGATTCAATACAAGCGTTATCGTAACAGTTGCCTTTGCGGCTCATGCTGGCTTTCATCC
>NZ_JAIUDG010000039.1:0-35459 GCF_020179875.1 Paenibacillus sp. alder61
TGGTGCTCTTTTTGTATGCTCAATAAGTGTGCTATTTAAAATACCTGCAAATCTGCAGGAATTTCCGAGCGTTTTAGCCTCGAAAAGCGAAAAAGATGCAAAAGTGCAGGAATTTTCGGCCCGTCCGGCCGAATCGGGCCCCGGTAGCAAAAAAGCCTGCAGATTTGCAGGAATTTCGCTCAGCAGGGGCTATCCCCCTAAAATTCCTGCGCATTTGCAGGAATTTGGCCCATAAGGGGCTCGCCCCAAAGATTTTACGGTATCGCAGGAATGGAGAGGTTAAGGGATCGTCAATTTTTCCGCAAAAGTAAGAAAAAACTGTAACGGACATTGTCATCCGTTCAGGAAAGAAATGGGATACAATAGAACTTGGCACGGAACACCCTAGGGTGTCCCTAAATCCATCCCTAAACTTCAGAAAGTACCAGAGGGAATGTAACCTTTTTGTTACCGACGGCCCGGTGACTAAGGATATAATTAAGATTGGTGTTTTAGCGTTGTTGAAGGGCTTATTGACATCCTACATTCGGGTTAACACCGGTGTACAAATACACAATGAGAATAAGGCAGGGTAAGGAGGGATACATCATGCGGCAAAGAGGAATAAGGCATTCCTTGTGCTTCATGGGAGGAGTCTTGCTGATGTTGTTCATCATCGCAGGCTGCGGCACTTCCGAGCCTACCTGGTCGACGTTTGTCGGATCGGCGGTAGAGAAGAGTTTTCCGGTTCCTAAGGAAGCCAAACGCACGGAGACCGCGATGAATAATTCGAAAATGGATTATGTTCATTATTCGCTGTCGGGCCTTAAAGAGAGCAACAGCGTGCCGGAAGCCTACGAGAAAGCCATTAAGGAATGGGGCTGGACGGAGGAGAAGGAAGAAAGCGCAGGAACGACGAGGGTGTATCATAAAGATAGATTGGTAGTTCAACTGACGATACACGATAACGCCTTTACGGTATTGGTGCCGAAAATGGAAGGGAAAGCCGTGATACAGGGATTGGAGAGTCCTTAGCGATGATTCGGGCAATAGCCCTGCGCCGACCGTGGTCGCTTGCCATATATTTGTTGACTATACAAAGAAGCCGGATCCTGTTAGGAGATACCAACAAGGAGCCGGGCTTTTTTGTTATATAGAAGTTACGAGATCAGGACATGTAATAAGAGGTGTCATGCTCGTTAAACTTGATCCAGCCGTTTTTGGGCTGCTTTTTAAGACCCGCCAGGATATACAGCCGGGGGGCCAAGAACCAAAAATGCCATACGAGCAGCGATATAATGAAGGAGAGGGGGGACCAGGGGATCAGAATGGCGATGATGCCAAGGCCGATCCAGGATGCATGCAGATGCACTTGCCGATAAGTGCTATAGCTCACGTACTGATCCGGTAAATAACCGACCCAGGGCAAGCGCCGGGTAAACCGCCAGCGTTTGCGATAAGAATGGCTGGTGATAATAAGTACGGACCGTGCAATAACGAAATGAACCCATAATACGATGGGAACGGCAAGCACAAAGTAAAATATACTCGTCCACGAGATGAAGATCATTTCCGCGATCAGCCAAATAAAAGGGAGAGTCAAGAAACCTTGAATCAAAGGCTTGGGCAGAACGATTTTTTTTAATAACCGATAATTGTAAAACGTCGCATTTTTTCCCGTATCAGCAGACATCTGAAACAGCAATCCTCCTTGGCTAACTTGGGTGCGTCCACTAAGGATGACTACAAACAATACCAGCAAAAAAACACACCTTACCTTGTATATCGGTCGAATCGAAACAATTTTTGAGTTGGATGCCGTACAAACACGGACGAACGCAAACCGGCATATATATAATATTAGAAAACCAACTATGAAAAGGTTTAAAATAGTAGAATCTGCGCCATACTGGTAGTAAAACATACAAGGTGGGATCGACAATGGACCAGCATGCCGAAAGCACGTGCATCATTTGCGGGGAACCGAAGTCGGAAGGCATCCATATCGTATCGGAGTTCATTTGTGATGCCTGCGAGGCGGAAATGGTGCATACGGATGTACAGGAGGAAAAATATCATTTCTTTATTCATCGCATGAAACAGATTTGGGTAGAAAAAAATGCATAAGAGTACTAGGGGAGGGACCTGTTCTGTGAATTGACGGGTCCTTTTATGTTGCCCTTTCCAAAGGGAACGCGTTACAATGAAGCGAAAGAGTTTTTGCAAGACAAGCGTCGAAAGGGTCAGATCGAGTTGAATGCGGAACAGAAGCACGGCAAGGATACAGAACAATTGAACCAAACTATCGACCAGGATGATTATCATAAAGACCCGAATGCGGGAAAAAAAGAGCCGGCAGCCCAAGGCACGCGCGCAAGCGCTCCCTTATACACCGCTTTGCAGGAGTATATCGCCAAGCGCGACGCTTCTTTTCATGTGCCGGGGCATAAGAACGGCACGGCCTATGAGCGAGGCGCGGCGGGGGCCGAGCTCGCCGGGGTGTTGGCCCTGGACGTGACGGAGATCAACGGCACGGACGATTTGCACCACCCGGAGGGCGTTATACGCGAGGCGCAGGAACTGGCGGCCGGCGTGTTTGGCGCGGAGGAGACGTTTTTTTTGGTTGGCGGCAGCACGGCCGGCAACCTCGCAATGATCCTGAGCGTGTGCACCGCTCCGGGAGATGTCCTGCTCGTGCAGCGCAATGTCCATAAATCCGTGATCCACGGATTGATGCTGGCGGGCGCGCACGCGGTGTTTCTGGCGCCGCAGCAGGACGCAGGCAGCGGCCTGGCGACCATCCCGTCGGAGCGGACGGTGCGTGAGGCCCTGCGCCGGTATCCCGGCGCCAAGGGACTGCTCGTCACGCACCCGAATTACTACGGGATGGGAGCCTCGCTGCGCCCGCTGGCCGAGCTCTGCCACGCCGCCGGCGTGCCGCTGCTCGTGGACGAGGCGCACGGCGCCCACTTCGGCCTGCACCCGGCTCTGCCGGAGAGCGCGCTGCAGGCCGGCGCCGACGGCGTCGTGCAGTCCACGCACAAGATGCTGAGCGCGCTCACCATGGGCGCCATGCTGCACGTACAGGGCGGCCTGCTGGACCGCGGTCTGCTGCGGCAGCGGCTGGCGATGGTGCAAAGCTCGAGCCCGTCCTATCCGATCATGGCGTCGTTGGACCTCAGCCGAAGCAAGCTGCAAGAGGAAGGGTCCGCCTTTTTTGAACGCGGCTTGGCCGCCGCGGAGCAACTGAGGAGGGGGCTGCGCGAACTCCCTCGCTTCGGGCTGCTGAAGCCGGGCGCAAGCGGAGATCATGCAGCATATGCTATACAAGATCCGTGGAAGGCGGTTCTCTACGATACCACCGGCGAATGGAGCGGATACGAACTGCACGCCAAGCTGGAAGAAGGGGGCTGCGTCCCCGAAATGAGCGACGAGCGGTACGTTGTGCTGGCGCTTGGTCCAGGGACCACGAGTGAAGATGTCTCCCGCGTATTGCGGAGATTGGGGCAGCTTTCGGCGGTCGGGGAGGCCTCCCGTTTTTCCACGTGGAACATCCAAACCGATGCGAAATGGTCGGCGTGGGATGAGGTATCGTCGCCGGTGGCCTTCGGACTTCGTCCGGTGGGGCCGGAGGAAAAGGAAACGATCCGCTTGGAGGAATGCGAAGGGCGCCAAGCTGCCGAGATGATAATCCCCTACCCTCCGGGCATTCCGCTGCTGTATCCGGGGGAGACGGTCAGCCGCCGCATGAAGGAGCAGTTAATGGCGCTCCGCCGAGCCAAGGCCAAGTGTCAGGGGCCGGCCGATCCGACGTTAAAGACCATACAAGTGATTAAGCACAGGACGGAAAGCAGGGAAGGGCATTGAACGTAAAAAAACGGGGATTATTTATAACGCTGGAAGGCGGCGAGGGATCGGGAAAGACATCAGTCATCCATGAATTGGGTAAAGCATTAGAAGAGAGAGAAATTCCCTATCTCGTAACCCGGGAGCCGGGAGGAATCCGGATCGCTGAGCAAATCCGCGAGGTGATCTTGAATCCCGCCCATACGGAAATGGATAGTCGAACCGAAGCACTTCTTTATGCGGCCGCCCGTAGGCAGCATCTTGCGGAGAAGGTGGAGCCGGCCTTGGCTCAGGGGATCACGGTGTTGTGCGACCGGTTTGTCGACAGCAGTCTGGCTTACCAGGGCTACGCCCGGGGACTAGGCATCGACGAAGTGCTGTCGATCAACTTGTTTGCTACCGCCGGCCGGTTTCCAGACATCACCTTTTATATGGATATTGAGCCTGAGGTGGGGATCGCCCGAATCGCTGCGGCCCAGGGCCGGGAAGTCAACCGGCTGGATCTGGAAGGAATGGATTTTCACCATAAGGTCAGGGAAGGCTATGGGATTCTGGCGGCCATGTATCCGGATCGTATTCGCAAGGTGGACGCGTCGGCCAGCCTCGAAGAGGTGGCAACCGAGATAAGGGGCCGGCTTGCCGCGGCTTTAAAGGATTTTGGACTGTAAATGTCAAATAGTAAAGAGAGCTATTCAATCCTAAGTTAACGAGGAGGGGCTGCAAATGAAACTGATCGTTGCAATTGTCCAGGACAAAGACAGCAACCGGTTATCCAGCGCGTTGGTGAAGGAAAACTTCCGGGCGACCAAGCTGGCGAGTACCGGAGGGTTTCTGCGGGCGGGGAATACGACGTTCATGATCGGGGTGGATGATAACCAGGTTGAAGCCGTGATGAATGTAATCCGTAACAGTTGTAAAGTACGCGAGCAATTGGTTACCCCGGTTACGCCGATGAGCGGAACTACCGATTCGTATTTACCGCTGCCGGTGGAGGTTCAGGTTGGTGGAGCTACGGTTTTCGTTCTGCCGGTAGACCGGTTTGAACATTTTTAAGGCAAATCCTTAAATCCATTTAGATTATAGAAAGACGGCGGTGATTGCTGTGAAAATAGATCCGGGTTACCGGCCGCTAAAAAGCGGTTTGGGTATCAATGAAAATGCGGCCAAGCCGGTTCAGGCAAAAAGCTTCTCCGACGTCATGCAGCAGCATGGCACACAGGCATCCAAGGAAGAGCTGAATCGCAAGTTTAAAGAGATACAAATGCAGGGGGATCGGCTTGCCCATTCCATGACGATTCGGGAACTTAAGGCATACCGCCTGCTTGTGAAACGATTTTTGGAGGATACGGTCCGCCGGGGCGTAGGCATTAAAGAAGCTCGGGGCTGGGATCGCCGCGGGCGCGGCAAACGCTACAAGCTGTTGGATGAAGTGGATGCCGCCCTGCTGGCCATGGCCGATGAGCTGCTGGAGACCGAAGAAGGAAAAATCGAGCTTCTGCAAAAAATCGGCGAAATCCGAGGGATGCTGATCAATCTCTGCTTTTAGAGTCGGCGCTCCCCTCCTTTTGGAAAGGTAGACCAGAATTATGTCTTTCAAGGATATTATCGGGCAGGAGGCGGCGAAGCAATTATTGCAGAGCGGCCTCCGTCAACATCGTATTTCCCATGCTTATATATTCAGCGGACCGCCTGGAAGCGGACAGAAAGAAATGGCCTTGGCTTTTGTTCAGGCCTTGTTTTGTACCTCGGGGACCGAGGATGCCTGCGGAGAGTGTCTGGAATGCCGTAAATTGCTGCACGGCAATCATCCCGACCTGCATGTCATCGCACCCGAGGGGGCTACGATTAAAATCGATCAGATCCGCGATTTGCAGCGCATCTTTTCGTACCGTTCGGAAAGCGGTAATCCCAAGGCGTACATTATTGAACAGGCGGACAAAATGACCGTGCAGGCGGCGAACAGCCTGCTGAAGTTTTTGGAGGAACCCCCTTCTCCGGCGTTGGCTATTCTGCTCTCGGACAATGGACGCGCTCTGCTTCCGACGATTCAATCGCGGGCCCAGTGGGTGCCATTCCAGCCGCTCGATCCGGAGACAATGCTGCAAATTTTGTCTGGCGAGGGTTTTTCCGGAACGCTGGCCCGCTGTGCCGTCCAAGTGGCGGCCGGACCGGAGGCATGCCGCGAACTGCTGCGCCAGAATTGGTTTGCAGAAATTAGAAACGTAGTGTTACAATTAGGGAAGGAGACCGCTGGCCGTGGCGGAACTCCGTTGGTAACAGCGCAGCAAAGCGTATTTAAAGCAGGTTTAGGCGATCATTTGGACATGCTCTTTGACCTTTTCCATTTGTGGTTCAAAGATATGCTTCATTCGCTCTATCAAAGACATGACCATATCGTTTTTATAGATGAGTTGGACTTTATTCGTAGACACGCTTCCTCCCGTAACCCGGGGCAATGGATCGATGCCATGGCGCTGGCTGCGGAGAGCAAGAAGAAGCTGCGTCAGCATATGAATAGCCAGCTCTGCCTCGAGCAGTTCCTGATCGGTATTGGCGGATAACGCCGACCTCGGGATTATAGTGATTTCGGACCGGACAGTTAAACTTTCTCCCGTGCAAGAACATGGGTTTTTACAGAATTTGTGTGTTTTTTATAGGTATACAAGGGGGTTAGTTTTTGTACACTGTAGTAGGTGTCCGTTTTAAAAAGGCGGGCAAAATATATTACTTCGACCCGCTGGAGCTTCCCGTAGAGAAGGATCAGAGTGTGATCGTCGAAACGGCACGCGGGATCGAGTACGGTAAAGTGGTTGTCGGCAAGAAGCAGGTCGGAGAGAATGATGTCGTGCTTCCGCTGAAGAAGGTCATTCGGATCGCCGATGAGTCCGACGCCCGTGTTGTTGAGGAGAACAAGTTTGCGGCAAAGAATGCCTTTGCTACATGTTTAAATAAAATCAAAGACCATGATTTAAAAATGAAGCTGGTCGATGTGGAATTTACGTTTGACCGCAATAAAATTATTTTTTATTTTACGGCGGAAGGCCGGGTCGATTTCCGTGAATTGGTTAAGGATCTGGCCAGCATTTTTCGGACCCGGATCGAGCTGCGGCAGATCGGTGTTCGCGACGAGGCCAAGATGCTTGGCGGAATCGGGCCCTGCGGGCGGGTATTATGCTGCTCTTCCTGGCTCGGCGACTTTGAGCCGGTGTCGATCAAGATGGCCAAGGATCAAAGCTTGTCCTTGAATCCGACCAAGATATCGGGGCTTTGCGGCCGATTAATGTGCTGTCTGAAATTTGAGCATGATAATTATGAAAGCGTGCGAGAAGAGCTCCCTTCGGTCGGGAAATTGGTCGTCACTTCGCTGGGTGACGGTAAAGTAGTCGGCCTGAACGCGGGGGCCCGGACGGTTCATGTCCAGCTGTTTGAAATCGGCAAAGTCAAGGAGCTCCCGCTCGACGATGTCGTTGTGAAATAGGAGACAATACATTCAAGAAAGACTTTAGAGAATGACTCTGGGGTGGGAACTTGGAGAATAAGGATATATTCAATCATATGCAGGCGCTGGAAAAACAAATGGGTAAGGTTCACGGCCAATTTAGCACGCTGATGCTGGAGGTCAAGAGGCTGCTGGAAGAGAATCAACAGCTTCGCCTGGAGAACGAGAAGATGCGCAAAATTCTGAAAGGGGACGGCGCGGAAGGCAATCCACCCGCCGACTCCCCGGTTTCTCCGGCACCTAGGCCGGAGGGCGACGAAAGCATCGATATCGTTGGGGAAGGGTACGACAATCTGGCGCGTCTTTATCACGAAGGGTTCCACATCTGCAATGTCAATTACGGACATTTGCGCACGGAAGGCGACTGCCTGTTCTGCTTGTCTTTTTTGAATAAATAACGAACCGTAGGGATGCTTCCTACGGTTTTTTTTAAAGATTTAAAAATTTTCGATTACTTTTTACAGAATGGAAGATCAATTTGAAGAAGCAACCTGTACTCTATGAAAAAGAGCGTATCGACGACCTGCTGACTCACGAGTTGGGGATTATTCAAAGCGACGAGGTGTTCAGCTTTTCGATGGATGCCGTGCTGTTGGCCCGATTTGCCCAAATTCCCGGCCGCGGACACGTGCTGGATATGTGTACCGGCAACGGCGTTATTCCGCTGCTGCTGTCGACCCGCAGTCAGGCAAAGATCGACGGCATTGAAATCCAGCCGCGGCTTGCGGATATGGCCCGGCGGAGCGTGGAGATGAACGGGCTTACGGAGCGGATCAAGATACGCGAAGGGGATCTACGGGAACTCCCTAAGGAGAAGGACCGCCCGGTTTATGACGCGATAACCGTCAACCCGCCTTATATGCCGCTGACGGGCGGAGATTTGAAGATCAACCCGCACCAAGCCATCGCCCGGCACGAAATCCACTGCACGCTGGAGGAGGTCATAGCTGCGGCCATGCGGCTGCTTCGACCCGGCGGCAAATTCTTCATGGTACATAAACCCCAGCGTCTTGGGGAAATGATGACCTTACTGCGCCAATATCGGCTCGAACCGAAAATCGTTCGCTTTGTTCATCCCCGAATCGGGGCGGAAGCCAATATGGTGCTGATTGAGGCATTGCGCGACGGCAAGCCGGATGTTCGGATCCAGCCGCCGCTGATCGTTTACGACGAGTCCGGCAGCTACTGTCCGGAAATCATGAATATCTATTACGGACCAAAAGAGGGAGAAGCATGAGTCTAACTATACAGAAGAGTTTTGCGGAAGCGCAGGGTACCCCTTACGGTAAGTTATACCTGGTGGCTACGCCGATCGGCAACCTGGAGGATATGACCTACCGGGCCGTCAGAACGCTGCGGGAAGCGGACATTATTGCGGCGGAGGACACGCGGCAAACCCGCAAACTGCTGACGCATTTCGAAATTTCGCCGGGCAAGCTGCTCAGTTACCACGAGCATAATAAGGCGGCAAGCGGGCCGGAATTAATCCGTTTTATAATAGAAGGAAAAAATTTGGCCCTGGTCAGTGACGCCGGATTACCGGCGATTTCCGATCCGGGCAGCGATTTGGTGAAATTGGCGGTAGAAGCCGGAATTTCGGTAATTCCGATCCCGGGGGCCAACGCGGCGTTGTCGGCGCTGATCGTATCCGGTCTCCCTACGGAACGGTTTCAATTTATCGGTTTTCTGTCGCGGGATGCCAAAGAGCGCCACGTTCTTCTCCGTTCGCTGGAGGACGAGGCGAGCACGTTGTTATTGTATGAATCTCCCCATCGGGTGATCAAGACGCTGGAGGCTATTCTGGAGACCTGGGGGGACCGTCGGATCGTGTTGGCTCGTGAGCTGACCAAAAGATACGAAGAGATGGCACGGGGCCGTGTGAGCGATTGCTTAACGTGGCTGACGGAACATCCGCCGCTGGGGGAATACTGCCTGGTGGTGGAAGGAGCGGATCCCGCCAAGGTCAAAGAGAGGAAGGACGCTTGGTGGCAAGAATTATCGATTGAGGCGCATGTGCGCCACTATGAGGAAGAGCAGAATCTCTCCCGAAAAGAAGCGATGAAAAAAGCCGCCTCCGACCGGGGAATGTCCAAACGTGACGTCTATAAATTGTTAATATAGTGGGTTCCCTTTGGACATCAAGATAAAAAAAGCGCACAAAAAAAGGGGCCTTACAGGCCGGGTTCAAGCCTGAAGGCGCCAAGGAGATATGAAAAAGGTTAGAATTAACAGTTTTTAATAAACCTATTATATACTATATTTCTTAATTTGTCACAGGGGTAGGAAGTTCGGTCAAACATTCCTGGCAAACAATTTTGCCTTTGAAGTAAGTGACGTTCTCAGCATTGCCGCAGAAAATACAAGCGGGCTCGTATTTCTTTAGCATAATGCGCTCGCCGTCGACATAAATCTCGAGGGCGTCCTTCTCACCAATACCGAGCGTGCGGCGCAATTCGATAGGAATTACGACCCGTCCCAATTCGTCTACTTTTCTTACGATACCTGTTGATTTCATCATAACCGATGATTGCCCCTCTCGCTATAATTTAAAAGTGTCATTATTCGACAAACTTCTATCTTTTATGATAATTATAATACCAACCATTGCCAGATCAGTCAACCTATTTATGGTAGAGTTCAGTATAATTTCTAATTTTAAGCTTTTTGAGGTCATGATGCAATGGGATTCTTGGCGTTTTACCCCGTAATTTATAGATTCGACATCTTGGAAGTTACTATACCGACTTATTACGACAAATTTCGACATAAACCTACGACATCAGTCACAATCCTTCTTTATTTATCAAAAACTATTTTTTGAAATTAAGAAAGGGGACTTTATGCCATGCACCTTCAGCTTCGGGAAGAAAAAGTTTTTAAGGATCCTGTTCATAATTATATTCATGTTCAGGACGAAATGATTTGGTCGCTGATAAACACGGCGGAATTTCAAAGGCTGCGTCGGATCCGCCAATTGGGAACCTCCTATTTAACCTTCCATGGAGCCGAGCATAGCCGGTTCTCCCACTCCTTGGGCGTTTACGAGATTACACGTCGCATTATATCGCAGTTTGAGCGCGCCCATTATCCGGATTGGCCGCAGGAGGAGAAGTTGGTCGCTTTATGTGCGGCGCTGCTGCATGACCTGGGGCATGGTCCCTTCTCCCATTCCATTGAGCAGGCGTTTCAAATGCATCATGAGGACTGGACCTGCAAAATCCTGCTCGGGGATACCGAAGTAGGCGAGGTACTTAGGAGACATGCCGAGGATTTCCCCGAGAAGGTGGCCGCGGTTATCCGCAAAGATTATGAGCATCCCATCGTGGTAAACCTGGTTTCCAGCCCGCTCGATGCGGATCGCATGGATTATTTGTTGAGGGACGCCTACTTTACCGGCGTCAACTACGGAACGATCGATATGGACCGGATATTGCGGATGCTGCGTCCTTTCCAGGGCCGAATTGTCGTCAAGGAATCGGGAATGCATGCGGTGGAAGACTATTTGATGTCCAGGTATCAAATGTATTGGCAGATTTATTTTCATCCGGTGACGCGCAGTTCGGAGATTATTTTGCGGCAAATCTTTCGGCGGGCGAAGGAGCTCCATGCGGGGGGACACGAGTTCAGGTTTCTTCCGGAACCGCTACCTGGTCTGTTCAAACGGGATTTGACCGTACAGGAATACCTGCTGCTTGACGAAGCTTTGGTTCAAACCGCCTTTATGCAGTGGAGGAACGAATCGGACGAATTGTTGAGCGATTTGTGCGCCCGTTTTTTGAACCGCAAATTGTATAAATATGTAGAAGTGGAATCGCTGGACCTGGAAACGATTGACGAAATTCGCGCTGCCTTCGGGAGAATCGGGCTTCACCCGGAATATGACCTGGAAATTGATTTTCCGACCGATCTGCCTTATGATGTGTTTCGTCCGAACGGGGAATTTCGGGATAAACAGATCCTGTTGTTGGACCGGCAGGACCAGCTGAAGGAAATTTCCGAAGTGTCGGATATTGTGCGTTCCATTAGCGGTTTGCACCGGGGCAAGTATCATTTGTACTACCCTGAGAATAAATTGAGACCGGTTATGGACCGGCTGCCGCGACATATCGCGGAATATTTTGAACAGGGAACATAGGAGGGACAACTCATGGAACTATTTGATACACATACGCATATGGATGCGCCTCAATTTGACGAAGACCGTCATGAAGCGATCGAACGCGCCTTGGCGCAAGGCGTGACGCGGATGATCAACATCGGTTTTAACCGCGATACGATCCCGACGACGATGAAGTTGGCGGAGACTTATGACTTCATTTATGCGGCGGTAGGCTGGCATCCGCAGGACGCCATTACGATGAAAGAAGAGGATCTCGACTGGATTGCAAATTTATGCAAACATGAAAAGGTTGTCGCTATCGGGGAAATCGGTCTGGATTACTACTGGGATACGTCCCCGAAAGAGGTCCAGCACGAGGTATTCCGCAAGCAAATCCGGCTGGCCCGAGAGCTGGGAATGCCGATTTCCATACATAACCGGGATGCCCACGAAGACGTTGTTCGGATTCTCCGCGAGGAGCGGGCGAACGAAATCGGCGGGGTCATGCATTCCTATTCGGGCAGCTGGGAAATTGCCAAAATGTGTCTGGATTTGGGATTTCATTTGTCGTTTGGCGGACCGATTACGTTTAAAAATGCAAAGCAGCCCAAAGAAGTATTGGCGAAGACTCCGCTGGACCGATTGCTGATCGAAACGGATTCCCCATATTTGACTCCCCACCCATTTCGTGGGAAAAGAAACGAGACCGGGCATGTCCGTTTGGTCGCCGAGGCCGCTGCCGAGTTAAAGGGGATCTCGGTGGAGGAAATCGCTGAAATTACAACTCAAAATGCGCTGGAACGATTTGGTATCTCGAGTAATCGGGAGAAAAACGGGTGAAAAAAAGAGTATTTCGGAAAGATTAATGCTTTTTAACCAACTCCAGTGAGTATATTACATTTTTTTAACCAATTATTAAAATAAACGTTGTTGATTCGTCCTTTACAACATGCATCGAAACAGGATAGAATCTTTTCAGTAATCGATTTGGGGTCGTTAACTTGCCGTTGACGATTCCGTTATATGGTTCCATGAACCAGTCTCGCTGAGTCTCCGAACATGGAGAACGGGGGAACCGACTACAGTGCCGAAGGGATTTCCAACCGGACTGTAATTGATTTCTTTATCGGGTCTTTGGGGTGAATTCAAGGTCATTGCGCCGTGAGCGAATGGCGGAGAAAGGGCGGCTCTCTGCGTCCTAACCCGACAGCTAACCTCGTAAGCGTACTAAGAGAGGGCAAACTCGTGCATCCTATTACACCAAGACATTCGGAAGCCACGAAAGAGAGCCTCTTACTCTTTCTAAGGCTTCTTTTGTTTTGAATAAACGTAATAGGGTCATCATACTGTGTTAAACAGGAGGTGACTTGATGCCGGGTAGACTGGGACGGGATGCGGAATGCGGCTTTCATTAGGCATTTCGTAAAAATGAAATGTAGTCACGTCATATGTAACACGATTCGACCTAGACGGCGGGACTATGAAGGAGGACGGAAGAAATGGGCATTTTCCGCAATGAGGAATCCCATGAATCGCGCTCATCCAGCATGTCTTACGCAATGCGGTGGAAACAAGAACATCTACGTCAGATTTCGGTCGTCGGAATTTTGTCCATCGCGGTAGTTCTCATCATCCTGATTTGGTTTTACAGCCAAAGCAACAAAAAAGTATACTTGGTTGTTGACGGGCAGAGTCAGCAGATCGAAACCCGGAAATCGCTGGTCAATCAAGTGCTGGAAGAACAGTCCATCGTTTTGAAGCCGGAGGATAACGTGTCTCACTCTCTGGCCAGTTCGATTCAAGACGGGGACCGGATTGTCATCCATCGCGCCGTGCCGGTCAAGGTAAGCGTGGATGGAACGACAAAGACCCATTTCACGACACAGGATAGTGTCCGGAAAGCAATCGAGGAACTTGGCGTCACTTTGGGGCAGGAAGATAAAATTACACCGGCCTTGGACAGCAAAGTCTCGGCGAACTTGAACATCAAGGTCGTCCGCGTTACCAGACATAAAATACAGACTACGCAAAACGTTCCTTTCACCGTGGTGAAAACCTCCGACAAGAACCTGCTTAAAGGAACGACGAAGGTGATGTTCCCCGGGAGCGAAGGCGTTGTAGTCCATAACATCGAAAAAGTGTATGAAGACGGAAAGTTCGTGTCCAAACACTGGCTCGGCAAAGAGGTCAAAAAGGCCGCTTCACCGAAAGTCGTTGCCGTTGGCACGAAGAAACCGACAGCAGTCGCATCCGCCAGCATTTCCCGCAGCGCCAACGCGGTTAATATCAGCGGCCTTACGACGAAAGGCGGCGTCTCTTTTAAATATAAAAAAGTGCTCAAAAACGTGACTCTTACGGCCTATTCCGCCGAGGAGGACGGCATCGGCACGCGCACGGCTTCCGGTACCCGGGTAGCGGAGGGAAGAACGATCGCGGTCGACAAGGATGTCGTTCCTTTGGGATGGTGGGTTTATATCGAAGGGGTCGGCTTCCGCAAGGCTGAAGATACCGGCGGAGCCATCAAAGGCCACAAAATGGATGTCTATTACGATTCCTTGAAATCGGCGAAGAATTTTGGACGCAAAAAAGGCCGGACCGTTTACGTCATCGGACCGACCAAACCGGAATTGAACTAACCGGAGCGTTTACTTTGCTTGGGGAATGGGATAATATTAGGATGATGAATAAGACGCGGATAAGAAGAGGAGAAATCCTCTTCTTTTTGTTATTGTGATGATGGAAACTATAAGCGGTCTTTAAACCAAAACGAGAGAGGTAAGTGCGGGGATGATCAAGGAGGTCATTGTGGTCGAGGGCCGGGACGATACGGTCGCCGTCAAACGGGCGGTGGAGGCCGACACCATTGAGACGGGAGGGTCGGCCATTAATGAGGCGACCCTACGTAAAATTGAGCTGGCTATGGAACGCCGGGGAGTCATTATTTTCACCGACCCGGATCATGCGGGGGAGCGGATCCGCAAAATCGTGGCGAAGCGGGTACCCGGCTGCAAGCATGCTTTCCTTCGGGAGGCGGACGCGACGAAGGCCGGCGACATCGGTGTGGAGAACGCCTCGCCGGAAGCCATCCGTGAGGCGTTGGAGCGAGTCCGCACCGAAGCCCCCCCGGAAGAAGAGGCGGCTCCCGCTCGGATCGACTGGGAGGACCTGCTGGAGGCCGGGTTGATCGTTCATCCGCGGGCGGCCGAGCGCCGGCGTTTTATGGGTGAACGGCTGGGAATAGGGTATTGCAACGGGAAGCAGTTTTATAAACGGCTCGCCATCTTCCGGATCAGCCGCGAAGAGTTTGCGGGTGCGCTGGCCCAATTGGAGACGAAAGAGGCGAAGAACGAATGACGATGAGAGAAGAAGTGGCAACACCGCGCCGAACGAAGGAAATTATTCAGCGGCATGGTTTTTCATTCAAAAAAAGCTTGGGTCAAAACTTTTTGATCGATCAGAATATCCTCGGCAAAATCGTCGGCGCCGCCGAATTGGACAAGTCCAAAGGGGCGCTGGAGATCGGACCGGGGATCGGCGCTTTGACGGAGAAGCTGGCGCAGCAGGCGGGGCGGGTTGCCGCCGTCGAGATCGATCAGCGGCTTTTGCCGATTCTGGAAGAAGTCCTGGAGCCCTACCCACAGGTTCATGTGATCCATGGCGATGTGCTTAAGCTTGATCTTCATGCGTTATTTGCGAGTGAATTCAAGGCATGCGAGAAAGTCAGCGTGGTGGCCAACCTGCCGTACTACGTGACAACGCCGATTTTGATGAAGCTGCTGGAAGCCGGCCTTCCCCTGGAGAACATCGTGGTGATGATTCAAAAGGAAGTGGCCGAGCGGATGGCGGCCGGACCCGGCGGCAAGGAATACGGCAGCCTCAGCATCGCCGTGCAGTATTACAGCGAGCCGGAGCTGGTATGCATCGTGCCGCACAGCGTATTTATTCCGCAGCCGAATGTGGAATCGGCGGTGATCCGGCTGAAGGTCCGCAGCGCGCCGCCGGTGGCCGTGGCGGAAGAGGCTTTCTTCTTTGAGGTGGTTCAGGCCGCATTTGCGCAGCGCCGCAAGACGATCTCCAACAACCTCAAGAGCCGCTTCTTCCCGGGCGAGGGACGAGAGCGCCTGGAGTCTTTGCTGGCGGAGGCGGGCATCGAGCCGTCGCGCCGGGCCGAAACGCTCAGCCTGGAGGAGTTCGCGAAGCTGAGCAATACCCTGCATGCGGCGGGAATCGGCGGTTCAAAGCTGTAACCAATCCCTCTTTTCGCCCATACGATGGGGTAGAGGTGATGAAGTTGACGAATTTGGGAGACTTGGTCGTCCGCAAATCGTACGGTGGAGATATTACGTTCCGCGTCGAGCGTTTTGTGAGGGAGCAGGCCATTATCAAGGGAACAGAGTTTCGTCTGCTAGCCGACGCGCCGATATCGGATTTGGTGGTCGTGAACGCGGATATGCCGGGAGAAAAAACGAAGCGTGCCCGGATCAAGGCAACCGAATCTCTGCAGCGGCTGCAAAAGGATCGGCTGGACCTGACCGAGCGCAATCGATCGTCTTTGGGCCGCGATTTTATTCCGCAGGGGGAGCCGTCTTTTTTTGAGGTACCCGGAAAGGTCCTGCATTTGGACGGGGATGAGAGGTACCTGAAAAAGAGCCTGAGCCTGTACGAAAAGCTCCGTGTACCGGCCCACGGCTATTACGTCACGGAATCGGCGATGGCCGGGGCGCTGTACCGCCTGCTGCCGAACATCCAGCCCGATATTTTGGTGGTGACCGGACATGATGGGGTATTGAAGAACCGCCCGACGGCGGACTTGTATAACTTGTCCAGTTACAAGAACTCCAAGCATTTCGTCGAGGCGATCGCGGCGGCCCGCCAGTATGAGCGTAATTTCGATGCGCTGACCATTGTGGCGGGCGCCTGCCAATCCCATTTTGAGGCGCTGCTGCAGGCGGGGGCGAATTTTGCCAGCTCGCCTTCCCGGGTATTGATACACGCCCTGGACCCCGTGTATATTGCGGCTAAAGCCGCATTGACCTCGATCCGCGACACGATCCATATTACGGATGTGCTGACGCATACGATCAGCGGAACCCAGGGAGTCGGGGGCATCGAAACCCGGGGCAGCTACCGGATCGGGTTGCCGAAACTCAAGGATTTATCCGCGTTAAAGGTCATTCCCTCGATGTAAAATCGTGGGATTCAAGGGGTTGCGGACTGCCTCGAAAAAAAATCGTTGACAACGCTTTTTTACTGCTGATATAATTATTTATTTCGATTTGACAAGTGACTCCTTTTCGTGTATAATCAATACAGAAGGAAGGTGGTCACAGGCAATGGCTAAAAATGCGCTGTCAGAAATCAAACACAGTCTCGAAGCTCACGTAGGGCAGAGAATTACGCTGCGGGCAAACGGAGGTCGCCGAAAGACCGTCGAACGCACCGGCGTATTGGAGGAAACCTATCCTTCGGTCTTTATCGTGAAGCTGGATGAAGAACAACAGACTTTTAAGCGTGTGTCTTACAGTTATGCCGATATACTTACCGAATCCGTTGAAGTCATGGTTTGTGACGATAACAATGAAATGCGGCTGTCGTATATTAAACCGTGAACATCATGATGATTGCAGCAAACGGCCTTGGCGTCCGAAGGGATGCGGGGCCGGTTTTTGTTTTTGCCCGCAAGGAGAGACCGTGCACCCAGCGCGGACACGCGGGTGAATGAAAGCGAAGCCCGGTACGCATACTACGAGTGTTCTTGATCCATGACTTTCTAAGGAGGAATGGCCCATGTCGCGCAGAAGACGCAGCATCATGTCCGAGGATTTGAAAGTCGAGTTGGCGAAGGATCTCGGGTTCTATGATACCGTCCGCAAGGAAGGCTGGGGCGGAATCCGGGCCAAGGACGCCGGAAACATGGTGAAGAGAGCCATCGAGCTTGCGGAGCGGGCCGCTGCCAAGCAGCCCTAATTCGGCCGCGCCTAACAGGTCTCCCCTTGGGAGGCCTGTTGTTTTTATCGGGGGATCAAGTAAGATGGAGGGAAGCCGGAGTTTGAAGTTATCGCATCTGTCTCCCGTGCATAGACGAAGAACCGAGTTTTTCTTATAATATGTAAGTCCGATGGGACGCGTTGAAAGCGGATTCCATTAGCGATACAATGAATGGATTATCGAAGGTGGGTGAGCGTCTTGAAAATTTATGAGAAAGCTCCGGCAAAAATAAATCTGATGCTTGATGTTTTACATAAAAGACCGGATGGCTATCATGAAGTGGAAATGATCATGACGATGGTGGATCTGGCCGACCGGCTGGAAATGAGCGCTCTCCCGCGGGATACGATTATTATCTCGAGTCAGGCCGGTTATATTCCGCTCGATGAGAAGAACCTGGCTTTTCAGGCCGCCAAGCTGATTAAAGAGCGTTATGACGTCCGAAGCGGCGTATATATACATTTGGATAAGAAGATTCCGGTAGCGGCCGGGCTGGCCGGGGGCAGCAGCGATGCGGCCGCGACCCTTCGGGGATTGAACCGGCTGTGGGAACTGGGCATTCCGGATGAGGAATTGATGGAACTCGGGGCGGAGCTGGGATCGGATGTCCCGTTTTGCGTCACGGGGGGAACGGCCTTGGCGACGGGACGCGGCGAGAAATTGACCCCGCTGGCCAATCCTCCTCAATGTTGGGTCGTTCTGGCCAAGCTGCCGATCAATGTGTCCACGGCGGAAATCTACGGGCGGCTGAGAAGCGATCAAATTCACGTTCATCCTTCCGCCGGCCGGATGCGGGATGCGATCGAGCGGGGGTCTTTTGCCGGTGTCTGCGGCGAGCTGGGCAATGTGCTTGAGGAGGTGACGCTCCGGCTCTACCCGGAGGTGGCCCATTTAAAAGACACGATGATCCGCCTGGGGGCCGATGGGGTGTTGATGTCCGGCAGCGGGCCGACGGTATTCGGGCTCGTATCCAAGGAATCCAAGGTGCCGAGAATCTATAACGGCCTGCGCGGTTTTTGCAAAGAAGTATACGCCGTACGATTATTAACTTGAATAGAACCGTACAAAGATGATATATTTTCTATAAAATATTCGGATTTAGCGAGGGGTCCTTCGTGAAAAAATTAAAAAGAAGCGCTCGATTGGTGGAGATGACGCAGTATCTGTTAACCCGTCCGCATCAGCTGATTCCGCTTACGACGTTCGCGCAGCGGTATGGAGCCGCCAAATCCTCGATCAGCGAAGACTTGGCGATCATTAAAGAAGTATTCGAGGATGAAGGGAACGGAGAGCTTCAAACCTTGGCAGGCGCGGCCGGCGGCGTGAAATATATTCCGAAGATGGGACGGGAGCAGGCGCTTCAATTCATCAATCAGCTGTGCGAGAAGCTGTCGGAGCCCGACCGGATTTTACCCGGCGGATATTTGTACATGTCCGATCTGCTGGGGCAGCCCGCGTTCATGAACGAGGCCGGCAAATTGTTCGCGACGGCTTTTGCGGGACGGGCGATCGACTGCGTGATGACCGTAGAGACGAAGGGCATTCCTCTGGCCTACGCCACAGGTGCCGAATTGAATCTGCCGGTCGTCCTCGTTCGCAGGGACCATCAGGTTACGGAAGGGTCGGCCGTAAGCATCAATTACGTATCCGGTTCCCACAAGAGTCTGCATACGATGTCCCTGTCCCGCAGAGCGCTTAAGGAGAAGTCCAGAGTCCTGATCGTGGATGATTTCATGAAAGCCGGCGGAACGATTCAGGGGATGGTGGATTTGTTGGGCGAGTTTGATGCCGAGGTAGCCGGGGTTGGCGTTCTGGTAGAATCGGGCGAGGTGGAGTCGGAACAACGGCTGCTGGAAGATTATGTTTCCCTCGCGACTTTACGGGCGGTCGATGCCAAAGGCAAGGAAATTTCCGTGGCGCCGGGGAATTATTTTACCGGCAAGTAGCGGTAGAAGCATTTTGTCGATATTCTGTAAAACATCCGGAGTTTACGACGAATCGTGTCGAAATCTCCTAATGTTCAAAAAAATTCCTGATTTTAGGGCATTTTATTCGGTGAAAAAAAAGGATTTCCGTAAGCTATGTGGAATATTACACCAAGTCTCTGATGGAAAAAGGTGGTGAACACATATGCAAATTACGGATGTAAGACTCCGCCGAGTCAGCTCTGAAGGCAGGATGAAAGCTATCGCATCCATTACCATCGATAACGAGTTTGTGGTTCATGACATTCGCGTCATCGACGGAAACAATGGAATGTTTGTAGCTATGCCAAGCAAGCGTACTCCTGACGGGGAATTCCGGGACATTGCGCATCCGATCTCTTCGGGTACACGCGAGAAGATCCAAGCCGCGGTCCTGGCGGAGTACGAACGTGCTGCCGAGCAAGAAGAAGTGATTGAAGAAGGGGCTTAAGTCTCAGTTTTGTCTCAACCAATTGGGGTTCGAGAAAAGGGAGCCATGTAACATGGCTCTCTTTTCTTTTTGTCCCAAATGAGATATATTCAGTAATGAGTTTAAGAGAAGGAGGCCGGGGCCTTGAAAAGATTTGCGATTGTTCTTGCTGCAGGACAGGGGAAACGTATGAAGTCCAAGCTATATAAGGTACTCCACCCTGTATGCGGCAAACCGATGGTCGGGCATGTCCTGGACACGGTTAAGAAAGTCCAATGTGAGCGCAGTATCGTGGTGGTAGGCCACGGTGCCGAAGCGGTCAAGTCTTATCTGGGAACGAAAGCCGAGTATGTGCTGCAAGCGCAGCAGCTGGGAACTGGCCACGCCGTAAAGCAAGCCGGAACGTTATTGGGTCAGGAAGAGGGCACAACGATCGTCATTTGTGGGGATACCCCGCTTGTGACGGAGGAAACTTTGCAAGCGATGCTGGAGCTCCATGAACGCCAAGGAGCGGCCGCTACCGTGTTGACGGCTAGCATGGACCGTCCTCAAGGCTATGGCAGAATCATTCGCGACAGCGTCAAAGGTTCCGTCGCCCGGATTGTGGAGCAGAAGGACTGCTCGCCGGAAGAGGATGCCGTCAAGGAAATCAACACCGGCACGTATTGTTTTGATAACGCGAAATTATTTGCTGCGCTGGAGAAGGTAACGAACAGCAATGCACAACAAGAATATTATTTGACGGATGTCATCGGCATTTTGGTCGGAGAGGGCGAAGTTGTCGAAGGCTATATGACCGAAGACTTTGCGGAATCGATCGGAGTCAACGACCGTTTGGCGTTGTCCGAGGCGGAAGGCTACATGCGGGAGCGGATCAACCGTAAACATATGCTGAACGGGGTTACTATTATTGATCCGAGCTCCACATACATCGGAGCCGATGTAGTTATCGGAGCGGATACGGTCATTTATCCGGGCAGTCATATCTCCGGAGCAACCGTAATCGGAGAGGACTGCGTCATCGGACCGGCAGCGGAAATTGAAGACAGCCGTATTGAGGATGGCGCGAAGGTTAAACAGTCCGTTCTTTGTCAGGCTGAAGTCGGCAAAGAGACGACGGTCGGACCGTTCGCTTATTTGCGTCCGGGAGCCAAACTGGGCGAGCATGTGAAGGTGGGCGATTTTGTGGAAATCAAAAACGCCACGCTGGATGACGGCTCCAAGGTTTCGCACTTGAGTTATATCGGCGACGCCAAGGTAGGCAAGAATGTAAATATCGGCTGCGGCGCGATTACCGTCAACTATGATGGGTATAATAAATCCATTACCGAAATCGAGGATGATGCGTTCATCGGCAGCAATGTCAATTTGATCGCACCGGTGAAGGTCGGTAAAGGAGCTTATGTCGTGGCGGGCTCTACCATTACCCAATCGGTGCCGGATAATGACGTGGCGATTGCCCGTAACCGTCAGGAGAACAAACCGGGTTACGCCGAGAAACTCCGTGCACGGGCCAAAGCAAAGAAGCAGAAGGAACAGGAATCATTTAGTTGATCGTGGATTTTTTTCAGTAGGAATACGACTTATCTTTGAATGACTTGCGGAATCAGGATGCAGTGACCATTTCAATGACGGATAGTTGATCTATCTACACAGCACGGAGGGTAATAAAATTTATGACTTATTGTGATTCTAAACTGAAGATCTTCACCTGTAACTCCAATCCCAAGCTGGCTCACCAAATTGCCGATTACATCGGAATTCCGATGGGAGACTCGGAGACGACGAGCTTCAGTGACGGCGAAATTCAAGTCAAGCTGTCCGAAAGCGTTCGCGGCTGCCACGTTTATGTGGTACAGTCCACTTGCGCTCCGGTCAACGATAATCTGATGGAGCTTCTGGTGATGGTAGATGCTCTGAAACGGGCTTCGGCCAAGAGCATCAACGTGGTCATTCCTTACTACGGTTATGCCCGTCAGGACCGGAAGGCCCGCTCTCGCGATCCGATTACAGCCAAGCTGGTTGCGAATCTGATCGAGAAAGCCGGTGCGCACCGTGTAATTACGATGGACCTGCATGCGATGCAGATCCAGGGCTTCTTCGATATTCCTGTGGATCATATGCTGGGCGTACCGATCCTGGCTCAATATTTCCGCTCGAAGCATATTCAGAACCCGGTCGTTGTGTCTCCGGACCATGGCGGTGTCGTTCGCGCCCGTAAACTTGCGGATTTCCTCAACGCTCCGCTGGCGATTATCGACAAACGCCGTCCCGAGCCCAACGTCAGCGAGGTCATGAATATCATCGGGAACATTGAAGGCAAAACCGCAATTCTCGTCGATGACATTATCGACACGGCCGGAACCATCGTCCTGGGCGCAAACGCGCTGAAGGAAGGCGGGGTTGAGGAAGTTTACGCTTGCTGTACGCACCCTGTGCTGTCGGGTCCGGCGATGGAACGCCTGGAAAACTCTCCGCTGAAGGAAGTTATTGTAACGGATACCATTCCGATCACGCATCCGAATCCGACCAGCAAGCTGAAGGTCTTGTCTGTAGCTCCTCTGATGGGTGAGGCGATCATTCGCGTCCACGAGGAACTGTCGATCAGTAAGCTGTTCGAGATCGAATAGAAAGTCGTCCTACTGCATTCATTGGGTTGCATCTTCCGTTTTCGGAGGTGCAGCCCTTTCTGTATGCGGACGGGGTCGATAGCTCAATTGATAGGTAGAACTAATACATTGGAGGACCACAGATGAAATGGATCGTAGGCCTCGGCAATCCGGGGTCCAAATATGAGAACACCAGACACAATATCGGCTTTATGGCGCTTGACGAATTGGCCCGCCGGCACGGGATCGCCATCAAGCAAAGCAAATGCAAGGCTCTGATCGGTGAAGGCATGCTGCCCGGCGGGAAGGTGGCTTTAATCAAACCGATGACGTATATGAATTTGTCGGGCGAGGCGGTTCGGGCTTTTATGGATTACTATAAAGTCCCGCTGGAAGATATGATCGTCGTATACGACGACCTGGACACGGAGATCGGCCGAAACCGCCTTCGCTATCAAGGAAGCGCCGGGGGGCATAACGGAATCAAGTCGATCATTCAGCATACGGGCACGCAGACGTTCAACCGGATTCGGATGGGCATATCCAGGCCGGAACCGGGATATCCGATCGTGGATTACGTCCTTTCCTCTTTTGCGAAAAAAGAAGCCCCCTTGCTCAAACAGTCGATTGAAGCGGCATGCGACGCGCTGGAATACAGTCTCGACCATACGTTTGAGCAGACGATGGCGAAATTCAACGGGTAGTGCATTCCGGTGAAACTTTGGGGCTAAGCGGGGATTTTTTAGGGCATACTGAGGGGTATATCGAACCTTCAGGAGGCATATACATGGCAATAAACTATGTTTGCAGGCATTGCCGTACATTTATTGGTAGAATCGATTCTCCCGGGATAACGGAATCCCAGCTGGGCTTCCATTTCTTGACCCCCGAGGAGCGGCGGGATATAATAGCGTATGATTCGAATGGCGAAACAACGGTCCGGGTAACTTGCGATTACTGCAGCGAAGCTCTAAAGGATAATCCCGAGCTGACGCTGCTTTCAAACCTCTTGCAATGATCTGCGGGAGGGAACCTGCGGCTACCTGATGAAATGGGATACAGAGCCTTGGCACGTTTGCTGAGGCTCCTTTCACGTTTGCTGAGGCTCCTTTTTGGTGGAGTCCGGCCCTGTTGTCAGGGGACAAGGCCCGATCCCGGTACGGACATCATAGATCTCGCGCGGGGAAGGCGATATAAATAAGGGTGACATGAACCCCGCTTGCCTTCACCAATTCGGTTTACGGATAATAGATATAAAAAGGTTTCTACAAAATATTGCAATTCGAAATGAGAGAGGTGCCTCCATTGTTACAAGCACTTATTCAAGCATTCTCCCGGGACTCGGACTTTACCTCTATGGTGGCAGGGGTAAATGCCGGAATGAAGGAGCAGTTGATTTCCGGTTTATCGGGGTCCTCGCGGCAGGTCGCGTTGGCGGCACTGTATCAGGAAACGAATCGGCCTTTGCTGGTCGTCACGCATAACATGTTCTCCGCCCAGAAAATATTCGAAGATTTACAGGAAGCGCTGTCACCGGAACAGGTGATGCTCTATCCGGCCAATGAGCTGGTAGCCGCCGAAGCGGCGGTTTCGAGCCCCGAGACCTTGGCTCAGCGCATCGAGGTACTGCTGCAGTGCTCCCGGTCTTTCCGGGGGGTTGTGGTCGTGCCTTATTCCGGTGTGCGCCGGTTTATCCCGACGACGGAAGCGATGGCGAATGCCCGGCTGACGATCGAATTGGGCGGCACGCTGGTGCTGGATGATTTTCTGGCACGGATGGTCGAGTTGGGTTACGAGCGGGTGGAACGCGTCGAATCGCGCGGGGAGATGAGCATCCGCGGGGGGATCATCGATTTCTATCCGCTGACCTCGAACGTCGCTTATCGGGTCGAGTTGTTCGATGATGAAATCGATTCGATCCGTACTTTCGACCCGTCCGATCAGCGTTCCATCGAGCAAATCAAGCAGGTCGACGTTACCCCTTGTAAAGAACTTATCGCTTCCCGCGAACGGCTGGAGCGGGCGGCTGAAGCAGTCCAAGAGAGGCTTGACCGGCAACTGGAGAAAATGACCGACCGCCAAGCCAAAAATAAGCTGGAAGAGGAAATCTCCCGGGAAATCGAAATGATGCGGGAGCATGTTTATTTTCCGGAAATCTATAAATATATCTCCTTGATTTACCCCGAGAACAACACCTTGTACGATTACATGCCGGAGGATACTTTGCTGATTCTGGACGAACCGGCCCGGCTGCTGGAGACGTCCCGCCAGTTGGAGCGGGATGAAGCGGAGTGGAATTTGCATCTGTTCCAGAACGGCAAAAGCCTGCCTGAGCTTCCTCTCGCCCGCGATGGCGCCGAGGTGCTGTACCAGCGGCCGTATCCGACTTTGTTCTTCTCGCTGTTTTTGCGTCAGGTTCCCCACACGCAGCCGCAGAATATCATCAATTTTGTGAGCCGGGGGATGCAGGATTTCCATGGCCAAATGAATGTGCTCAAGGCGGAAATGGAGCGCTGGAAGAAGAGCGGGGCCAACGTTATCATGCTGGCCAGCGGAGAAGAACGGCTCGAACGGATGCGGCGGGTTCTCCAGGATTACGGCATCGACGAACCGACGCTGCTGCTGGGGAACCTGCAGTCGGGCTTTGAGCTTCCTTCCGTCCATCTCGTCGTCATCACTGAAGGTGAAATGTTCTCCCAGAAGCAGCGGAAAGCCCGCAAAGCCAGCAAGAACATAGACAACGCGGAGCGGATCAAGAGCTACACCGAACTGAAGGTGGGCGATTATGTCGTTCACCAGAACCACGGGATCGGGAAGTACCTGGGGATCGGGACTCTGGAGGTCGGCGGTATCCATAAGGATTACATGCATATCCTCTATGCGGGGGGCGACAAGCTCTCCGTACCGATCGAACAGATCGATATGATCCAGAAATACGTAGGTTCGGAGGATAAAGAACCGAAAATCTACAAGCTCGGGGGCAACGAATGGACCCGGGTCAAAAATAAAGTGCGTTCCTCCGTTCAGGATATTGCCGACGATCTGATCAAGCTGTATGCGGAACGTCAGGCTTCCCCCGGTTACGCGTTCGAGAAAGACACGCCGGAGCAGCAGGAATTCGAGGCCATGTTCCCCTACGATGAGACGCGCGACCAGCTCCGGGCGATCGAGGAAATCAAAAAGGACATGGAACTATCTCGGCCGATGGATCGGCTGCTGTGCGGCGACGTAGGCTACGGAAAAACGGAAGTCGCGATCCGGGCCGCGTTCAAGGCGGCCATCGAGGGCAAACAGGTGGCCGTGCTGGTGCCGACGACGATTTTGGCGCAGCAGCATTATGAAACGTTCCGGGAACGGTTTGCGGGGTATCCGATCAATATTCAGACGCTGAGCCGGTTCCGCAGCCGGAAAGAGCAAAACGAAACGATTAAAGGGGTCCGCCAGGGGACGGTGGATATCGTTATCGGGACCCATCGCCTCCTTTCGCAGGATCTCGTATTTAAGGACCTGGGTCTGCTGATCGTGGACGAGGAGCAGCGGTTCGGCGTGACGCACAAGGAAAAGCTGAAGAAGCTGAAAACCAACGTGGACGTGCTGACCTTAACGGCCACGCCTATTCCGCGCACGCTGCACATGTCCATGCTGGGCGTCAGAGACCTGTCGGTCATCGAAACGCCGCCGGAGAACCGTTTTCCCGTCCAAACCTATGTGGTGGAACACAGCCAGGCCCTGGTTCGGGAAGCGATCGAGCGGGAATTGGCGCGCGGCGGACAAATTTATTACCTGTACAATCGCGTACAGGGCATTCAGGAAATGGCGGCGCAAATATCCATGCTGGTTCCGGACGCCCGGGTAGGAATCGGTCACGGACAGATGTCCGAGCAAGAGCTCGAGAAGACGATCCTGGATTTCCTGGACGGCGAATACGACGTGCTCGTCAGCACCAGTATCATTGAGACCGGCGTGGATATTCCGAACGTCAACACCTTGATCGTCCACGATGCCGATAAAATGGGCCTTTCCCAGCTTTATCAGCTGCGGGGCCGTGTCGGCCGTTCCAACCGGATCGCTTACGCCTATTTTACGTACCAAAAGGACAAGTCGCTGACCGAGGTCGCGGAAAAACGGCTGCAATCCATCAAGGAATTCACCGAGTTGGGATCCGGTTTTAAAATCGCCATGCGCGATCTGTCCATCCGGGGGGCCGGGAATCTGCTCGGGGCGGAGCAGCACGGCTTTATCGCTTCGGTCGGGTTCGACTTGTATTCCCAAATGCTCGCGGAGGAGATCCAGAAGCGCAAAGTCACGATGCTTGGCGAAGCCTTGCCGGATGAATCGAAATGGAATACGACGATCGATCTCGGCATCGATGCTTACCTGCCTTCGGATTATATTTACGACAGCATCCAGAAGATTGAAATTTACAAGAAGACCGCTTCCGCTTCCACCTTTGAAGAGGTGGGCGAGCTGGAGGACGAACTGCTCGACCGTTTCGGCGAGCTTCCGGAAGCCGTTCGGAACCTGCTGGCCGTCGCCCGGGTCAAGCTGTACGGCAGAAAATACGGCATCGAGTCCATTAACTTGCGGAATGAAGAGATCGTCCTGAAGTTTTACGAAGGCCGCGAACGGGATATGATTCCGTCTAAAATTGCGGAAGTTGGAAATCTGTTCGGAAGACGTGTACAATTTAACCAAGGATCGGAAATTCTGATTCGCATCAAAGTCAAGGGAATGGACGATAAAGAAATGATGGGCTTGCTGGAGCAGTTTTTGGAGGCTCTAAAGGACTCGTTCAAAGCGAAAGGGGAACTACAGGATGTTTCGAAATAAAAGCCGTTCATGGAAGACGGCGTTGATGGCGCTCACGCTTGTATTGGCATTGGCTGTAGTGGCTGGCTGCGGTAAGAAAAATGTAGTGGCTACGTATGAGGGTGGGGAGATCACGGCCGCGGAATTCGATTTGGAGCAGCGGATTTTACTCGCCGTCTCGGACCCGATGATGCAGCAGTTGATGCAGATGGACGAGTACAAGGAAAATTTGCTGAAACAGCAAGTCGCTTTTAAATACCTGGCGGCCAAGGCGGACAGCAAGTTCAAGGAGACGGGAAAGACGAAGGGAACCGAAGCTTTCAACAACATGAAGAACTATTACGGTGCCGACAAATTCAAAGAAATGCTGAGCAGTCAGAAGGTGACCGAAGACGATATCAAAAATTACATGATTCGCTACTATACCGTTCTGGAAACGGAGTCCGTGAATATCACCGATGAGGACATCAAGAAGGAATTTGAGGCTACGAAGGAGGATTACATCACCGCTTCCGTGCGTCATATCCTGATCGGATTCAAGGATGCCGAGGGCAAGGAAGTCAAGAAAGAGGACGCCCTGAAATTAGCGAAGGAGCTGAAGAGCCGGCTGGAAAAAGGCGAGGACTTCGCCGAGCTGGCCAAGAAATACTCGACCGACCCCGGTTCGAAAGACGACGGCGGGTTGTACGCGGATTATCCGGTAAGCCGCTGGGTACCCGAATTCAAGGAAAAGGCTATGACCCTTCCCTTGAACACCATCAGCGATCCGGTCGAAACTTCGTACGGTTACCACATCATGCGGGTTGAGAAACGGACCGAAAAGAAATTCGAGGATCTTACCACCAATGAGAAGGACATCATCAAATTGTCTTTGGCTTCCGGGAAACTGGACGAGTTTATAGCCGGAGACCTGGAGAAAAAGATCATTAAGAAAATCAACCTGCCTAAGACGGAGAAGAAGGAGAATTCCGGATCGGGCGGAAACAGCACCGGTACCCCGGATAGCGGAGGCACGTCCGGCGGCAACGCAGGAGGCGCCGGAACCGGGAACAATGCCGGAACCGAAGGCAAATAATCAAACCGGTTACGGGCATATCAGGCAGCGCGGAGAAATCCGCGCTGTTTTGCTGTGCTTTTTTTGAGGTAAATATACAGATTGAATAAGTAATTTAGCATGCATAAGCTGCTGGGAAGGGATGAATACTATGGTCAGAATCACAAGAGCCGAATCCCTCCATTTGCTAACCAAATCAACCGCCGGCGGTGTGAAAATCAAAATGAAACTTACCGCAACTTTTTTACCGGCAATGATGTAATAACATACCGAAGGGTAAATGAATATTCACCAGTCAGTAGTTCAATACTTCTTTAGAAAGCGGGGCAACATGTGACATGAAAGCTACTGGAATTGTACGCCGTATCGATGATTTGGGCCGTGTGGTCATCCCTAAGGAAATCCGCCGAACCTTACGGATTCGGGAAGGGGACCCTTTGGAAATTTTCGTGGACCGCGACGGCGAGGTGATTCTGAAAAAGTATTCGCCCATCGGCGAGTTGGGGGATTTCGCCAAGGAATATGCGGAGTCGCTTTACGAAAGCACCGGCCATATTACCCTGATTTCCGACCGGGACTCCATTATTGCTTTGGCGGGTGCATCGAAGAAGGAATACCTGGACAAGCCGATCAGTTCGATGCTGGAGAGCAATATGGATAACCGGAAAATCCAGCTGGAGACGAATAGCGGAAGCTACGAAATCGTCCGGGATCACTCGGAGACGCTGTCCACCTTTGTGGTGGCACCGATTATTTCCGGCGGAGATCCGATCGGGGCCGTGATTTTGATGAACAAGGATGATTCGGTAAAAATGTCGGCGCTCGAGTCGAAAATGGCCGAGACGGCCGCCGGCTTTTTGGGCAAGCAAATGGAGCAGTAACAAGGGAATTTGGCAATCTAGCACACTCCTGTTGTCATTGGACGGTAAGGCCGTCCGATGCGGGGAGTGTTTTTTTTCTTGCGGCTTTCGTCATATAATGGAATCTATGACGAAACCGCAAAGTGGGTAGGTTATGAACGAACGAGAAACCTCATCCTCGCGCTTGCTCAAAGGAGCCGCCGTGCTGAGCTTGGCGGCGATATTGAGCAAACTGCTGGGGACACTGCAAAAAATACCGCTGCAAAACATCGGGGGAGACGGCGTTTTTGGCATCTACAACACGGTCTACCCCTTTTATACGATCCTCGTTACCTTGGCAACGGCCGGGTTTCCCACCGCGGTATCCAAATACGTAGCCGAGCGGCATGCGCTGGGGCTGGAGAACGGGAAGCGCGAAGTGCTTCGCATGGCCACGCTGATGATGGCCTTGTTGGGGATCCTCGGCTTCGCTCTAATGTATTTGGGGGCCCCACTGCTGGCCGTCTGGATCGGAAACGGCCATCTGGTACCGGCGCTGCGCAGTGCGGCCCCTGCGCTGCTGTTCGTCCCGCTTAGCGCCTCGCTAAGGGGTTACTTTCAGGGGCTGCAGAATATGATGCCGACGGCCGTATCCCAAGTGGCCGAACAAGCCGTTCGCGTGGCGGTGATGATCGGCCTGCTGCTTTATTTCACCGCGGCCGGCGGCTCGGAAGCGGTGATTGCCGGCGGAGCTCTTGCCGGTTCGGCCGTCGGCGCCGTCGCTGGACTAGCGGTGATGCTCGGATTTTGGCGCGGTCACCGCAAACGTGCCGGAATCAGGGCCGGTCAACCGGGAGACGCCAATCCAGGCAGGGGGGACCTCCACCGACCGGCTCCGGCCGCGGGAGTACATTCGCAGGGATTCCGTCTATTGCGGGAAATGCTGCGTTACGCGATCCCCATCTGCCTGGCCTCTTTGGCTATCCCGCTGATTAGTCTGGTGGACACGTTTACGCTGCCCCGTCTTTTGGCGGGTCATGGTGACGAACTGCGGGCGATGGTGGATGTGGGCGTGTATAATCGGGGCATTCCGCTGGTCCAACTGGTCACTATGGTGGCCTCGTCCTTGTCGGTACTGTTTATCCCCGTTCTGGCGGAGATGAACCTGCGGAACGACTGGGACGGCATTGCCAGACAGACGCGGCTGGCAATGCGCTGGTTTTGGCTGATCGGGCTGGCGTCCTCGGTAGGCCTGGCGCTTCTGGCCGAGCCGATCAACGTGATGCTGTATGAAGACAGCACGGGGACCGGGACGATGGCCTGGGTGGCCTGGACGGCTGCGCCGGGCGCGCTGGTGACCATCACGGCCGCTCTGTTGCAGGGGCTCGGAGCGGTGCGAGCCCCCGCGGTGCACCTGCTGGCCGCAGCGGGGCTTAAAGCGGCGCTGAACGCGCTGCTCGTGCCCCAGCTCGGCATCAGCGGCGCGGCGATCGCCGGCATCGCCGCCTACGGCGCAGCGGCAGCGCTCAACCTGGCGCTGCTGCTGCGGCGCACGGGCCTGCGCCCGCGCCTGCGGGACGCGGCGCTGCGGCCCGGGGCGGCCGCCCTGGCGATGGCGGCCGCGGTGCTGCTGCTGCGCCTCGGCGTGGACGCCGCGCTGCCGCCGGGCCGCCTGGCGGCCCTGGCGGAGAGCCTGCTCGGCGTGGCGCTCGGCGCAGCCGTGTTTGCGGCCGCGGTGGTGCGGGCGCGCCTGATCAGCGCGGCCGAGCTCGCGGCCCTGCCGCGCGTCGGACCGAAGCTGCTGCGCGCGCTTCGAAAGCTGCGGCTCATGCCATAGGGCATCGCGGCGATATTTTGGCCGCGGGGACTTGGGATGGTATAGTTAGAAGGAGAGCTTGATCCCTTCCGGGATCAGAGACAGGAGTGTGACGAACGAATGACGGCACAAATTACGGTCGTCGGGCTCGGGTCGGGAGACCCCGACCGGCTGACGTTGGGAAGCCTGAAGCTGCTTCAGGCGGCCGGGGAACGAATGGTGCGGACGAAAGATCACCCGGTAGTAAGCTGGCTCGAAGAGACCGGGGTGACCTTTACGTCGTTTGATGAGGTCTATGAGACGATGGCGGATTTTCCGTCCGTCTATCGGGAAATTGCCGACCGGCTGATTCGATCGGCCAAATCGGAAGGCGGACGTTCGGTACTGTACGCGGTACCCGGCCATCCGATGGTCGCGGAAGCGACGGTAAAGCTGCTGCGGGAGCGCTGTCCCGCGGAGGGTGTGGAACTTCGGATCACGGGCGGCGAAAGCTTCCTAGACGAAGCCTTCGTCCGGCTTGGCTTTGACCCGATTGAAGGATTTCAATTGCTCGATGCGTCCGACTTGGCGCGCATTCGGATCGATCCGCGGCGTCATACGCTCATCGGCCAGGTTTATGACGGGTTCACCGCTTCGGAAGTCAAGCTCGGCTTGATGGAGGTATACCCCGACGATTACCCGGTCGTAGTCGGCCATGCGCTGGGTGTAGAAGGCTCGGAGCGGGTGCTGCGGATTCCGCTGTACGAATTGGATCGGATCGAGGGCTACGGGAACCTGTCGCTCGTCTATGTTCCGGCAAGCGACGACGATCGCCTGCGGATCCGCAGCTTTGAGCGGCTGCACGAAATCGTGTCGATTCTCCGCAGTCCGGAGGGCTGCCCCTGGGATCGGGAGCAGACGCACCAATCGATCCGGAAAAACCTGATCGAGGAAACCTACGAGGTGCTGGAGACGATTGATGAGGACGATCCAGACCATATGCGCGAGGAGCTGGGGGATTTGCTGCTGCAAATCATGCTGCATTCGCAAATGGAGGAAGAGACGGGGATGTTCACGGCTTATGACGTCATCCAGGAGCTCAACGAGAAGCTGTTGTTCCGCCATCCGCACGTATTCGGCGATCTGAACGCGCAGGATGCCGAGGCGGCGCTTCAAAATTGGGAAGCGATGAAAGCGGAGGAGAAGCGCCGGAAGGGGCTGAAACCGGAAAATCTGTCCGCGTTGAGCGGAGTGCCGCGTGACCTGCCGGCCCTGATGAAAGCCTACAAGCTGCAGAAGAAAGCGGCCAAAGTCGGCTTTGATTGGGACTCCATGGATGGGGTATGGACCAAAATCGAGGAGGAACTGGCCGAGCTTCGGGCCAGCGTGGCGGAAGGTCAGCCGGCGGAGGACCAAGCGCTTGAACTGGGCGATGTGCTGTTCTCCTTGGTGAACGCCGCACGATTTATCGGCGCCGATCCGGAAGAGGCGTTGTCGCGGACGATCGCGAAATTTGTCAGACGTTTCGACTATGTGGAGAAGCGGCTGCGCGAGGCCGGAAAGACGCCCGGCGAAAGCAATTTGGCGGAGATGGACGCGCTCTGGGACGAGGCCAAAGCGGCCGAAAGAGCCGAGGAATCGTCAAAATCTCGCTAAAAAACGTGTTTTTTTTGCGAAAAAGCAAAAAAAAGTTACCCGCTGGGCAGGATTTTGGGTTTCCAGGCAGAATACTCATACAAAGATATCCACGCGGCCTTATGCCATGAGGGTTTTGGCCGGTAATATCCATCTATTTTTTCTATTATTGGGAGGCATTATTAAATGAACAAAACAGATCTGATCAACAACATTTCCAGCAAGAGCGGTTTGACTAAAAAAGACGTTGAAACCGTATTGAACGGCTTCCTTGGCGAAATCACCGAGGCGCTTGCTGGCGGAGACAAAGTACAACTGATCGGCTTCGGCACGTTCGAAACCCGCAAACGTTCCGGTCGTACAGGCCGCAACCCGCAAACCGGCAAAACGATCGAAATCCCTGCATCGAATGTTCCAGCTTTCAAAGCGGGCAACAAACTTAAAGAAGCTGTAAAATAATGCGTCTCGATAAATTCCTGAAGGTGTCCCGGTTGATCAAGCGGCGCACGGTGGCGAAAGATGTCTCCGAACAAGGGAGAGTCTTAATCAACGGGCGTGAATCCAAACCGAGCAGCACCGTTAAGGTGGGCGACGAGATTACCGTACAATTCGGCCAAAAGCTGGTGACGGTCCGCGTCGAACGTCTGGCGGAAACAACTCGCAAGGAAGAGGCCGCCACCCTGTATACCTTAGTGAAGGAAGAACCGATTGCCAAGGAATCCGGTCTGGACTGGAACTAGGCAAGAGATATGTAACGCGCTCCGTTCAAGTAACGGGGCGCGTTTTGTGTTTAGACCCGCCGTTTCCGGGAAAGGAATTTCTTTTAACGCAAGGAGGATCCCTTTAGCGGTTCTAAACGTGAAGCCCCTCCCATAAGCTAGTGGTAAGAAGGAGGGGTACATGCCATGATCGACCAAGGAAAAGGGAAGCGTCAGGAGCTGCATCTACTGCACAGAAAACTGCTGGAGATTACGGGCGTCCTGAATGTGGAGAGTTTTGACAGTGAAGAATTTCTGCTTCAAACGGAGCTGGGGCATTTGACGATTCGCGGTCAGAATTTACATATCAAGAATTTGAACCTGGAGCAGGGGCTGGTCAGTATTGAAGGGCTCGTCAACTCGCTATCCTATCTGGATCCCGGGTCATCTTCATCCGGCAAAGGCCTGCTCGGCAAGCTGTTCCGATGAATTTGCAGACGCAATGGGCGACGCTTTTGTGGATGCTGATATGCGGGGGCATTCTGGGCATCGCCTTCGACAGCTACCGGGTCGTATCGGGACAGCTCCGCTTTCCCCGCTGGAGCGTACATATGCTGGACCTCTTCTATTGGCTGGCCGCTTCCTTGTTCGTGTTCCGTACGCTATATCATGTTAACCAGGGGGAGCTCCGGTTTTACGTATTCCTGGGGTTATTTATAGGCGTTTGGATTCATTTTTTGTTTCTCAGTGTTATAACGGAACGTTTTGTGGTAAATTTAATGAAGATAGTCCAAAGGGTATACGGGATTATCGGGAAAATGTTGGTTTTTTTCGTGGTGAAACCGCTACAATGGCTGCTAAAGTGCATAAAAATGCTTTTGGGTTTTACCTGGATCGTGTTATTGTTTATGGGGAGGGTTACGCTGTCCCCGATTTGGAAACTTCTGACCTGGGCCACAAGACCTATATGGAAACCGCTGCGTCTGCCGGACAGGCTCCGGGCTGTGCGGAATATCACAGCGGAGTATTGGAAGCGTTGGTTCCGCAGATCAGATGATGAATAAAAGTGACTGGAGGTGCCCTATGCGCGAAGCAGCGGCAAACACATCCCGTAATAATCATCACCCCCCCGCGAAAACGGCAGGGGCGCGCCGTCGACTCCGAATCTGGGCCGCATTTATGGTGCTTTTTCTCGGCTGGGCGGGATACACGTTCATTTCCCAGTCCGGAGAGATCGGGAAGAAATCGGTACAGTTGGCGGAGCGGAAAACGGCAAGGGCAGAGAACGAACAGGCCCTCAACCAGTTGAAATATGAATTGAATCGCCTTAAAGACCCCGAGTATATCGGTCAAATTGCTATGAAAAAGTACGGACTTTATAAACCCGGCGAAATTCCGGTGCGCGTCTCCGGCTCGGAGTCGGGAAATGACTGATGCCATGCGGGATATACGGCTGTTGACCTTGTTTCAGTCATTATGTATAATCAAATCACCGCAGTCATGATTTCGAGGCCTGGCTGTATATTTTTAAGGGAGGATCATTTTATTTTATGTCAATTGAAGTGGGCACCAAGTTAGAAGGAAAAGTGACAGGCATCACGCATTTCGGAGCATTTGTGGATCTGTCAGGAGGTGTCACGGGTCTCGTTCACATCTCGGAGATCGCCGACAATTACGTTAAAGACGTCAATGATCATCTGAAGATTGGCGATACGGTTACCGTTAAGGTAATCAATGTCGACAAGGACGGCAAGATCGGACTTTCCATTAAACAAGCGGTTGACAAACCGGTAGAGGCAACTAGACCGCCTCGCGCACCGCGCACCGATCGTCCGGGTGGAAGAGACGGAGACCGGCCAGGCGGCGGATTTAACCGAGATCGGGGAGGACGTCCTTTTAAGCCGCAACCGAACAAGGCTTCATTTGAAGATAAAGTTTCCCGTTTCCTTAAGGATAGCGAGGAGCGCATTTCCTCGCTGAAGAAGAACACGGAGGGCAAACGCGGAGGACGCGGAGCCAAACGGATGTAGTTTGATATCCAAGCCAAACCCTGAATAATGAACCACCGCAGGCAGATCATGCCTGCGGTTTTTGTTAGTGGCTTTAGCCAGTTGAGTACGCGAAGCGTGCGAAACAAAAAACCACCCGCTATGCGGGTGGAGGGATCTAGGGTTTGACCAACAAGACCATTCCCATAAAATTGAGATGTTCAGGC
>NZ_JAIUDG010000003.1:0-329648 GCF_020179875.1 Paenibacillus sp. alder61
TTTAATTCATCAAGAAATCCGGGAGCAACAGCGATCGGAAGAACATTTCACCCGGCTGCCTCTATCCCTCCATCATTAGTTCAACTCATTACGACTAACTGATGTTAAGGTTTTTGCAAGTTTAATGTGAATCGGGCCCAAAAATCAGGGTTTAGCCCGGTTTCCCCAAAAATAAGGCCTTTAATGACCGCTATTTCTCACAAATGAGCCGAATTCGACAAAATAGCGCCCCTTATGGCCGCTATTCCCCTACCCGCGTCCAAAGGAGCGCGGGATGGACAGCCGGGCATGACGGGCGGGGACGGGGTGCCGCAAGTGGGCCACCGGTGCGCCACCAAACAGCCCTGCCCCAGGGCGGGTGCGGGCTGCCGCAAGTGGGCTGACGGGACTGGCTCCCCGGGAGCACGCCACCGGCAGTGACCCGCCGGGCACGCCGCCGGCTGCACCCCGTCAGCCCCTCCGGCCCTGCCCCAGGGCGGGGCTGTGGCCCCCGCCCCACCGGCAGCCTCGCCCGAGGCCCCTTCACTCCCGCAGCTGCTCCTGGACCTCCAGGTACAGCACCTGCAGGAACTTCTTGATGTTCACCTTCACTTTGCCGCCCGCGCGCCCGTGCTCCAGGTCTTTCATCTTTTGGCGCACCTCCGCAAAATCAAAATAGAGCGGCGCATAGTATTCGAACTTCGGGTGGCCGTAATCGGTCAACCCAAGGGAAGCCAGATGCCCGATCCCGACGGTCAGGGCGCGGCGCAGGCGCTGCTCGATCGCCTTGATCTCCTTCTCGGGGTCGGCCGGCTCCCGAGTTCCGCCGGTACCGGCCACGGCCAGGTAGATCTCCCGCAGCGGCGGAAATCCCGTCCGGGGCCCCTCCATCAGCCATTCCAGAATCGCGATGATGTCGCGGCTCCCGCTCTCGCCGATCATACCCATGCTCATCAGAATGGGCTGCACGGCGTCCTTGACGGTTTTGCGGGCAGCGGCGGGGTTTGCCGGCGGGGCAGGGCCGGCCGCCTCTCCGGTTTCCGGCACGCCGGGCATTCCCACCCCGTCCAACGCCGCCATCACTCGCTGCATTCCCTCCAGCTTCGCCAGCGCGGAGCGGATTTCCGTCAGGGAGCGGTTCACCGTCCAGCGCTCCGATACTTTCCGCAGCACCGCTTCAACCTCGATCCGGTTGATCGGCTTGCGGATGAAGAACTCGATTCCCGTCCGGTACGCGCGCCCTACCATGTCCTGATTTTCAATTTGCGAAATCATGACATACCTTGCCCCGCAGCCCCGGCTTTGGAGCAGGGAGATCGTTTCGATGCCGTCCTGATCGGGCATCAGCAGATCCATCAGCACGACGTCGGGCGACTGCTCCAGAATCATACGGGTGCCTTCCGCGCCGCCTGCGGCCATGCCCACGACCTCGCCGAGCCGGCTCCCCTCGATGATATGCTGAAGCATGCGCCGGGTCCCCCGGTCATCGTCCACAATGCAAAAGGAAAGCGCCATCGTTCAATCCCCTCTCTTGATCGTGATCGTTGGAATCGCGACTTCAAATACCGCTCCCGGTCCCGCGACCGGTGCTCTCACTTCAATCCGTCCGCCAAAAGCATTTACGATATCCCGGACATGCGACAATCCGATGCCGGTGGCCGCGGCGCCCTCCTCATCGAATTTCGTGGTGAAGCCCGGCTCAAAGAGGAGATCCCTGTCTCCCTCTTCAAAGCCTCGTCCGTTATCCTGCACCACGATCCAGGTCCGGCCCTCCGCCTCAAAAATCCGCAGCCCCACCGTTCCGCGTTCTTCGATCGCCTCCACCGCGTTCGCCAACAGGTTGTTGAGCAGCGTAAGCAGCGGAATGTACCGGTTTGTCCGGTAGTTGGCCGTCACCATTTGCTCGAAACTGATTTCCTTGCCCAGCATCCGGGCATACTCGGCGTTGCTTTTGAGCAAAAAATCGGCCATCTGCGCAAGCCGCATGTCGGCTGCGGCGTCCTCCTGCTCGGACAGCTTCAGCAGCCCGGCCAGAATGCGCTGCGAATCCTTCTTCACCTCGTGAATCTGCTGCGTGATATCCAGCAGCCGCCTGGCGTGCGCGGTCCGGCCGTCCTGTTTTAAATCGCGGTACAGCCCGTAGCTTTCCGCCGTCAGCCGCTCCACCGTGTCAACAGATTTGCGCAGGTAAAATACCTCGCCATACAGCCCCGAGCCGAAGCCAAGCATCTGGTCGATCCGCCGCTGCTGCTCCGCCTGGACGGCGCGCATCCGGTAAATCGCCATACTGCTGTAGATGCCGGTCGCGAAATACGTTCGGAGCACGGCGATCAGGGACAGGTACGCCCACTCGCTCAAGTGGAAGGAAGACGTGCCGAGGACGAGCATGCGGGTCAGCAGTTCCGCTTCATTGGAAATAAAATCGGCGCAGGCCGCCGCGCCGCCCAGCAACAGCGGATGGACGCGGTCCAGCCGGCGCACGAAGGATAAAGCCGCCCCGAAGGCGATATAATACACGGCCGCGGAAATATGGTTGCAGAAGCTTTGAAGCGGGGGAGCGTGATTCGGCCAGAGCACATCCAGCGCCACGCGAAACAGCAGGACGACGGCCCCCGTCGCCATGCCGGTCTTCAGGCAAGGGAGGTCGCGGAGAAGGAGGAGGAACAGGAGGAAAGCGCTGCTCCCCAAGGCAATACGAAAAATATCGCCGTCAAACGGATTGATTTTAAATTCGCCGGCGATCGCCGTACCCGCAGCCACCAGGAGCATCCGGCCTGCCCGATGGCGAAAAAAAGGCCCCGTCATCATCGGTTCTCATCCCCCGCCGTTACGTTGGAACTATACTAGCATACTCCCGATTTTTTTCAATAAGCACTCTGACATCGGGTGTAATGGCGGGGTTAAACCATCTTGTTCTCCAGCCGCCGGGACAGCAGGGACAAGACGTAATTGACGATAAAATAAATGACCGCGCAAAGGAGCAGCACCGGTATCGCATAATTGTAGCTGTGCCCGATAATAATCTGGGCGTTGTGCATCAGCTCCGCCAGGGCGATCGCCGTGGCGAGCGAGGTGTCCTTGAGCAGGGAAATAAACTGGCTCACGAGAGGCGGTACCATCCGCCGCAGGCCCTGCGGAAGGACGATATGGCGCAGCGTCTGCACCCCGCTCAGCCCTGAGGAACGGGCGGCTTCAATCTGCCCTTTGGGGATCGAGTTCAGCCCGCCGCGGACCACTTCGGAGATCATCGCCATCTCGAACACCGTCAGGGCCGCGATCGCCGCGCCTTCCGGTCCGAGCTGAAGCCCGAGGTCCGGCAGCGCGAACCGGCTGAACAGGATGATCAGCAGCAGCGGCAAGTTCCGCAGCAGCTCGACCAGCACCGCCAGGACGGGCGACAGTACCGGCACCCGCGCATACCTGACGATCCCGATCAGGCAGCCGAAGGTGAAGCTAAGCACGATGGAGATCAGCGCGATTTTCAAGGTCATCCACAGGCCGTCCAACAGAAATACCAAAAATTCACCCGAATACGCTCCGGCAAAATCCATGCGTTTCCCCTCCTCTCTTCATAAACGCTTAATCATGCCTGGCCAGCTTCCGTTCCAGCACTCGGGAGCCGTAACTAAGCGGCAGCGTGATGATCAGGTAAAACATCGCGACGAACAAGTACGTATTGATCGTGTCGAACGTCTCCGTGGCGACCACGTCGCCGTAATACATCAGATCGAACCCGGCGACGATGCTCAGGACGGAAGAGTTTTTGACCAGGTTGATAAACTGGTTGCTGAGCGGCGGAATGACCAGCTTGATCGCCTGGGGCAAAACGACATGGACCATCGTCTGCACGTAGCCGAGCCCCGAGGAACGGGCCGCTTCCGTCTGACCGGCAGGCACCGCCAAAATCCCCGCCCGGATCGCCTCCGCTATAAAAGCGGACGTGTACACGGCCAGTCCCAGCGTTCCCGCCGCAAAGCCGCTTAAGGTCACGCCCAATGAGGGTAGTCCCAAATAGAACAGGAACACGACCAAGAGCAGCGGAATATTGCGAAAAAACTCCACGTACCCCGTTCCGAACCAGACCAGCGGACGAAGCCGCGTGATCCGGAATACGGCGATGATGACGCCGAGTACGAAGCTTCCGGCCAAACCGAGCAGGCTGGCCCAAATCGTATTGAGAAAGCCGCGCAGAAACGGCTCCATATTTTCGGTCAACACGGTAAAATCCATCGATGCCCTCACCCCCCGGATGGAAAGGGAAGGATGGCTCCGAATAAATCCCGGCCACCCCGCTCCCGCCCATCCTTTCGTTAGAATTTGCCTATTCCGCAGGCTTCTTCCCGATCCACTTCTCGTAAATCGCATCGTACTCTCCGCTCTCCCGCATCGCTTTCAGCGCGTCATTGACCGCTTGCACCAGTTCGGCGTTGCCCTTGCGGAAGGCAATCCCGTACGGCTCATCGGTGAACGGTTTCCCGACGACCTCAAAATTCGGATCCTGAGCCGCCATGCCGTACAGAATCGCGTCGTCCGTCGTAAGCGCATCGCCCTGCCCCGCTTTCAGCGCGCTGAAGGCATCCTGGTAATTGTCGAATTCCAGAACCGTGACGCCGGGCACCTTTTCCTTGATATTTTTCACGGAGGTGGCGCCCTTGGAGCTCATTACCTTGGTTTCCGCGGTCACGTCCTCAATCCCCCGGATCGGGCTCCCCTTCTTCACCAGCAGCGACTGTCCGGCTTGAAAATACACGTCCGAAAAATCCACTTCCTTCTTCCGCTCCTCGGTGATCGTCATCGTGGCCACCACCATGTCGATTTCCCCGTTATTGAGCATCGGAATCCGCGTCTTGGACGTCACTTCCTTAAACTCCACCTTGCTTGCGTCGCCCAAAATCCGCTTGGCCAGCTCCTTGGAGATGTCGATGTCGAATCCCTCCACATTCCCGGAGGACGGGTCTTTCAGACCGAACAGCTTGGTGTCGAACTTCACCCCGACAACCAGCTTGCCCCGCTCTTTAATGGCGGCGAGCCCGCCTTCTTCCTTTTTGCCGCCGCAACCGGCCAGAACGGTCATCATCAAGCACGTCGCCAGGCCGAGCGAGATCATTTTCCAATGTTTTTTCATGAATTCCCTCTCCTTTATCATCAAAATAGCGTCTCCGCCTGCAAACTCCGCCGCCGGGGGGCAAAGCCCCGATTCTAGTGGCTCAGCAGCCGGCCGAGGAACGTCTTCAGCCGCTCTTCCTGCGGCCAGTCGAAAAACGCCCCCGGCTCGCTCTCCTCGAGGATTTGCCCCTGGTCCATGAAGACGACCCGGTCCGCCACCTCGCGGGCGAAGCCCATTTCATGGGTCACGACGACCATCGTCATTCCCTCGCGCGCCAGCGCCTTCATCACGTCCAGCACCTCGCCGACCATCTCCGGATCGAGCGCCGAAGTCGGCTCGTCGAACAGCATGATCTTCGGCTTCATCGCCAGTCCCCGGGCGATCGCCACCCGCTGCTGCTGACCGCCGGAAAGCTGGGACGGATAGGCGTTCGCTTTGTCGGCGATGCCTACCTTCTCCAGGTAATACATCGCCGTATCGGCCGCCTCCGCCTTGGACAGGCCCAGCACTTTGATCGGTGCCAGGGTGATGTTATCGATGACTTTCTTATGGGGGTACAGGTTAAAATGCTGAAATACCATACCGATATCCCGTCTGACGCGATTGATGTCGATCTTTCGGTCATGGATCTGTACCCCGTTTACCGTCAGCAGGCCGCTCGTAATCGTCTCCAGCCGGTTGATGCAGCGCAGCATCGTGCTTTTTCCCGAGCCGGAGGGGCCCACGACCACAACCACTTCCCCTTCTTCCACGGACAAATTGATGTTTTTTAGCACGTGAAAGTGCCCGTAGTGCTTCTCTACCTGATGAAATTGGATCAGTTTGAGTCCCTCCCTTCTAAAATCCGTCACTGCCTGGACCGATGTTATGATTTGTTACGTAGTAAACCCACCGTACAGGAACGACTACGGAATCCTACGCCATCCTACGGAAAAATCCGTTAAAAATTGTGATAACCGTTTATTATGAGGGTGATAAGTCGAGGAGAAAGCGCTGGCAATAACGCCTTATGGGAGGTTTATGTCTCCCCGGCACGGTTCATTGAAAAGTTCGGGCCGCATGTTTACAATCGAACCAGGGAAATTACGAAGGGGACGAAGCGATGTATGAATTAACGCCGGTTCAGGCTCAAAACATTGTGGACAGGATGATGAAGGACATTCCGTATAACATCAACATTATGGATCATACGGGCAGGATCATCGGCAGCGGGAACAAGGAACGGATCGGCACCCTGCATCATGGAGCGGTAGAGGCGATTCGGCAAAAGAAAGGCGTCGATATTACGAAGGACGAGCGATTCGTCAAAAAAGGCATCAACCTGCCGATCGAATTGAACGGCCGCATTGTCGGCGTGGTGGGAATCAGCGGCGAGGTCGCGGAAACGAGGCCGTTCGGGAATCTTTTGCGTTCCGCGGTGATCCTGCTCATCGAGCAGAGTATGGCCCTCGAGCGGGAAACCCTGAAAAACGCCCTCAAGCAGGAGTTTTTTCGGGTCATCACCGACCCGGAGACCGCCTATACCAAGGAACTGGCGGAACAGGCCCTGGTATACGGGATCCAGCTGGCGAAGCCTTCCCGGGTCATATATATGGAAGCGCCGGATGAAATGGCCGAAGAGCCGGTCGCCGAGCTCGCTTCGTTCAAGCCGTCCGGCCACTCGCTCTGCCTCGTCATACAGGAGGATCGACCGGTGGAGGCGCTTCAGGAACGGATCGCGGACTTGTATCCGGAGGCGTTTATGACCGTCAGCCACCGCAACGAGACGGTCGCAGCCGGGTACAGCCAGGCGAGGGCGGCGATGCGCGTGCTGAAGGGGGTCTTTTTTCAGCGAAAAAGACTGGCCTATGCCGAGTGCGAATTCATCGCGGATATGGCGAAGCTGCAAAAGCAGAAGAACGACCCCAAAGCCGAAAGGCTCGCTCATTTGCTCGAGAAGAACGAAGAGCTGATCCGAACGCTCCAGGTCTACCTCCAGTGCAACCTGAATGCCAACGAAACGGCAAACCGGCTCATCATCCACCGCAATACGCTGAATTACCGGTTAAGCCGGATCCACAAAACAACGGGGAAAGATCCGAAGAATCTGCTGGAGCTTGTGGAGCTGTTGTTTATGCTGGTTTACCGGGCAAAATAATAGGACGTCCGCCGGATTCGGTGGACGTCCTTTTTTATGAGTTCTATTTTAACAAGCGGGCGATGCTTTCCGCCGTACGGGCCACATTTTCTTGGCCTCGCGCAAGCAGGCTTTCGAGATCGGAGGCTCCGGGCACGATGCCGAAAATGGCGTCAAACCCTTCCTCGTACAACGTCTCCACATCTTGACCCACATACCCGGCCAGGGCGATCACCTTCAGCCGGGGATTCACGCTTTTGGCGGCCTGGGCCACACCGTAAGGCGCTTTGCCGAACTTGGTTTGGAAGTCGATGCCGCCCTCGCCCGTAAAGCAGTAGTCCGCCTGCCGGAGTTTTTCTTTCAAGCCGGTATATTCGATCATGATTTCGATGCCTTTCTTCATCGTGGCCTTGGTGAAAGCGAGAAGCCCGGCCCCCAGCCCGCCTGCGGCCCCCGCTCCGGGAACGTCCGCCACCTCGATTCCGAGCTGCTCTTTGACGATTCGGCTGTAATGCCACAAATTCCGGTCAAGGACCTCCACCATTTTCGGGGTGGCTCCTTTTTGCGGACCGAACACCACCGAGGCGCCGCGTTCCCCGCAAAGCGGGTTCGTTACATCGGAAGCGACCAGAATGCGAAGGTCCTGGAGTCCCTGAAGCACCCCGGACGCATCGATGCGTTCCAGTTCGCCCAGGAATCCCCCGCCGAGCGGCAGTTCCTCGCCGGATTTGTCCAGAAACCGGTACCCGAGCGCCGCCGCCATCCCCGTGCCGCCATCGTTCGTAGCGCTTCCGCCGATGCCGAGGATAATTTCCGTAATGCCTCTTTCGAGGCAATCCCGAATGAGTTCTCCTGTCCCGTAGGTGGTCGTGATCAGCGGGTTTTTCGTCTCCTTGGTCACATGGTGAATGCCGCTGGCGGACGCCATCTCAATGACCCCTGTCTTTCCGTCGCCCAAAATGCCGTATTGCGCAAGCACCGGGGTACCGAGCGGGCCGGTCACTTCTTTGTGAATCAAGGTGCCGCCGGTAGCGTCGATCAGAGACTGGACGGTGCCTTCTCCGCCGTCCGCCATGGGGACATGGATGCACTCCGCGTCGGGAATCGCTCTTTTGATCCCCGTTTCCATCGCCTCGCACACTTCTTTTGCCGTCATGCTCTCTTTAAACGAATCCGGTGCCAGTACAAATTTGGTTCCCATCGCGTCCACTCCCTTGTCTTTTTATATCATAAATCCGTAAAGCACAACCGCTACAATCGTCATCGTCAAACCGACCATACTTTCGTAAAGGGCGACCTTCATTCTGTCTTTCATGCTCATGTTCATCGCGCCCCGGGTCACGTGGAAGTACGTGCCGTGCGGCAGATGGTCGATGACCGTCGCCCCGGCATGGGTCATGACCGCGGCCGATAGAGGCGCTACGCCGGTATTCAAAATCGCGTGCGAGAACGATCCTGTCGCCAAAATGACGCCGGTGGACGTCGACGCGGTGGCCGCAGCCATCAGTACGCCGGCGATCGGAGCCAGGAAGGTGCCCGAAATTCCCGAGGATTCGACAAGCGCCACCACTTGTGCCGGCAGGGTCGAAGCGGTAATCAGGCCGCCGATGGCTCCGGCGCCGATGATGATCAGAATCGTGGGAGTCATCCGGTTCAAACCGGCCCCGCAGTAGTCCAAAATTTTAGTGCGCTTGCCCAATGCCAACGTTCCGATGATCCCCGCAAAGGGGAGAATGAACAAGGAATCGATTTTTAAGGAAGCGAGAGCGTCGATCCCCAGCATCGAGCCGATCGGACTGATCATGAGCAGCACGATCGCGATGAGCGGGGCGACCAAAGCTTTTGACAAAGCGGGCAGCTGCGCTGCATTCGCTTTTTCCAGCTCGGCCACTTCGGCATCCGTCACCTTGGTTCCTTTATATTTCATCACGGAGGCCAAAATGACCGCCACGGCCACTCCGAAGAGCGCCGGGACCAATCCGCCGATCATGACCTGGTTCACATCCAGCTTGAAGCCGCCGGCCGCCGCAATCGTGTTCGGGTTCGGGGAAATGATGTTCCCCGCCTTGCCGCCACCCGATAAAGCGACCAGCATGGCCACTTTGGAATAACCCATTTTATGACCGACCGACAGAGCGATCGGGGCGACGATCAGCACCGCTACGGGAATAAAGACCCCGACGGCGGTAATGATCATCGTGGCCAAGGCCAGCGACAGCATGGCTTTCGTTCCCCCCAGCTTGTCCACGATGACCTTGGCGATCGTCTCCGCCGCCCCCGACTCCATCATCACCCCTGCGAACACGCCGGCCGCGATGATCCGGACGACCGTGCCCATCACGCTTTGGGTTCCGGAAATCAGGATGCCGACGGCTTCCGCAAAGTCCGCCCCGCCGATAAAAGCGCCTACAATCGCCCCCAAAATCAACGAATACGTGGGTGCGAGCTTTAACAAAATCAATATAATGGCCAGCGCCAAACCGATCAACGCGCCAATCCAGCTAATCTCAATTGCGGTTGCCATGATAGTTCCTCCTTGCCGTTTTTGTTCTTTTATCCGGTTTTCGCTATTTCCGGCTTCTCTATTGGTTCTTGTGGTAAGTTTCACATGTGCTGGTTGCCGAATTCATGCATGCCGTCTCTATGCGCTTCGTTTTGCAACCCCTTTCATCTATCGTCGTGAAGCCCTTTCATTTGGATACGCTTTCAGTATAAGAGCATCGCCGCCTTAGAACAATTGATGAAACTCTGAATAATTTTGTGCATATGCACAAGTCATAATATTTTCACGCTCCAAATTTGACGATCGCATTGCACCAGCCTCACCCGGCCCTTTAGCCCCGGCCATCTTCCCTGTTATATTTTCGGGTTGGCGGGAAAGCTGATGATTAGAAGACCCTGCCTCGTCCATTTTGTGCCAAAGGAGTCCTGCCCATGTCATCCCCTTTTCCGGTAATGTCGCGCAAGTTGGTGAAAGAACCGTTCCACGACCGTAAACTCCTGGCGTCGATCTGGGGGCAGCCTTGGGGTACGGATAATCCGGTCGGGCGAATCGATCGGATCCTCATGCACCGCCCGGGCGAAGAAGTTTTGAAACTGCACGGGGCGGCCGGACGGATCGAGTCCGGGCCGCTCCTGCTGAATCGGATCCGGGGCAGGGGGAGCCAGGACGGCAGCGGGGGCCCACCGAACCTGGACCTCCTTCAGCGCCAGCATGACGGATTAACCTCGGCCCTGGAAAAAGAAGGCGTCCGGGTCGTTCCCCTGGAGGGTCCCGCGGATGCCTGGCCGGAAGCCATGTTTACCCGGGATCTCGGAATGGTCATCCCCGGCGGGGTGGTGCTATCCCGCTTCGCGTTATATATCCGCTACGGCGAGACCCGCCTGGCCGCGCAAACCCTCAGCCGGATAGGCATGCCGCTCCTCGGGAGCGTTCAGGGGCACGGCTTCGCCGAGGGCGGGAGCTTCATCATGCTGGACCGGCGTACCGCCGTAATCGGCCGTTCGGAGCGCGTGAATCCCGAAGGCATCCACCAGCTTCGGCAGATTTTGGCGCTGCAGGAGATCGAGCTGCTTACGGTCGACCTGCCGGCTTCGATCATCCATCTCGACGAGGCCTTTTTGATGATCGACCGGAACAAGGCGCTGGTGAATATCTCGCTCCTGCCCTATTGGTTCCTGCACGAGCTGAATCGGCGGCACATCGAGCTGTTCCATGTCGACCCGCGGGACCCCTCGCTCACGATCAATGCGCTGGCTCTCTCGCCCGGCAAGCTGCTGTTTTCCGCCGACGGCGCCTACACGATGGACCTGCTGTCGCGGCACGGCATCGAGGTCATCCCGGTGGAGGTGTCCGAGATCACCAAAATGGGCGGCGGCATTCACTGCTGCACCCTGCCGCTGATCCGGGCGGCCGTGGAGTAGAGCCGATCCGGCGTGATCATGCCGGTTAGGCGGGCAACCGAGATGAAGGGTGGGTAAGGTGGGGGAAGTAGGTAGGTAAGATTAGGTAGGATAGGTAAGGTAGAGTAAGTAGATAGGGGGATGTAAAGGGATGTAGGGGAGGTTGGGCGAGTTGAGCGGGTTGATCGGGCGGGTTGATCAGGTTCGTTAGGCTAGTCAGGTTGAGCGGGTTGGTCAGATTCGTTAGGCTGGTCTGGTCGGGCGGGTAGGCTGGCGAGGTGAAGACGTGTCCATACGGTCGAGCAAAAAGATGCAAATGTGCAGGAATTTTTCCCCTCTTGGAGGGCCCGAAGCGAAATAAATGCAAAAATGCAGGAATTTTTAGCGATTTGGACCCAACGGGGCGATTTCGCTTAAAAAGCCTGCAGATTTGCAGGAATTTGCCCAGACCGGGCTTCCAGCCAGAGAAAAACCTGCAGATTTGCAGGAATTCTCACTCCCGGGTGTCCGCCCCCAAGCGAAAAAGGTTTCCTTAAGACATTAACTACATGTCCTAAGGAAACCTTCATGGGTTTAAATACCGGTAAGCCACGCCGCTTACCGGTTTAGGCCCTCCAGCAGCCGGTAGACCGCCACGGCGGCTTCGGCGCCGGTCACCGCCTGATCCGGACGGAAGCGGCCGTCCGGATCGCCCGTCAACAGGCCCGTCCCGAGGGCCGCCTTGACGGATGGCGCCGCCCAGGCCGGGATGCTCGCCGCGTCGGCCGCATCCGCCGGCGTCGGCCGCATTTCCGCCGGCGCCGGTCGCAGCCGGCACCGGCCCGCCGTCGGCCGGGAGCGCCCGGCCAGCATGGCGGCCAGTTCGGCGCGGGTCAAGGCCTGGCCCGGGTCGAAGTATTTCCCCGAATCCACAAGCTGCTTGATTTTGGGAAGCTGGTACAGCTCGATTCCCTTGGACAGCAGGATGGAACCACCCGCCAAGGTAACGGGCACTGCCCTCTTTAACCAAACTTTTGATTTCATCAAAATGTTTGTCGTCATATGTAAAATGGTGTCAAGCTAAAGCCGTCGTTTCGTCCGCCTGTTATTGAAGCGGCTCCCGCTGACTGGTAGAATGTACCTTTAAGCACCTATTTTTCATGCAAGGGAGAGGAATTTATGACAGCCCAACGGCAAGCGGCCCTGCAATCCATGGTGGATTGGCTGGCGCACGAAAACGAGCTCGGGAAGGAGCCGGCCAAAATCGAAATCGCGGGGGAATTCGACCGCCACGACATGCACTATTACATATTCAAGTACAAAAAGAATCTGTTCGGCAAATGGCTCCTGGGCGTCTGCGGCGGCTATGAAAGCCCGGCCGACACGGAGCATTGCGGTCATATTTTCAGCGAGATGCAGCCTTACAACCCCGCTACCGCCGAGGAGGACGCCATCGCCATGGTGGAGATGATCCGCGCTTACTGGATGCAGCGGGCGGCCGAAATAGAGCAGGCCCGGGCGCAGGCCGGGGAAAGTTCCGATGGGGTTCAGAAGCAGGAGGAGGATAAATCGGGGGTTTTCAACGGCTTCGTCCTGTTGAATTCCACCGAATGCGATATGGAGCAGATTAAAGCGAATCTCCTGCAGGATTGGAATATCTCCACCTCCGCGGCCGATGAAGATGAGCCGCAAGCCGCCGGGGAAAAAGAGGGGATTCTCGTTTTTGAGGCGGAGGGCTGCATGCTCGCGCTGAGTTTTATCGATGCCCCCATCCCGGATGGGGAAGCCGATTTTTACGCACAGGGGAACTACCTGTGGCGGGAGGCGGCCGAGGTTACCGCGACCCATGTCGCTCAGATCATCGTTGCCGTGTTCAGCAAGTCGGGCTCTCCGATCGACAGCGGCAAGTTGTACGCGAAGCTGGCCGCCAGCTGCCTTAAGCTCCCGAATGCGGTCGGCCTCTACATGTCCGGCACCGTGTTCGAACCCCGGTTCTATTTGGATATGGCGGAGCTCTTGAAAACCGAGGATACCGTCCCTCTGATGAACCTGGTCCACTTCGGCCTGGTCGGAAGCGAAAAAGGCCTCAGCGGTTATACTTGCGGGCTGAAGGCCTTCGGCAAGGATGAGATCGAGGTGCTGGACAGCCCAACGACGCCGGCCGAGCTCCGCGACTTCTTGATCGATATTTCTCTTTATGTCGTTGAGCAGAATGTCACTTTGCGGGATGGGGAAACCATCGGCTTTTCGGAGGAAGAGAAGCTGCCGATCACCCGCTCGGAAGGGGTCTATGTGGAAGGGGAAAGCCTGAAGATTCAGTTTTAGGTGAACTTCAGATAAATGATGGGTACCTGAAGGAATTGGCATGAAAAAAACCGCTTAAAGGCGGTTTTTTTCATTTGCGAGAAACGGTCTGCTGACCCAGGACGGCCGTCACACTCGGAATGAAATGCTCGGCTCGGCGGACACGGACTGTACCGTTCCTTGCGGGGTGTAGGTTTTCACGTCGGATGCCGTAGAAACGGCCGCCGGTTGAACCGCAGGCGCGGTCGTCCATCCCCCCGTCGGCATGCCCCCTTCGGTAGAGGACGGGCCGCCAGGCAGGCTCTGCTCCGCTTGTCCGGTACCGCCGTTGTCCACGGCCTCCGGCTTGCCTGCGTTTTGCCTCCGCATCTCCGCTTCCCGGGCGGCCGCCGCCTCCTGGCGATGTTTTTCGAGCGCCGCTTCGCGCTCCGCTTTTTCCTTAGCCCGCTTCTCCCGCTGGTCTTTCTCCAGCGCTTTCCCGGCCTCTTCGCTGTGGGCCTCGGCCTCCTTCATGGAGACGGAGGCATAGCCCGCCGCTCTGTCCATGATGTCATATTGTTTGCTGTCTTTCGCCCAACGATATACCCCCATGGACGCATCCGCCATTTTCATGGAAGAGGATGCTCTCATCAATCCCTGCATGACGCCGGCTGGTAAAATACTCATTCCAAGTCCCTCCTTTCAACAAAATCTACGATTATGTTCGACGAAAAAGGAAGGAAACTAAAGCATCCCGTCATAACCGGCCGCCTGCATGTCATGAACGGTCGGCCTGCCCGTTCGCCAAGGGCAGCATGAGGGAGAGGCAGAACACCCCGGGCTGCAACTCGATATTCATCGTCCCCCGATACTTCTCCACCATGGCTTTCATGCCGGCCATTCCCATGCCGTGCCATGCGGCTGGGACCTTACGGGTTAATAGAACCGCGGACGGGTCCCTTGCGTATTCCATACTGTTCCTGATTTCCAATATAAAAAAGTGCTTGGCGGCCCCGGTCTGAATCCGAACAAATTTCTGCCGATCCGGCTGCTTGATCCGGTTGCAAGCCTCTATGGCATTATCCAGCGCATTGCCCAGCATGACGCTAAGATCAAAATCCGCGATCCCGGAAAGCCCAGGCCCGTGCAGGTCGCATTGAAAATCGATGCCATGCTCCCTTGCCTCCTGCCCTTTAACGTATAATATCGCATCGGCAACGGGGTTCCCGGTTGTTGCGTAATCCGCCAGCAACCCGCTTTTTTCGGATAGGCGGTTCAAATAGACTTGGGCGGCGTTCACACGGTGGTCTTCCAGCAAACCCATGAGACTGATCACATGATTTTTCATATCGTGCCGGATATGCCGCAATTCCTTGTGCTGGTTCTCCAGAGCCTGATAATGCGCTATCTGCAAGGCCAGGCGCTGCTCGTTCATGAGCTGAACCATCGCGTGGTCGGTCCCGAAGACGAGCTTCAAGCTTGCCGCAAGGCCAAGTCCGGATAGCAGGAACAGCACGGCCGGATCGGCAAACTGGAAAAACCACAGTGGCAGCGGGTCAGCTTTGTATACGTAGAGCAGATGAAAAAACTGTTTGGTGTTGAATACATACGCCGCTAATTCCAACGCCAGCACGATAAAAGCCATGGGAAGCAGCAGAAGCGCGGAAATTCGGTGCGGAAGATTGCCGCCCAAAGCGGAGCAACGACGGGAAATGACATGGAGAAGAGCAAGGCAGACCACATAGCGAAGCGTGCTGATCCAGTAATTGATATAATATGGCGTCACCGCATCATAGTGATCAAACATCACATCCACACTTCGTGTCAGCAGTGGAACAACCGCATACGCGGTAAGCTGTTGAATGACGTATAACACCATAGCTATAGCCAGCTTCTGAGCGGGGTTGCCTCTAAACAAGAGCTGGATCAGCAGCAGCAGTCCCAACCAGGAGCAGGTCACCGCCACAAAATAATTTACGCCGAGCACTCTGTTCAGAAGCAAGTAATCAAAGCCGATTTCATACAGGACCAGCACGACGGCCGCTGTTCTTGGCGAACCCTTGGTCCCGAGCACCCTGTGGCAAAAAAGGAAAATTCCAACTCCGTAAAGGCCTAACACAAGGCATTTGGCGAAGAACCAGAAGCTCATATCATGCCGCCTTCTTTTTTCAAATATTTCAGAAGCGCTTCCGTAAACTCTTTGTATCGGCGTTTGGACAGTAAGACCCTGTCCCCGTTGTCCATCAGAATTTCATGTTTGTCGAAACTCACTACATGCTTTAGATGAATAAGGAAGCTCTTGTGACATCTAAAAAAGCTCCGCCCGATGAGTCTCTCCTCTAAAGCGCCAATCTGATCGTAGTATTCCACCACGCGATTGCTGCAGTGTGCTTTGATCACGCGCCCGCTAATTTCAAAGTAAATCACATCGTCCAAAGCCAGTTTTATGGCCTCCCGGTTTCGGGTTACGACCATATACCCTTCTTCCCTCTCGCCGTTCAAGCATTTATCAACCGCCGCCAGAAGCACCTTGGCCAGCTTTCCGTCGTCGACAGGCTTGACGAGATAATGAAAGGCCTCTACGTCGAAGGCCTCGTAAACATATTCCCGGTAAGCCGTAATAAATACGAGCAGAAAAGGCCGGTTCCTTTTTCTCATCAAGGCGGCGGTCGTTAATCCGTCCAACCGCTCCATTTTGATGTCCAAAAAAACAAGATCGAACGCGCACGCCGACTCCATTAAAGCCGCCCCCGATAGGAATTGCTTAATGTTATGGGCAACACCCGCTTCTTGCAAAATAGCGCGAACCTTTCCCGAAAACTTGAGGCAATCCAGGGCCTGGTCGTCGCAAATGGCGATAGATAGCATTCCGGTCACTCATCTCTAATATTCTTTAGATATATATTTCGGATCTCATAGCCCTAATTTTAGGAAATTCAGGAAATTCGCCGTATTGTTTACAGCGCACCTCTTAACTGTGCCAACCGGCTTGCAACCCTCTCCAACCGTTCTTTGATCAAGATCGCTTCCGTATATTTTGACGGAATGCCTTCGTAACCGAAATAAATCCCGGCCAGTCCGCCCGCGATCGCTCCGATCGTGTCGGAATCCCCGCCAAGGTTGGCGGCCCGCTCGACTACGGCGCCGAAATCCGGAGCCGTCAGCAAAATATGCAGTACCCAGCGAAACGTATGCACCACAAACCCGCTCGGTTCGCAATCGGGCTCCCGTTCGATCAGCCCTTCGTAGTCCGTCCAGGCGGCCTCGCGCCGGATGGCGTCTCCGAGCTCTTCCCCGCACAGCAAGCGGTAAGCGATCCGGTTATAGATGACGCAGGCTTCATTGCACCGTGGATCATAATGCGTCATCCGCGATTGCATCACCGTCACCTTGTCGATATCGGCCGGTTCCCTGTAGGCCAAAGCTACGGGCAAGCATCTCATCAAAGAGCCGTTCCCGCCGCTTTGTCCGAGATCCACGTGCGCATAGAAAGCGGCCTCCTTCCAACTGTCCTCGTAGTGTTCAAAAACGTGACGGATAATGTTTCCGATATCTTTCGGCCGGGATTGGTACCACTCCAGAAAAAAACGCCCGATCTGCTCCTCCGGGTCTGCCGGGTTTTGCAAAATCCCTTCGGCGACGCATAACGTCATCATGGTGTCGTCCGTAACTTCTCCGGGCGCGAGCCCCCAAACTCCGCCCCCGATGATCTCCTGCAAATACCCGTATTGCGCCCGAATTTCGCCGGCACTCATAAATTCGGTCGTTCCGCCAAGAGCATCCCCGACGGCCACGCCGTATATTCCGCCTTTAATTCTGCTGTCAATACGCATCTCTTCCCTCACCCCTTCGCCAATCCTTCTATGATTGCTCTATAAAAATGCGCCGCATCCGCCTGAATCGGCAGGCCGGAAACCTGTCCGTCGCCTACCTCGATCACCAGCCATTCCCCGCCGGCTGTCTTGGCCAGGTCCATTGTGAAAAAACGGCTCTCGATCCTCTCGGCCACCTTCAGGAAAGGGGCGAGCGTCACATCAGCCCGGCTTTCGTGTTCATAAGCCGCTTCATCCCAATAGTCCATGCAGGCGATTATTTGATGATCCAGAAAAAACAACCGGTACTCCTGGGCCAGCGGCATCCCGCTCTTCGGATGCACGCCTAGTCCGGCGAGAGCCACAAACTCCCGGATGACAAGTCCCCCGTTAAGCTCCGTGCCTTGACGGTTGAGGAAATTCCCCGCGACTCTGCGGACCTCCTCCCGATCCGAGGCGTCCGGAATGAAGCAGGCGTCCTCCCACTCGTGCTTTCTTGATTTGACATAATCCTTGACCAGAACGGGCTTGTTCCCGAAGACGTCCATTTTTTCAAAGAGCGGGGTCAAACCCTCGTTTAGCTCCTCCTTGGGAACCCATATACTGAAAGGGGTCACCGCCTTAATGGCTTCGTAAGCATAAGGGAATTCATGCCCATTCCTGTATTCCTCGGGCGAATTGATCAGGATGGCGTTCTTGTCCGATAGAGCCTGATAAAGGCGCTCGTAATCATCCGGCTTCAGCATCCAGCCCCGGTATACAAACACTTCCCGCGTTTCAAAAACGGGCAGGCGCCGGACCGCCCGTTCCGCGCCGCCCTCCAGCAGCTCCTCCAAAGAGATCAAATAGACGTCCGCGCCAAGCCCGCGGGCGGTTTCATATTCCCGCAAGTACTCCATGTCCGGAGCCTTTTCATCCAAAGGGTCCGAACAAAACACAAATTTCATTTTCCGTACAACCTCCGCAGTTATGTCATGGGTAAAATCCGCCGCGGTCCGCGGAACGGCTAGGTTCCGCCCATTTCGCAGCATCCCGGCGGGATCCGATCGGCCAGCCATACTTCATTCCCGGCGAAGTAAAAGCTCACGCCCGCCTCCCTCGCTTTTTGCGTATTGATCCGGAGGATGACTAGCTCTCCTCGGCGGCTCCCCGCCAGCGTGGCGAAATGCGTCCCTTCCGACAGATGGACATATTGCCGCGTCATCGGGCGAAGTCCTTCCTGGAGTATGGCCGGGAGCGCCTTCCGGTTCGTTCCGTGGTATAACACGGCGGGAGGCTCGGCCGGAGCGTACTGCACCCGAGTGTGACTGTGGCCGTATCTGGCCCGAATGCGGTCATTCTCGATGATGTAACGCTGCTTATCGGAGTTGCGGACGACCTGCTCCACATCTTCGCGCCGAACCCAGGACCACCGCCGCTGGGCCGTGACCGCCTGGAGAAACGCGTCCATCGCGCACGCCCCGTCTTCGGGACTCAGCTGGAGGCCGAATTCCTCCGGGGTATGGCGGAGCATTTTGCTCATCAGCTTGCTGAGCCCTTTCTCCGAATTTGAATCCAGCATCATGTTCACCCCCCTTCGTTCTGTTGGTTGTGCTGCGATTGTTCTGTTGATTGTTCCGTTGGCGGATTCTACCAACCTATCCTTGATTGCATTATAACTCCCCTGTACCGGGAGGTCATGCGGCGGATCTTTTTGTCGTCCCGCTCCCGCTGCACTTTCGTTCCCCGCCGCAAATAACGGTCTTTTGAGGCGCTATTTCGGCCAAATTCGGCTCCGCGAGCAAAATAGCGGTCAAAAAAGGCCTTATTTCCCTCTCACCGGCCCCAAAATCAGGTTTTGGCCCGTTTTACCCCAAAATAAGCGCCCAAAAGGCCGCTATTTTCCTCCGATCAGCCAAATTCGACAAAATAACGGCGCAAAAGACCGCTATTCCTCCGCCCAGCTTCAACAAGAGACAGTGGTCGCCGTATGCGCCACCTTCCTTACATCCGCAAAGGGACCGTCCTGTCCGTTCCGCCATGGCTATGGATTTCTCCCCTACACCTTATATGGTATACTGCCTGTAATATATGAAAAAAGGTGGGTTTACTAGAATGTGGAAAGAGTTTAAAGCCTTCGCCCTGAAGGGCAACGTCCTCGATTTGGCCATCGGGGTCATTATCGGGGGCGCTTTCGGAAAAATCGTAACTTCCCTGGTCAATGACATGCTGATGCCCCTATTCGGGATTTTGATGGGCGGCATCGACTTCAAGGACCTGATCTTTCAATACGGGGAAACGAAATTGTTGTACGGCGCTTTTTTGCAGACCGTCATCGATTTCTTCATTATCTCTTTCTCCATTTTCCTGTTTGTGAAAGGACTCAACAGGTTCAAACGGAAGGAAGAGGCGCCGAAGCCGGAAGCCCCGCCCGAACCGTCCAAGGAGGAAGCGCTGCTCGCGGAAATCCGCGATCTGTTGAAACAGCAAGGGCAAACCGGGGCGTAAGTCCAAACAACGAGCAGGCCGCCAACCAAATGAATCCGGAGGCGCCGGAGCGCCGGCTGGGGATACAGGAAGCCATGAATTATCACCCAGTAGCCAGTACCCAGTACCAGCGCCCAGCTAACGGGAATCCCTCCGATCATCATGAGTGACTCCCCGTCTTGCGGGACAAGTATCCCGGCTAGCGGCACTCCCTCCCGTTAACGAGGTGACTAACCCGTTTTGCGGAGCCATAGTCCCAACTAACGGGATTTCCTCCCGTTAAATTGGGCCTATTTGGCTGCAAAGTCGAATTAGCTGGAAAACCTCCCGCTAATTTAGCCGAAACCAATGTATCTCGGCGGTTTGGCGTAAAATAGATGGAACTTTTCCATCTATTTCGAATCCAACGCCCAAGAGCGGAAAATTAACGGGAGGTTTTCCCGTTAATAATATTCAGAGCGGCACGGATGCGCCAAAAAGAGCCTGAACCCCCTCCCGGCGGTTCAGGCTCTTGTGCATCGTCATTACAGCCGCGGATCGATGGCTTTCTCCTGCGCCACTTCAAACAGCAGGTTGGCGGCGATTTCCTGATACGCCGTGTGCCCGGGGGCAATGTCGGCGAAAGGAACGCCCAGCAGGCTCATCCCGAGCCGGTACTCGTTCAGCGAGGCGCGCAGCTTCTGGCTGATGTTCTTTTGCTTGAGCAGCTTGCGGTACTTGTGCGGGAACCGGTAGTCGTAGCCGTAGATGATGGACAGGTACTCGGGGTTCCGCACCTTCATATAAGGCACGGTGGCGCCGGTCCATACCTCCGGTTTGATAACGACGCCCTCCATATGCTTCTCCAGCGTCAGTTCGGCGAAGTACCGCTCCGCTTGCTCCAGACTGTCCGGCACCGACAAGTCCAGCGCCAGCGCTTCGTCCTCCGACAGGAACCCGTACATGTCGGACGTCGTCCAATCCGGCAATTGCTCCCGCCCGTCCTCGTAGACGATTTTGAGCAGGGCAAACGGTTTGTACTCCAGCACCGACTCCAACTCCACTTCGCCTTCGCCGTCCGCCGCATACCATTCCAACTGACGCTTATAGGTCTCGTAAGCTTGGACGTGTTCTTCCAGCGCGACGTAGGTGTCGCGGAGCTCATGAACATGCTTGTAGTTCTGGTACACGCTCGGACCGTACTTGTCGCTCAGGTCGGACTTCGAGGCCCTGAACTGGTCCTGTTCAAAGCCGCTCGCCTCATAGTCCTCCAGCAGCTTCCCGAACGCCTGCTCGAAACCGTTTTGCCGCAGGAACGCAAGCTCGGATTCCAGCGCTGCCCCGATCGGCTTAAACTGCCGGTCGATCAGCCCTTCGCCCAGCGCCTTCCACGGCAGGAGCTCCCCGTCCAGCATAAGCATGGCAATCTGACGTTCCTCCATATAGGCGCCGAACTTCCGCAACAGCTTGCCGAAGATCTCCGACAAGTCCACCTGATTGATCTTGTATCCATTCCGGCTGACGGCAAAGCAACGCTCCGGCTCCTTATGCAGATACACATTGCATCTCGAGCCCATATATTTGGGCTGCAGTACGACTTGCGTTACGCCGCGGTCCCTGAAATAAGCCAGTCCGCGCTCCAGAGACTCCAGCTCGCCGCTCGCTTCGTCCTTATCGGCCGGCGACATCGTCCCGGAGATAAAGTTGACCTTATGCCGCGAGCAGTAATGCAGCCGACGGATTTCGTCTTCTTCCAGGTCCGCCACCGACACCTTCCGCTCCCGCTTGAACAGCGTCTTCAGCTCTTCCCCTCCCCCGATGACCGCCTGGGCGGACTTGCGGGACTTCAGGAACGGTTTGTACGAGATGCTGACCGAAGTCAACTGATTCCCGTGGACGCTGCCGGTATCGATATGGATTTTGTTGCGGATGCGAAACGGCTGCTTCGCCGCAATATGTCCGAACACATGGTACGGATGATTGGACACCGCTTCCTCCTCCAGAAAGGCCAGCTGCTCCTCGAGCGGAGCCTCCCGGTCGATCCGGAAATTCCGCTGGTGCCGCGCCGAGTTCGTGTCCAGCTTCCCGATGTATTTTTTCCGGCACGGTGCATGGGTGACATAAAACGAAGGACCTTGCACCCCGACATACCGGTAAAACGGCTTCGACAGCGACACCAAATGCCGGAATTTTTCCAGAAGTTCCGCATCACCGCGCAATACCTCAGTCGAGTCGAAATACGAGCGAACCAGCTCACGATCGGCGCCCTGAATTTCCCCGTTCAAATATTTGCCCACAAAATTTTCATGGTTGCCGAGCACAAAGTAGAAGTGCTCCCGGTTTTCGTAAAGGAACTCGATGATTTCCTTCGTTTGCCGACCTTTGTCGATCCAGTCCCCCACGAGGACCATCTTCGTCTGCCGCAATCGCTCGGGCGCCGACAACTTGCCGTCCTCCAGCCGGAAACCGTGGTCGCGCAGCAACCCCTGCAAATCGCCCACACATTCATGGACGTCGCCGATGATAATATACTGCTGATCCTGCGGGAGAACGCCGCCCAGATAATCCTCCAAGTTTTCAACGACGACGCGGTATTCCGGATTCGCCTTCCCTTCCTCGGGCCGGTAAAAATCCTTAGCCCGCACCTTATGGATTTTGTCGTACCCTTCCCGGGCCAGCGAGCCCAGGACCTCTTTTCTCAGCCGGTTGATATGGTTGGTAATGAGCTTCTTCGAGCGCTCCGAGGCGTAGTAATCGTCCCGCTTCCGGTAATCGAACACGATCGCTTCCAGATTGTAATTGTTCCGATAGGCGATGTCCTTCACTTTGGCCCGGAAATCCTCGGACAACCCGGTGGTATCGACCACCACGAACTCCGCATTGACCGGAAAAGAAGTCGCCATGTTCAACCGCTCGAACAGAAGATGAAACGCCTGCTCGCTGGCCTCCAGCATCACTTGATCGTACTTGTCGTAATCATGGCCGAGCACCTCCTGGCGAATCTGGTCGGAGGACAGATATTGCACGTTGGCCTTGATGCTTTTGTCCCGATCTTCAAACCGCAGCCCCGGAACCAACACTTCCTTGGCGAACGTGGTTTTGCCGCATTCGGTAGAGCCGATCAGCATAAAAACCGTATGAACCTTCGTCCGGATCTCCATGGATCAGGCCCCCTCTCTCTTCAAAATAACCCCTTGGGTCGTGGTGATCCCGTCGACCTCGTCGCCGATGGCCACAAATTCATACTGCAAGTTCGCGAAGCGCTTCAACAGATCGCCGATCCAGGCCTGGAACGAAGCTCCGCCCAGCTCCCATTTGTGATCGTCGTGCCGGAAGCCCTCCAACTCATAATAGCGGTTAAAGTCGGCATTCGGCGTCGTGATGATCAACCGGTCGAAATCCACCTTTTCGCAGATTTGCCGGATCAGTCGCTCCGCTTCCTCCTGGCTCATATGCTCGATGACCTCGGTCAAAATCACATCGACCCGTTCCCCGTTATAGCTCTCCAGAAAAAGATCGATCGAGGCGAACGTAATGATATTGTCCAGCTCTTTTCGCGCGGCCTTCCGCTGGACTTGCTCCAACAGCTCCTCGTTGATATCGACCGCGTAATAGCTGCCTTCGATTTTCCCGGCAAAAGGAATCGCATAGAATCCTTCCCCGCAGCCCACGTCGAGAATCGACTTGTCAAAAGCGAGCGCGCTTCCGATGTAGTTCCGCCGCTGCAGCGCCGTGCCGCCAAAAGCAAAGCGAATGCTGTAGCGGTCCGTCTTCTCGAGCTCCGCCTTGTATTTTTTGAACCGGTCCCGGGAAGCCAGAAAATTCCGTACGAACAAGCTCCGAATGTAAAACGGCGCGTCGATCACTTGGAGGCTCTTGATGTATTTGTCCAGAATGCTGTCCGAAATATCCACGTGCTCATTGCCGAACATCGACAGGAACAAGCACAATACGCTCACCGCGTGAAGGAGCTGGTACAGACTTTTGTGCGTCCTCACGGTCAGGGCATAGCTTTTGTGCGCCCGGTGGGTGATTTCGAATGAGAAATCCTGCAAGTGCTTCTTGAAAAAATCGATATACGGCAACCGTTCGATATGAATCATATTGATGAAAAAGGTATGCTCATACCCCTCCGTATCCTGCTCATGCCGCGCTTTTAACGGAGCGGAAAAGAACTCGCCGATCGCGTTCAGCGGAAACAGCGGCGTATTGTATCTCGACACGTTCAGGTACTCGAAAGTCTCCCCCTCATGCTGCTTATACGAAATATCGTTGTCCGCGTCTTTAAAATACACGTTAAAGGTCTGTTCACCGCTATACCAGCCGTACGCCGTCCCTTTGCGAACCGAGCGCAGCTGCATGCCAGATTGCGGATTTTTCTTGATCAAAAATGAAAACTTCGGATTCGTGGATGTAACCTGTAGGATAGCCATAATGAACCTTCTTCCAATGTGAAAATAGGTACGCGGTTGCCCGCCTCTACGCCCATACCTCGCGCAAGGCGGAGCGAAAGAGGACGTCCAACCGCTCGTCTTCGAGCTGCGACGGTTCCGTCCTGAATTGGGCGGCCGCCTCCTCAAAGTAATTCAAGCGCTCCTCCAAATATTCGTGGATGGCGGTCAACTTAGGCTCCAAATCAAGCTCTTCCCCGGCTTTTTTGCGGGCCAGCAGGCGTTGAACCGCATCCATCAGTGCGCTTTCCGGCGGGATCAAGTCCTCCACCAGCTTATCGAACTCCACCGGAGGCATCGTATTGTGCTTCTCGATCCAGCCGCAGGCGAGCACCGGCCGCAGTACGTAGAAATACTTCTTGATCTTCACCCGTTCCCCTTGCAGATATCCCCGGAAATTCCCTTTCGCCATGTTGAGATAATGGTATATGCATGATTTCGGCGAAAACGTCAGCGGCGATATGCGGCGGATCTGCTCCGCCACGGAATAGGGCTCCAAATATTGTATCGGAGAATGCAGCCATTCCAATAAGGGAGGGTTGGATTTGCGGAATAGCCTCAAGGCCTTCTTCAAATCCCAGCCGTTGATGTCCAGTTGGTCGCTGATCGGCCGCTCGATCACATCCCGTCCCTCAAAAATGGATAGGTACCAGTCCAAAGGCCGGATATAAAGAAAACGGACATCATAGTCGCTGTCCCGCGAAGGGAAGCCCCAAGCGCGGCTTCCCGATTCGCATGCGTACAGAATACGAACCCCTTCCTGCTCTTCAATGCGCCGAAGCTCGTTCAGGATGACGGGGCGGAATTCGGACGGTTCCTGAGTCATAGGGGATCACTCCTTCTTGTCGAGATCCATGGCATCCACCTGCTTCGTCATGGACGCGTAGCCTTGCAGCGTCTGGGCAATGTAGGACAGGACCGTGTCGCTCCAACCGTAGATGTAAAAGGTGTTGCGGTCCATTTCCGGCACCATCGCGTACCGGTAAGGAGCGATGTCCACGATGAACGCCTTGACTTCCGGGTTGATGGCGGCACGGTACTGGGCCAGTTCCCGGTAGAACGGGCTGCCGGTGTTTTGATGCTCATCCGTAATGATGATGATCTGGTCCACCCGCTTGCGCTCCAGGAGCAGCTTGCGCACGGGGGCACCGGTATCGGTCCCGCCGCTGGCGCGGATATGCTGCGCCTGGCCGAGTATGCTGTCGCGCTTCGAAGGTCTCGCGTCGCGGACCTCGTGGTTGAACAGCCAGAACAGCGAGTTCCCCCGCGTCTTCTTATACAGGGCCAGGGCAAATACCGAACCGGTCTCCAGATATTGTCCCTCCATCGAGCCGGAGATGTCCAGGAAAATCGCCGTGTCCTCACCCAAATCCGGCAGGTTGCCGAAGGTCAGGTCCACCGCGTCCCGCAGCGCATCGCGCAGATCGGGATGCTCGACCTGACGGAACGCCGTCGCGAACCGGAACGGCAGGATGCGCGCCTTGCGCAGCGCCTCTTCATCGTTGAACCGCGCGATGACGTAGTCCAGGTTCCGCTTGTCGTCCAGGACGCCCGCACGCTGCAGGGCGTTCAGGTGGCGGAGCAGCGCAAAGGTCGGCATCTGGTACAGCAATGCCTCCCACACGGCCTTGGTCGGCTGAATCGCGCCGGTAACCGTCTCGTACGGAAGCTTGCCGCGGCCGATCCACTCGATCTGCTCGCTTTCGCTCGCGGCGCGCTTCAGCCGCTCCAGCGCCGCCACCTGCGGCAGCAGCTCGAGGTCGGCCTCCCAGCCGCGCAGGTACCGGAACAGCGCCTGCTGCTTCAAGTCCGCCGGCTTCGGATGGGCCGTGGCGATCACGTCGCCCAGGCTGTAGCCGCGGCCGCGGCCGTTGTATTTGACGGCCCAGTATTCGCTGACGCCGGCCAGGAACTGGTTCACCTGGCGCTTGACCGCGCGGCCGCCCTCGCCCCGGCCCTGACCCTTGAGAATGGTCAGGAAGTCGAACAGGTCGGAAGGAATTCGCACGACCTGCGGGAACACCTTGGCGAACAAATCGGGCCGGTAGGCCGAGAGCACCGCCAAGCCGAAGATCGGCTGCAGACGCATCAGGCCGGTGTTGCGGGCGAACACGAGCGCTTTTGCCATAAACGTCGGGTTGGCCGCCGCCATTTCATGGTGGAGCTGCTCGGCATCGCTCAGGAGTTCTTTTTGATCGGCATAAAACGTATTGCTCATCGTATTGGTCAGCAAAGTCTGCAGGTACTGTTCCTCCGCAGACCGCGTATAAGCGGGATAATGATCTTTGTTGCGAGTGGTCGGTCTGAACGGACCGAACAATTTTTGGGCGAAACTCATTTTAAATAACCTCCTATATCCGTGTGTGAGTGCAATGACGCCCAACGGAATATTTAGATAACACCGGTGAGGAAAAAGAGGGGCGGGTTCGGTGCAGGAGTCGAACCTGCCGTAAAGCCCGGTAATTCCATAAGTGCGCTTGGATGGCGAAGTAACCCGCCCCGGCGCCTCACCGGTATTATTTAGATGTGCTGGGAACGGGTGCGCGAGGAAGAAAGCTTGTTGAGAAGGCTGCTGTGCCCTCCGGCACGATCATTACTAATCCCTAATTAGTCGAAGTAACCCTCTCAGGCGCCTCGCGCGCGTTCCTGCATTTGATGCAACTCATCTTCGAGGAAAAAGGCGGACAGGTCACATAAACTGCTCTACCTCTGAGCTATTCCGCCGTTAGGCGGAAGTTGGATTCGAACCAACGGCCAGTCGCTTAAAAGGCGAAGGATCCCGTCCAGGCGCCTCGAAGATCTCACTCGGCCGTCCCCTTGCGGCGATGACCTTGTGAACCTATCTTCGCCGATTTTTCGCTTCGCGAACATGGCGAAAGTATTACGAGGGGAAAATTTAGCCGGTTTTTGAGGGGGATGGTGACAAGCCGATCGATCCGAACCGCCAATTCCCCGGTCCGCCCGGCCGCCCGCTACAATAGCGGCGTTTTGGGCCGCTATTTCGGCCCGATTTGCGTTTTCGGAAAAAATAGCGGCCAAAAAGGGCCTTATTTCTCTGGTGCGAGCCCAAAAATCGGTTTTCGGCCCGCTTTTCCCTAAAATAAGGCCCCAAATGACCGCTATTTCACGCCAAAGAGCCCAATTCAACAAAATAGCGCCGCAAAAGGCCCTTATTCACTTATCCCCCTGCCCGGGTTCAGAGGAAGGCTGTTACAGGCGTTAGCCCTCTCGGGTTAATTACAACTCCAATGAGGAGCCGACCGCTGACCAAGGTTCCTCCCCGTCCCGTCCGCGGCAACCGGCCCCTTTTGGGACAAAACGGGTATAGCCATCTTTTCGGGCCTGCGCCTCAAGGACCCTATGGTATCATGTTCATAACGTTAATTTTTAGGGAAGGAAATCATTATAAAGCATGAATATTTCATCCTCTGTAACATCCAAGCAATTAATGGAGCTGCTATTAAACGTAGCCGTCGTCCGCCCGGTGTTTATCTGGGGGCCGCCGGGCGTGGGAAAATCCTCGCTGGTTCAGCGGTTTGCCGATCTGGTCGGCTTGCCTTGCGTCTCGCTGCTCGGCAGCCAGCTGGCACCGGAAGACCTCATCGGGGTGCCGCAAATCGTCGGCGGGGTGAGCCGGTTTTGCCCGCCGAGCATGATCGCCCGAAACGAGCCGTACTGCCTGTTTCTGGATGAGTTGAACGCCTGCACGCACGAGGTACAGAAAGCTTTTTACAGCTTGATTCTGGAAAAACGCGTCGGCGAATACCGTCTGCCGGAAGGCTCGGTCGTCATTGGAGCCGGAAACCGGGCGCAGGACAGCGCGATTGTGAAGCCGATGTCGTCCGCGCTCATGAACCGCATGTTTCATGTGCAGCTTAAGGTTTCCCACCGCGAATGGCTGGAGTGGGCTTACGAGAACGAGCTCCACCCCCTGGTCATTCAATATATCGAGACGCGCCCGGATCATCTGTGGGTTCAGCCGCCGAAGCACGAGGAACCGTTCTCCACGCCAAGATCGTGGCATATGTTAAGCGATGCGCTGAAGGAATACGGGGATCGGCTGCGGCCGGATACCCTGGAAGTGCTTGCTACGGGCTGTCTATCGCCGCATCACGCCGGGCAGCTGAAGGCTTTTTATAAGCAAAGCCATTATAAATACAAGCTGCATGAGATTATCGAAGGCGGAGCGAACTGGCCCCACCAGCCGGAGGACCGGGATGTGCTTTACTTTATGGCCCAGTCTTTCCGGGCTCACCTGATCAAGGAGCTGCCGGAATCCAAGGACGCGCTCGCCGAACATCATAAGAAGCTGGCCCACCGCGCCAAGGCCCTGCTCAAAAATTTAAGCGCGATCAGTCTCGAAATCGCCCAACTGGCCGTGGCCAGGGACGAAGCCGGCGAGAGTCTGCCGGATTGGTTCCTGGTGGAGATCGTTCGGGACTTGCCCAGACTTGTACAGAAGAAGGAAGCCTGATCGATTATGGGAAAACAAAAACAAAAATCCGGAGAAATGGACCCGGCCACACGGGCTTATGAGGAGGGGCTGCGGCTTATCTCCCGTCACCCGATGTTTGCCCCGCTCGCGTCGCACGCTCATTTTGTGCGCATGGAGGGCAATCTCTGCCCGGATAACGGCTGGGCGGTCACGACAAGCAGCGGGTATATCCATGTTCATCCGAAACGCAGGGCCCTGCCCGAAGAATGGATTTACATTCTGGCCCATGCTCTTCTGCATCTAGGTTTCGGGCATTTCAAGGTAATGGAACGGCAGGACATGTGGAACACGGCCTGCGACGCTTTTATCGCCAAGTTTCTATACGATATGCGGCTGGGCAAGCCCCCTGAGGGGATGAACGGGTCGGTAGAGATCCCTTCCGGAAAGGGGGCCGAAGAAGATCTCTATCACAGCTTCATCGACCAGGGGCTTCCCCTTTCCTTTCATAATCTCGGCACTGCGGGTCCCGGACATCAGGACATGCTCCTAGGCTCCAAGGCTTCCGACCGCTCTTACTGGGGTAACAAGAACGTCAACTGGCAGGATTTGTTGGGTAAAGGGCTCGCCATGGCCGTGACGAGCGCGGTCAACGTATCGGCGGGGTATGAAGCTTACCTCGGCGCAAACCGCGATGTTTTGACGCCCGTTATGAAAGCCCGCAACTGGTTTGTCAGCAGTTACCCGCTGATGGGCGCGATGGCGGCGGACTTCCGGATCATTGAGGATCCTCTGCTCTGCACCCGCCTGTCGATTTCGGTGGCCGCCGTCGATGCCGAGGCCAAGGAAATCTACGTCAACCCTGCAGCCGGGCTGGACGAGCAGGAATGCCGCTTTGTGCTCGCCCACGAATTTCTGCACGTCGGACTACGGCACCATGCCCGCGCGGAAGGGCGTGACCCCTATCTGTGGAATGTCGCCTGCGACTATGTCATCAACGGGTGGCTTATGGAAATGGGGTTGGGCGCCTTTCCGCGGGTGGGAGGCCTGCATGACCCGGAGCTTAAAGGACTGTCGGCGGAATCCGTTTACGACCGGATCGTCACGGACATGCGGCTGTACCGGAAAGTCGCGACTTTTCGCGGCGTCGGAACGGGCGATATTCTGGAGCCGAAGGTCCCCGATTGGTGGGACCGAAAAGACGGGCTGACACTGGATGAATTTTATCGGAGCTGTCTTAGCCAAGGGCTCGATTATCATTTTGACCAAAACCGGGGCTTCCTGCCGGCGGGTCTGATCGAGGAGATCCGGGCCTTGTCCCAGCCCCCGATCCTGTGGGACGTGGAACTGGCGAAGTGGTTCGACAACTATTTTTCCCCGCTGGAAAAAGTCCGGACTTACGCCAGGATCAGCCGCCGGCAAGCGTCCACCCCCGATATTCCCCGCCCCCGCTGGGTGCCGGATGCGGGAGCCGAGGACGGCCGCACCTTCGGGGTGGTTCTGGACACCTCCGGTTCCATGGACACCAAGCTGCTGGGCAAGGCCCTTGGGGCGATCGCCAGCTACAGCATGGCCCGGGATGTGCCGCTCGTCCGGGTCGTGTTTTGCGACGCGGCCGTCTATGATCAAGGATACCTCGCGCCGGAAGCGATTGCGGACCGCGTCTCCGTCAAAGGCAGGGGCGGAACGATCCTGCAGCCGGCCATTGATCTGCTCGAGCATGCCGGGGATTTTCCGAAAAGCGGCCCGTTGTTGATCATCACGGACGGCTACTGCGATCGGGTGAGCATTCGCCGCGAGCACGCTTTCCTGATTCCGAAAGGCAGCCATCTTCCCTTCGTGCCCAAGGGCAAAGTTTTCCGAATGGACTGACGCCTGTTAAAATAGGATTATACATAATCAGGAAACAGGTGGTTGAGGTGGCAAAAGAAAGCTTCGATAAGGAAATCCAGTTTCTGCGGATGCTCGTGCTGACCAGCGGGGCCTACAGCAGGCAGCAATTCGCCGAACGTCTCGGCATCTCCGTCCATACGTTCGACAAGACGCTGCGCCGGCTGAAGGATATCGTCGGCACGATGTATCAGCAGCTGCCGCAGGAGCAGAGCAAGGAATTCGCGGAGGCGATCCGCTTTAATTACTACGAGTCGGCTGACCCGATGCTGCTCTTTTTGTTCCGGGCGAAATCGCTGAAGGGATCGGAATCGGTGCGCTACTCGCTCCTTCTGGCCGCGCTGAACGACCAGGCGCTGACGGCGATGGAGCTGATGGACTACTGCTGCGGCAGCCTCCCCGCCGACATCCCGCTCCCCGACGAGAAGACGATTCGGTCGGATCTGAAATATTTGGAAGAGGTCGGTGTCATCCGCAAGGAATCCGCCTCCCGCCCCTACCGCTATCGGTTGGACAACGACCTGGTGCGGGAATTGACGGAGGAGGAGCTTTACGACCTGTACGACTTCGTGGATGTGATGGCCAATACGCAGATCCCCTCCGTCCAGGGATATCTTCTCCGCGACGGCCTAAAGAAGCACCTGCTGCGAAACCAGGCCGAGCCACTGGCCCTGGACCATTTTTTGTATAAATACCACTATTATTCGCGGATTCTGGATGAGGCGCATTTGTTCACGCTTCTGGACGCGATCCGGCACCGGCGGCGGGTGCGGTTTTTGTATTTTTCGCCCAAAGCCGACAAAAGCTACGCCGCGCAAAATACAAATCCCTTGTTCGAACGGGAATCGGAAGGGAAATTGGAGAAGACCCTCCCCCTGAAGGTCGTTTACGATCACCAATACGGGCGCTGGTATTTGCTCGCCTCCGGTAGAGAGGGCATCCGCAAATACCGGATGGAAGGGATGACCCAGCTCGAGGAGGAGGACGCGGTGGCCGAGCAGGTATTTGCGGAGAAAGCGGCCGCACTGGAGGAGAGGATGAGGTACAGCTGGCTGCTCGATACCGGACGGCCGGTTACGGTGCGGGCCCGCTTTTTCAATCCCGGTCATTTCGAACCCAACTTTGTCAGGGAGCGCGTCCTGCTGCAAGGTCAATGGGGGCAAATCGTCGCCGAGGAAGAGGAGAGCTTCATCTACGAGATCAAGGTTAACGGCACGACCGAAATCAAGCCGTGGCTGCGGAGTTTCGGCTCCAGCTGCGAGGTGCTCGAACCGCTTTATTTTCGCCGCGAAATGATTGCCGAGTGGAAGGAGATTCAGGCCTATTATGAATCCGTTTGAGAAAATTTTTAACTACCAGGTCATCTCCCGTCTGGACGATTCCGGCACGTTTATGGTCACCGCGCACGAACGGGCCTGGCTGAAAAAAATGCTGAAGCATCCGGCGGCCGAGGAGGCCTTTACCCCGGAAACCCGGCAAAAGCTGCAGGGACTGCTGCAAAGCGTAGAGGAGCTGACCACCTCCGATTATCTGACCGAAAAGGCGAAAAGCGCGGAGAAACAGGTTTATCATCCGCTGCTGCGCATCCTTCGCCGGCATATCGTCGAGCGGAGCGGCATCCGGATCTCGTTCCAGGTCAAGCGCGGCCGGGTACAGCCAGACCGTTCGGGGCTTGCTTACAAGCTGGAATATTCCATGGTCAAAAGAGAATGGTATCTGCTCTGGTACGATCTGCGCCGCCATGCCCTCATGAGCACCCGGCTGAGCAAATTGATCTCCATCGCCCCCGAACCGCTGGACCCGGCCGCCGCCGACCAGGTCTATGAGGAAATCGCCCGGACGCTGGACTCGCGAAAGACGGAAACCGTCCTGGAGGTGGTCCGGGAATACCACAAAGAGTTGTCGCGCATTTTGTACGCTTTTTCCTGCTTCGAGAAAACCGTCGAATACGATGAAGAGCAAGGCACCTATCGCCTCCGCGTCTGCGTTCTGGGGGACGAGGTGGAGTATCTCCTGTCCAAAATCCGTTTTCTCGGCAAACGGGTGCGGATTCTGGAGGGCGACTACTTGAAGCGGAGAATGCTGGAGGCGTCCACCAAAGCGTTGGAGCGGTACGGGGACGAGGTTAGTCCCAATGCCGATGAGGTGGAGTTGTCCTCGTAAAAACGAGAGCGGCGCGGAGATCCTTGTGCTTGAAGGAAAGGATCTCCGCTATTTCCGCTTCTCCAGCTTCTTCTTGAGCTTGTCCAGTTCGTCCTGCATGGCCGGGCGCCGCGGATACATCTCACTCAACCGGTCCAGCAACCGCAAACTCTCCTCCCGGGCACCCGCCTCAAAGTATTCTTGGAGAAGCTTGCAGGTTTCCCTGTACCTTCTTCGCTCCGTCGCCTCCTTCGCTTGATCCAAAATAAACGCCTCATACAGAAGATAAGTCTCTTCCGGAAAATCCTTGGCTACCCGCTTCCCGTAGTACTGAATTAGATACTTGCGCTCACGGAGAAGGTCCAGCAACTTCTCAAACTCTCCGGCCTGATTCAGCAGGGAGGCGTAATCCTGAGACATAAGCTTTGTGGAAAGCTCTTGCAGCAGCGGCTCCCGTTTTTGCTCCCAAATCCCCTTCGCTTCATAAAGCAGCTTAAGCTTCGGGTAATACAATGTTTTGCCAAGGAGCAGGATGTAATGAACAACCCCCTCCAGCTTCTCTGAGTCGTTGGTTTCCGTATAGATCGACTCCAGGAATTGGGCCCATTTGAGATTGCGGTCACCCCACTCTTTTCTTTGGGACATCGCCTGAACGCATAGTTGCTCGGCCAACGCATAGTCTTTTCTTTCCAACGCCTTGTTGACGGCCAGTTCCCTGACCTCGAACACTTCCAGATTCTCCATCAGGTACCGGTCTGACGCCTCCGGTCCCTCAAGCCGCTCCACAATCTGATAAGTGATTAAATGCTCATCCGGATATTTGGAGCCGCTAAACGTTGTCCCGAAACTTCCGCACACCTCGTAGACTTTTTGCGCCTGCTTTTCATCGCGAACCAACACGACCGCGGCTTTTAACAGACGAAAGCCAAAATCGGCCCAATCCCTCATTCCCTGAAGTTTGGCAGTCTTGAGAAGGGTTTCGAAAAAGTATTTCCGGTTAGCTTCATCCGCCGTCTCGCATAGGGCGGCAAGCGCTTGGCTGCTGAAACGGATCGCTTCTCCCAGGGACCCTGATGAATCATCGGCGTGGGAAAGAAGTTTGATTCCTTCCTTAACCAACATAATCTCGATATCAAAAGCCAGGACGGGGTCGTCCATAGCTTCGGCTTGTTCCAGGATCGCCACCATTTCCGCACCGACCCGATTACTGCCGCCGTAAGGCAAGAAGCCCCGGTCCGAATGGCGGCGAATCAACGCCTTGAGCTGCTCCTTAAATTCCTTGAATTGCGGATGTTCCGGCATGGTAGCCCTCCTGTTTTCTTAACATAAACGCCTTAAGTTACAACTGAAATCTGCACTATTTTCATTTTCATACTTAACCAGTTTCCAGTTAAATAACGGGAAAACCTCCCGTTAATTTTCCACTCCTGGCCCTTGATTCCGATTTAACTGGAAAAACTCCATCTAATTTACGGCCCAAACACCGATACACATGGTTTCCGGCGAATTAACGGGAGGTTTTCCAGGTAATTCGCCTCTGCGGCCGCATAGGCATCAGATTAACGGGAACAATTCCCGTTAATCTGATCAAAAAGCCGTGTGTCCCTGGCTACTTTCTTCAAAACTCATCCAAATCAAACTTTTTCAGCTTGGCTGCGCAGCAGAATTTGAACTTCTTGCCGCTGTTGCAGGGACAAGGTTCATAAATATTGGACGGAGACAGCTTTTCGGTCAACGCCTTTCGTAAATCGCTTAAATCCTCGAAAAATTCGATCCCTATGATACACTCCAAATCGTATTTTTCGCAAATTCGGGAGATTTTAGCGGCCTGTTCTTCCGATTTAACGGTTACGATGACTGTTCTACCGGATTTGGCCTGGCGTGCCGCTGACCTGCTCTCCGGCTGGGCCTCAGCCTCTTTTCGTGTTTTGGCGATCATCGCGTCAAAAGTCCGATACTTTTCCGGTATCTCCTCCCTCCTGTTCCCCAAGTACATTTCAGCTACCGGATAAAAGGATTCCAACTGATCCGGAATAAGATCGAAATCCATTTCCAAATGCTCAGGCAACGTTTCGCCATTATCTTCCGCCAAACCGAAACCCGCTGCGGTCTCTCCATACGGGTCCAAAACAGCGATATCCTCCTTTGTCGGCATGATTTCAATGCCGCCATCGGTCCGCAGATGGATCCCGGTCAGAGCCTGCAGTGCCACAGCCATCATCTGCCTTAAATCGAGGATATCCATTCTTCGATCATATTTGGCGCTGATCAAATGCTTCTTATAGTGGTAGGCCGCTTTCTCGTTTTCACGAATTTGATCCAACAGCAGTCCCAGACTGAAGTGGGATTCGGCTTGAGCCGGATCGGCCTGAAGGGATTTTTCGAAGGCCGCGGCCGCCAGCTCCGGTCTTCTCCCTTGTATATACAGGTTGCCTAAGCGGTTCCACAGGAATCCGGCCTGCTTAGGGTCCGGGTCCGCGAGCAAATCGAGCAGATGCTCTTCCGCATCGGTCACCCATTGAAAAGAGATTCCGTCGTGAAGGGCCGTTTTTCCTATCCTAAAATTCGCCTGCTCTTCCATGGGGTCGGCCTTCATCTTTAGCAGGTAAACCATAAGAAAAAGCGGGTTCTTTACAGCCCAGTTCCCCGCACCATTACAATGCTTGCAGCGAAAGTAGCCCGTTGCTTGAAAATGTTTGAACATATCTCCATCGTTCGCCGCTGAGTCGGCCGTTATAGATTCCTCGGCATCCCGCCCCTGTTGTTCTGGATCAAACAAGATCTGTCCAAGATCATACTGGCCTTGTCTGCCGCAGTGGCCGCAAATCAGAGTTTGCTTATTGGGCTCGGAGTAGGCTTCAAACTTCTTCCGGTTTCTATTGATGAGCTTGGTCAGGGCTCCCGGAAGATGAGACGCAGACGGACTTTCGGGGATATCCGACAAAGGTCGATCCGCTAATAATGAAATCAGTCTGGGAGAAATTTGCGCATTCGGGGCTGGCACTATATTACATCCTCTCGTTAATACTATTTGCTCCTGCTTGACTATGTGTTACAAGTTCCAACTTATTCTATTCTATTCTACTATTTGCGCGTTGGAAAACGAAGTTTCAATGTCATACCTATCAGAGGAAGGAGAGCTTTGCCGATATGTAGAATTTAACGGGAAAAACTCCCGTTAAACTTGCCGCTCTTGACCCTTGAGTCCGATTAACTGGAAAAACTCCATCTAATTCGCGCCTCGGCCTAAGAAAAGGGCCATTTCGGACGAATTAGCGGGAGATTTTCCAGGTAATTCACCTCTGCAGCCACATAGGCACCAAATTAACGGGAGGTTTTCCCGTTAATTTGAAAAAACGAGCTGTTACACAAATCCGCAACCGCGGACAGGTCAAACTCTCCCTTTAGGATTATCATGAGAGGTGTTATGAGAACCAATACGAAGATCGACTGGCACCGAAGAGTGGAGGAAGCCATCCTCCGAATCATGGGTGCGCTGGATGAACCGCTGAATTTCCGCCAAATATCGCAGGAGGTCCATGCCTCGCCCTATCATTTTCACCGGAAGTTCCGCGAGCTTACCGGGGAGAATGTGCACGCGTGCCTGAAGCGGCTGCGGATGGAAAGGGCGATGCACTTCCTGCGGCACTCCTCGGCCGATGTGACGACCATCGCGCTGGACTCGGGCTACGAGACGCCGGAGGCGTTCACCAAGGCGTTCAAGCGGATCTATGGCTTGACGCCCAGCGAAGCGAGAAGGCTGCCGTTTTGGAATGGCGTTCTCCATTCCTCCGCGGGCCTGCACTACAGTGAGCATCGACCTGCCTATTGGTTCTACCTCAATCCCGAAGGAGTGAATATCATGCAGACGAAAATCACCGCTTTTGCCCCAAAACGCATCGTCGGCCTGCGAAATGTCGGGGACTACTGGGGTTTGCCCCGGGTGTGGGAGCAATTCCACCAAATTCTTGGACAGCATGGTCTATACGCACAGGCTAAGGAAATGATGTCCGTGTTCCCGGATCATGCCGACGCGATACCGGTGGAGGACAAAATGTCTTACGCCGCCATGGCCGTAAGCCCCGACTTCGACAATCGGTATGGATTGGACGAATACACGATCCCCGAAGGGTTGTATGCCGTAACCGTTCACTTCGGTTCCTCGGAGGAAATCGGCCCGACCTGGGACCGCTGGATGCAGGAATGGCTGCCGAACAGCGGCTGGCGGGCGGACCCTTCCAGGCCCAATTACGAATGGTATCAAAACCACGGCGTTCCCCCCGAATTGCAACTGACTTTTTTATGTACGCCGGTGGTCAAAGTCCAAGTGTAGCAAAAAGCCCCCTCAACCTTATGGGTCGAGGGGACTTTTTTTTCGTGAGTCCAATCTACAATCTGCCCGTCAAAAACTGGGCTTCTCCCAGCCCGAAGCTCCAATCGGCTTCTCCGTTCTCGGTGATCGAAATCATGAGGTCCTGCGGAGAAAGGCCGCATTCCGCCTCAAGCCTCTGCGCCAACAGCGCGTACAGCTTCTGTTTCTGCTCCACGGTCCGGGTCTTGCTGACAATGCTGATGAGCACCACATCCCGGCTGCGGGTAAAACCGAGGCCCGTATCCTCAATCACCAGCTCGTAAGGTTCATGCTGATGAACGATTTGGTAGCGGTCGCGGACCGGAACGCCAAACGCCTCCACCATCGCTTCATGTGCCGTGTCCAGCAGTTTGCGCAAACTAGCTTCATCTCTTCCTTTAATCACATCAAAACGCAATAACGGCATAATAATTCGCCCTCCTTCAATATTTCTGTGCTCTACTCTTCTTCGGCGATATGGACGGCAATGCCGTATTCTTCGCAATAGGTTGCATACTCCATCGGGATTCCCGGCGAGGTAATGACCGCATCCACCTTATCCAGCGGCGAGTAGGTCAGCAGGGTGGAACGGCCGAATTTGGACGCGTCCGCCAGCAGGATCAGCTGATTCGCCTTCTCGGCCACCCGCTTCTTGATCTCGTATTCCAACACGTCGGAATTGGTGAGACCGCTGGTGATCGAGACGCCCGTTGCGGCCATAAAAGCCTTGTTAATATTGTATTTGTCCAATAAAAGCAGCCCGTCGCTCCCGACGAATGATTTCGTGTCCCGTTTATACATGTTTCCCAAAACCAAGAGGGATATATTGTCCAAATGGGACGCGGCGTTAATGACATCCAAACTGGTGGTCAGAATGGTTAGCTTGGCCGTGCGGGGCAAATATTCGACCAGATTCCGGGTCGTCGTACCGGAGTCGATGAAGATCAGCTCGTTTCCCTCCACGAACTCGGCCGCCCGCTGGGCGATCGCCCGTTTCACCGATTTATTGGTCGTGTCCCGATTTTCAAAAGGGATTAGCCCTTGAGAAAGCGAGGTCACGCCACCGTATACTTTTTGAACGGTTCCTTTCTCCAGCAGAACTTGAATGTCCCGGCGAATGGTGTTCTTCGAGACCCGAAAATGCTCGCACAGCTCATCCAGCGATATCGTTCCCAGCGAATGAATGTAGTCCTCCAATTCCTGCAAACGTCTCTCTCTCATGGTTATGCTCCGTTCCTATTCTATTACTATTAATCTCATAAAAAAGATAACATATAACCAAAATGTAATCAACAATTACCTAAGTTTACAATCACTTAATAAATTTCTGTTGACATATAATCATTATAATAATAATATTTACTCAAAAGATACCCAAAAGGTGAGTAAAACAACACAATCAAGTTTTAAGTCTTGCGATTGCACCTTTGCTTATGGACCCGCTGAAACGAAAGACCCGGCATTTCCGGAAAGCGCCTTCACAGGCTGGTCCGAAGAGGGCGTCTTTTTACAAATAATAGAGAGGATGGGCATGATGACCGAAGCCAGAAGATTGCGCAACTATGTAAACGGAGCCTGGAAAGAGAGCCGCACCGGGCGATATGAAAGCGTTGTTAATCCGGCGACCAAAGAAATTATCGCCTACGTTCCCATTTCCACGAAGGAGGATATTGAGGAGGCCGCGGGCGTAGCCGCACAGGCTTTTGAGGGTTGGAAGAATGTTCCTGTTCCCCGGCGGGCCAGAATCCTGTTTAATTATCAACAACTGCTTACGGAGCACAAGGACGAATTGGCCCGCCTCATTACTCTGGAAAATGGCAAAAACCTTACCGAAGCCCTTGGCGAAGTACAGCGCGGGATCGAAAACGTTGAATTCGCGGCAGGCGCCCCCTCATTAATGATGGGTGATTCGCTGGCCTCAATCGCAACCGATGTGGAAGCGGTTAATTACCGCTATCCGGTCGGCGTTGTCGGCGGTATCGCGCCTTTCAACTTCCCGATGATGGTGCCTTGCTGGATGTTCCCGATGGCGATCGCTTTGGGCAACACCTTTATCCTGAAGCCGTCGGAACGGACGCCGCTGCTCACCGAGCGTTTGGTCGAGCTGTTGACGGAAGCCGGGCTGCCGAAAGGCGTCTTTAACGTAGTCTACGGGGCACATGATGTCGTAAACGGCATTCTGGAGCATCCGGAAATCAAGGCGATCTCGTTTGTCGGTTCCAAGCCGGTCGGCGAATATGTGTACAAAAAAGGCAGCGAGCACCTGAAACGGGTTCAAGCGCTGACCGGGGCCAAAAACCACACCATTGTGCTGAATGATGCCAACCTCGACGAAACGCTCACCAACATCATTTCAGCGGCCTTCGGTTCGGCCGGGGAGCGGTGCATGGCCTGTGCCGTCGTCACGGTGGAAGAAGGCATCGCCGATGAGTTCATCCGGCAGCTCAAAGAGCGGGCGCAAAACATCAAGATCGGCAACGGCCTGGAGGACGGGGTTTTTCTGGGACCGGTTATCCGTGAGGACAATCTGAAGCGGACCCACCAATATATCGAAAAAGGGATTTCCGAAGGAGCCACTCTGGTATGCGACGGAAGACATCCCGAAGCGGATGACGGCTATTTCGTCGGTCCGACGATTTTTGATCATGTGACCACCGATATGACCATTTGGAAGGATGAAATTTTCGCGCCGGTGCTGTCGATTATCCGCGTGAAGAACTTGAAGGAAGCCGTCGAAATCGCCAACCGTTCGGAATTTGCCAACGGAGCCTGCCTGTTCACGAACAACGCATCGGCCATCCGGTACTTCCGGGAAAATATCGACGCCGGCATGCTCGGCATCAACCTCGGCGTTCCGGCACCGATGGCCTTCTTCCCCTTCTCCGGCTGGAAGTCTTCCTTCTATGGAACGCTTCATGCCAACGGGAAGGACAGCGTGGACTTCTATACGCGGAAGAAAGTGGTTACGGCACGGTATCCTAAGCCTTCATTCGAATAACAAAGGGGACGAACGACATGCAACAATCCATAGCATCCAAAAATTACGATGTGATTGCCATCGGACGCGCCTGCATTGATCTGAATGCGGTGGAATATAACCGGCCCATGGAAGAAACGCTGACCTTCTCCAAATATGTCGGCGGTTCTCCCGCCAATATCGCGATCGGAAGCGCCAAGCTCGGCCTGAAAGCCGGGTTTATCGGCAAAATCCCGGATGATCAGCACGGCCGGTTTATCCGAAAATTTATGGGAGACGCCGGGGTAGATACCTCCCGGATGGTCGTCGACCAGGAGGGGCATAAGGCCGGGCTCGCTTTTACGGAGATCAAGAGCCCCGAGGAGTGCAGCATTCTGATGTACCGCGAAGGAGCGGCCGATCTATACCTGCGCCCTGAAGAAGTGGACGAGGACTATATCCGCCAGGCCAAAGCCCTGCTGGTTTCGGGTACGGCCCTGGCCCAAAGCCCTTCCCGCGAGGCGGTGTTCCAGGCGATCGCCTATGCGAAAAAACATGAGGTCGAGATCATTTTTGAATTGGATTACCGCGGCTATACATGGAAGTCCCTTCAGGAAACTTCGATCTACTACTCCCTGGTTGCCGAACAGGCCCAGGTGATTATCGGAACCCGCGACGAGTTCGATATGATGGACAGCTGCAAAGGCGACAATGAACATACCGTCCGTCATTTGTTTAATCATCAAGCCCGGCTCATCGTAATCAAACATGGCGTTGACGGCTCCTATGCTTATACGAAGACAGGCGAGATATACCGCGGCAAAGCTTACCGAAGCAAAGTGCTCAAAACCTTCGGTGCCGGCGATTCCTACGCTTCGGCCTTCCTGTACGCGCTGATGACCGGAAAAGACATTCAAACCGCCCTGCAGTATGGCAGCGCTTCCGCCGCCATCGTCGTCAGCAAGCACAGCTCCTCCGAGGCCATGCCGACCGTTTCCGAAATCGAAGCGCTGATCGCCGCCCAAGCCGGACTATCCGGCTAAGGGGCGGCGGTGTATCATGGTCGGAGTTTAGAAAGCGCTTCAACCTGTAAACCTCATTCCAGACAGACTATCTAGGAGGCAACCCCATGCCAATTCTAATTGTAGCCATCGGCGTACTGCTGTTGTTGTTCATGATCATGAAGCTGAAGTTGAACACCTTTATTTCCTTGGTCATTACCTCCGTTATTGTGGCGGTCTGCCTGGGTATGGACTTGTCGCAGATTATCTCCACCATCGAAAAGGGCATCGGCGGTCAGCTCGGTCATCTTGCCCTGGTCTTCGGGATCGGCGCCATGCTGGGCAAGCTGGTCTCCGATGCGGGGGGCGGCTACCGGATCGCCACCACCCTGATCGAGCGCTTCGGTAGAAAGCGCATTCAAATTGCGGTAGTCATCGCATCGTTTATTATCGGGATCGCCCTCTTCTTTGAGGTGGGCCTGGTTCTGCTCATCCCGATCGTATATGCCATCGCCAAAGAATTGAAAATGCCGTTCCTGTACCTCGGAATCCCTATGGCGGCGGCGCTTAATGTCACGCATGCTTTTCTGCCGCCTCATCCCGGACCGACGGCGATATCGGTCGCTTATAACGCCAATATCGGACAGGTTTTGCTGCTGGGCATTCTGGTCGGGATCCCGACGACGATCGTGGCCGGCCCGCTGTTCAACAAGTTTGCGATGAAATTCTTCCCGACCGCCTACGAAAAAGCCGGAAACATCAGCGCCCTCGGAGAGCGGAAGGTATTCAAGCTCGAGGAAACCCCGGGTTTTGGAATCAGCGTGTTAACCTCGCTCTTTCCGGTGATATTTATGGGGCTGTCCACCATCTATACCCTGATTTTCCCGGCCGACAATACCTTGAAGGAAATCGTGGTCTTCATCGGTAATCCCGGAACGTCGATGCTGATCTCCCTGCTGCTCGCCATTTACACCATGGGACGCTCGCGCGGCATCTCCATGAAGGAAGTGAGCGAATCGTTGTCCAAGTCGATTGCCCAAATCGCCATGATGCTGCTGATTATCGGCGGCGGCGGCGCCTTCAAGCAGGTGCTCGTGGACGGAGGCGTCGGCGATTACGTCGCCACCTTGTTCAGCAATTCGAATATGTCGCCGCTGCTGGTCGCCTGGATCATCGCCGCGATTCTCCGGCTGTGCCTGGGTTCGGCCACGGTGGCCGCTTTGACGACCGCCGGCCTGGTAGCGCCGATGATGGTGGCCGGGACGGTAGATCCCGCCCTCATGGTACTGGCTACCGGAGCGGGCAGCGTTATCGCCTGCCATGTGAATGACGCCGGCTTCTGGATGATCAAGGAATATTTCGGGCTCAGCATGAAACAGACGTTCCAAACCTGGACGCTGCTGACGACGGTGCTGTCCGTAACCGGATTGGGATGCGTCATGCTTCTAAGCTTGTTCATGTAGCATGAAGCCCGTGAAGCGAAACACGGCTCAACGGCTAAGGATAAAGGCGATCGCTAAGAAATATAGAAACCGGATAGAGAGGAAGATCACTCATGGCTCTAATCTCCATGACATCCATGCTGAAGAAGGCCCTGGACGGCGGATATGCCGTCGGCCAGTTTAACATCAACGGACTTTTGTGGGTGCAAGCCATTCTGCAAGCGGCCGAAGAAACGAAATCGCCGGTGATTCTGGCCGCATCGGACCGCCTCATCGATTACCTCGGCGGCTTTAAAACGATCCAAGCGATGGTCGCCTCCATTATGGAGGAGCAGCAGGTCACCGTTCCCGTTGCTCTCCATCTGGATCACGGCTCCTCCGTCTCCCGCTGCAAGCAGGCGATCGATGCGGGATTCAGCTCGGTCATGTTCGACGGCTCCCACGGCCCCATTGCCGATAATATCAGGCATACGAAAGAGGTCGTTCAATACGCTCATGAGCGCGGCGTCTCCGTGGAAGCCGAGGTCGGGACCGTCGGCGGCATGGAGGACGGCCTGGTCGGCGGAATATCTTACGCGGATTTGAACGAATGCCAGAGGCTGGTGGCGGAGACCGGAGTAGACGCCCTGGCCGCGGCGCTGGGTTCCGTTCACGGCAAATACCAGGGCGAGCCCAAGCTCGGATTCCGGGAGATGCGGGAAATCGCGGAGGCCGTCCGGATCCCGCTGGTGCTTCACGGGGCCTCCGGAATCCCCATCGCCCAATTGCACAAGGCCATTGAACTCGGCCACGCCAAAGTGAATTACAACACCGAACTGATTACCGCATGGGCCGGCTCCGTCCGGAGCATGCTGCAGTTCAACCCTTCCGCGGTGGAGCCCAAGGTGATTATGACCCCCGCCAAAGAGGTCCTGACGGTCAAGATCAAAGCCCTTATGACCGATCTCGGGTCCGTGGGGAAAGCTTAGCGGAACGGAATCCTTCAAAAAAGCCCAAGCGCCGACATGCATCCGCGGCGCTTGGGCTTTTTTCCCGGTATGGATTTGATTTCATTCTCATTGGCTTATCATCTTCATACTCTCGCTGCCGATCAGTTCGCGAAACGCTTGGCAGGACTGCCGATACACCCGCTCAAGCCGCCCCCACCGCGACCTTGCGGCTTCCACGTTATCTTCGCGGGCCAACCGCTCGATCTCGGATAGAATCCGCGCCAACTCGACCATGCCCACGCTGATGCTCGCCGATTTCATGTTGTGGGCGATTTGTTCCAGGTCCCCGCCTTGATCTCCTTGGGCGAGTACTGTCCGCAGTTCATCCAGCTTGGCCTCCGTATCCGTCAAGTACATCTCGAAAAGGCTGCCCAGCATGTCCCGGTCTTCCTCATCCCATGGCGGCGGAGCGATATCATCTATCGTCTTCCGGTTCAACAGGATTTCCGCATCGGAAAGGTCGAGATCGTCCGTCAAGCTCTCCCCCTCTTCCTCTGCACGCACGTCGGGAAGAAAGCGCGCCAGCACCGCCTGAAGCATCTCCAAATGGACGGGCTTCGTGATATAATCGTCCATCCCGGCCTCCAGACAGCGCTCCCGATCGCCCTGCATAGCGTTGGCGGTAATGGAGATGATCGGCACATGCCCTCCCTCCGCCTGTTCGGCCTCCCGAATGCGCCTTGAAGCTTCGAATCCGTCCAGCACCGGCATCTTATTGTCCATGAGGATGAAGCCGGGCCTGCGCTCGCGCCACATCCGCACCGCCTCCTCGCCGTCCCCGGCGATCAGGACGCGTTCGAAGCCGAGCTTCTTGAGCTGCAGCGTAGTGATGTGCTGATTAATCACATTATCCTCCGCCAACAGGATCAGGGTGTCCAAGTCTTTATCCTCCATGCGCCGAAGCGCTCGCCCGTTCCCTTGCCGGTTCGGAGCGGCCTGCGGCCCCCGGGATTCGGATTTCTCCAGCTCGATTTCAAACCAGAAGGTCGAGCCCGCGTTGGGGCTGCTGTGCACGCCGATCGTGCCGCCCATCATCTCCACCAACTGTTTGGTGATCGAGAGTCCAAGCCCCGTCGAGCTGAATTTCGCCGAAAAGCTGTTGGCGATTTGGTAAAACGGCTGAAACAGCCGCTCCGCGTTCTCCTTCGAGATTCCGATACCGGTATCCTTGACCTCGAAGCGCAGGCGCTGACGGACACCGCTGTCCTCCAGCAAACTCACCCGAATTTCGACTTGACCCTCGTAGGTGAACTTTACCGCATTCCCCGTCAAATTGATCAGAATCTGCCGCATCCGGTTCGGGTCGCCCATAAGACGGGACGCCACCTTGGGATCGATAACCACCTTCATTTCGTTTCGCTGTTCCTCCGCCCGGCTGCCAAGCAGTTTCACCACGTTTTCCACGAGTTCCGGCAGCTCGAAAGGAGCTTGGTCCAGCTTCATCTGTCCGGCCTCAATTTTGGACAAGTCCAGAATGTCGTTAATAATATTGAGCAGCAAATTGCCGGAATCCATAATAAGGGAAACCGATTTATGCTGCTCGTCGTCCAATCGCGAATCCGCCAGCAGTTCGGCGGTGGCGATAATACCGTTCATTGGCGTACGAATTTCATGGCTCATGGTCGCCAGGAAAAGACTTTTGCTCCGATCGGCGCTCTCCGCCTTTTCCTTGGCCGCCTTGAGTTCGATGTTGGCTTTCGCAAGTTCCCGCTGCAGAGAGACCCGCTCATTATTCATCGCGGAGAACTCGTCAAGAGCTTTCATTTCCTGTTCCAGCTTCCGCGCCATCTCCCTGCCCAGCTTCTCGTTCGTTTCGCGGAGCGCCTTGAACTGCTCGTTGCTCGCCCCCAACACTTCACGGACAAAGCAGGACGGATCCTTAACCCGGTCCGATACCACAAGCAGGAGCTGTTCATCCAACATGCCGCCGTCGACATAAAAAAGCTCGGAACTCCCTGCCCGTTTAAAACCGACCCGCCTGTTCAAAATCGGCTGCCCGTTTTGGGCCCGCTCCACTAATCCGCTGAAGGCGGAAACGTCCGACTCGTCCATCATCGCGAACATACTCGTCCCGATCAGGCTGCCGCCGGTCCTTTCAAACAGGCCGAAGTCATCCCGCTTGATCTTGATGATCGTGCCGGAAACGGTGCATAGCAGCGAAGTGATGCACTCCTCTCGTTCCATACGTATCATGCCTCCTCGCCTAATTCGGCTGACTCCCGGCCACCGAGCAGCCCGTACGCCTCCACTTTCTCGATCCTTCGGAGGAGTATCCTCTCTCTTGAAAATTCGGAAAATCCCGATAATTATCCTATTCCTACCAAACCAGTATACTATAGCGCCGAAAACCGCAAAAGTGCATCCCGCCTTAGGAAGCGGACACATACATGCGTATGGCCGAGGATAAGTGCGATAGGTTGGCTATATTAGTAAATGGCGGGCGCAAAAAAACACCATGAGGGGGGTCATGATGTTTTTTGCCCAGCATCATTTGGCTTTAGAGTGCAGCAAATCTCTGCCGGCCCCGGCGCCTCCCAAGGTCGCTACCTTTTTAGGGCTTGTGCCGTCCTGTTTCGTCAGAAACACTTCGTTGGCCACGGAATATGCCACATAGTCGCCGATAGGCTCTACATTTCTGATTCGTACCCAGCCGTAATCAAAATCCAGCGGAATATTGACCAGCAGCTTTTTCTTGCCGGTCTTGAGGTCCGCCTGATACAGCTGCTGATTCGACTTGCCGGGATGCTGTTCTTCCGTAAAGTAAATGCTGCCCTGCTCCACCGCGAAAATGTCCACGCCATCGGTCCGAAGCTTGCAAATTACCCGCTTCGCGGTACCGTCCAGGTTCATTTCGCGCAGCGCCTTGGCGTGGTTGTCCAGATAATAGATTTTATTATTGGCGATATACGTCTTGGCCACATCTGCGTCACCCGACAGCTTCTGCTTATTCGTGCCGTTCAGCGTCATCCGGTAGAGGGCCCAGCGCTTGTTTTCGTAGTAGTGATAGTAAATCCAGCCGTTGTGAACAGCCTTAAGGTAGGAATCATTTTTGGACAGTTTCGTTTTCTTGCCGTTCGCCAGTTTATAAATCGCATAATCCCCGTCGACATCCGTAAACCAGATCTCCTGATTCCGGATATAGGTTTCATCTCTCGAAAGAAGGCTCCCCTTCCCCAAGGTCTTCTTCCGGTCGGGCTCCTCATGCTCACTCACCCTGACGATATAACCTTTGGCATTGTAATACTGGTAACCGTCCTGGGCAAACTGCAAGTACATGCCGGCATTAGGATCGAAATCGTAGTTTTCCACCGTGCCGTCCTGCCCGACTCGCTGAACCCGGTAGGCATCAAAAACGGACCCGGCCGTGTAAAAATACCCGCCGCTTTCCGCAATGGGAGTGATCATCCGCGGCGTACCCTGAGATTCCACGTCCTTGACCTCGAAAGTCCCGTCCGCGTAGACCGTCAGAATCTCCCGCCCCCCGGTGTAAACCACCTTCGGCAGCAAGCCCTGCTTTTGCTCCGCGGATCCGTCCTGCGTGGAGCTGTCTCCCCCCGCGGCAGTCTCCTGGATTCCGTCCCCAACGTTTTCCTCCGCCGCTGCGGGAAGCGCGCTCAAGCAGACGCAGAGCAAGATCGCGATAAGGCCTAATTTTCTGATCAACTATCAAATCCCTCCTTTAATTATGGATGAAATTTCCACCCCAAATCATGTACCCTTGTCATTTCTAGCAAAAAGGAAAAATTCCTCCCTATACAGGTTGAATTAAAGAATTGGCGTTGGCAAGGATGTGATCATCGAGTTTCGGAACTATGTTGTCAACACCGACAATTGTAGATATAGAGTTCCACCGCCGGAGTCTACGTCAATAACGGGAAAATATCCCGTTAATCTACCGCTCTTGGCTTTTCAATCAGATTTAGCTGGAAAAGCTCCATCTATTTCGCGGCTCTATGGCCGGTATACACCATTTCAAGCGAATTAACGGGAGGTTTTCCAGCTAATTCGCCTCTGCGGCCGCATACGTACCCAATTAACGGGAAGAACTCCCTTTAATTCAAACCAAACATTCAGGTTTTATGCAAAAATTGTCACTTTCTGGATGATAGCAGCCTGCTATAATACTAGACAAATTTAGACATTTTCCACAATTTGGAGATCACTATATGAGGAGCTTAAGTAAAGAGACCGCTCAAAAAATTCTTACCAACGAATTAAGTCCGGAAGCCTTAAAACGCCTATTTCCGGAATATCAGAAGGAGGTGTTGGATGAACTGAGGAAGCTGAGAAATCAGTGTGCCTCGGATTTTGCGGATTCGGTTATTGCTAAGTATACCGCGCTAGCCAAAATGGCCAGCCAACAGATTCACAAAAGCGGAATGAATGAAAAAACCGTTCAGGCCTTCCTTCCTCACATCATCAAAGCAAGACTCGCCATTTCCTACATCGAACAATTAAGCATCGCCGCCACCTCGGAGCAGTCTTCCGGTATCCTAAGATTTAACCTGTGGGATGGCACGCTGCTGCAGAAGGTGTTGTTTAAAAAAGGGTTTGAGCGAAAACCGGTCTCCCTCCGGCTGTTCCATATTTGCTGGGCGTTGATCGGGAACAAGAAGATTTTAATGCCGCTGGTTAATAAGAAAGGGATCTACTGTTTTTATTCCAAGCCCCTGGTAAAAGAGCTCGCCAACTTAATCGGAGACAGGACCTGTCTTGAAATCGCGGCGGGAGACGGAACGTTGACGCGGTTCCTGCAAAATGCGGGCGTATCGTGCCCGGGCACGGATGATTACAGCTGGGCGCATTACATCGCCTACCCTGATTTCATTGAACGAATAGATGCCAAGAACGCCTTGAACAAATACCGCCCCCAAGTCGTGGTCTGCTCCTGGCCGGTGCCCCGAAACCCCTATGAGAAACATGTCTTTCAAACGGATTCCGTCGAAACCTACATTGTAATCGGTACCAGAAATCCAGCGGTCACGGGGGACTTCGAGGCTTATGCAAATGCCACAAACTTCACGATGGAGTTGAACGAACGGCTATCCTCTCTCCTTCTGCCTCCATCCGGGGAAAATGCGGTCTATATTTTCCGTAGACAATAAAGGGGCCCTAAACGGCCGAAGGACCTGAAATCCCAAAAGCGGATCCTTTGGCTATCTGTCGCGGTAATTAAGGGAAAACAGCGCACTCTGCAAATTTTGCAGCAGCACAAAACTTCTAGCGGAAATCATAGCCGCTATTTCGCTAAAAAACGCTTTTTGGAAATTCTAACGGACGTAATAGCGCCTATTTCCCTAGATTGTCCTAGAAAAGGCCGCCACAGAGCTAAATAGGCGCTGCTGCTTCCGTTAAAATATGACTTCTGCCGCATATGCCGAAATAGCGGCTGCTATTTCCGTTAGAACGAGTTAAGGCTCCGCCGGTCGAAGTACATCTCATCAAAAACCCCCAACCTGTATCGGTTGGGGGTCCGCCGCTCTACACTATCGTATTCGCTTCACTTCACCCCAGCTTCTGACCGCAATTGGGACAGAAGTTCGCCCCCTCGTTCTTCGCGCCGCAGTTCGGGCAGAAGTTGGGACGGGTAGCGGCATTTCCCGCCGCGCCCGCACCCGTACCCACGATCGCATTCGGATGCTGTCCCGCGGCCGGATTCTGGCTCAGGTTTTTCATCATCTCGCCGGCCAGGTTCATGCCCATCATCATCCCTGCCATATCCGCGGCCGCCCCGCCGCCCTGCACTCGTCCGGAAGCGATGCCGTCCGTCATGCTGACCTGCTGATATTGAGTCAAGTTGCCGATCATCCCCTGGGAGGCGACCTTGGTGATCATATCCTGAATTTCCTGCGGATAATTGAAGCTCATCACCTGGAATCCGGTAATGGCCAGCCCGTCGCCCATCACCTCCATGTCCAGGTCTTCGCGAATGCCGCGCGCGATGTCCATGCTGTTGGCCTGGAGATTGAACATATCCTTGCCTTCCCGGCTGATCCACTTCATCAGCAGTTGATTCAGCACGGAGGTAATGCGGATTTTCACGTCTTCCACCAGATAGGTCGATTTGACTCCGGCCACCTTGTCGATTAGGGTCACATAGTCGTTCACTTTGAAATTGAACGTTCCATTGGCTCGAATCGGCATTCCGCCCGGAAGCTGGGGCGTCGGGATCAGAATCGGGTTTTGCGTCCCCCATTTCACGGTGAACTCCTTGGTGTTGACGAACAGCACTTCCACCCGCATTCCGCTGTTAAACATGAATTTGAACCCTTTTAATGTCGATAAAAAAGGAATGATATCGGATTCGATCTGAAACTCGCCCTCGTCTTTAAAGATGCCCTCGATTTTGCCGTTGTTGATAAAGACGGCGTCCTGGCCGGGACGAATGATTAATTTACTCCCTTTTTTGATTTCGGGGTTGTTCCACTTCCAGAAAATCATATCATCGCGAAACTCTTCCCATTCCACCACATTCGAAAACTGATTTCTAAAAAAGCTCATGCTCCTCATCCCTTCCGTTAAAATGATCCTCTACTGCCGCTATGCGAATGTCCTCCGCTCGTCGTGCCGCCTCCGCCTCCCGAGCTGCTGCTGCTTTTCTCGATTTTCCGTTTCGTCACCGTTGTCCGGATATAACGGTCTTCGCGCCGCAGCACACCCGAGTTGCCGGAATCCTCGTAGGTTCCGCCGTTTACCGTCACCCGGCCTCCCGAGCGATAAGCCATCACGCCGACGGCGATACCGCCGATCGCCAGCGCCGCGCCGAGCTGGAACCAGAGATTAAATAGGATATTGTCCGGGTTGACGCCCGGCTTATAGTTCATATAGCGATCCACCGTTTTGATAAAGGTTTCGAACGCCTGCCGATACTCGCCCGCCGACAACAAAGGCGTCATTTTCTCCCGGATCCGGTCCAAGCGGGCATCATCAAAATATTCCTCGCCTTTATAAAACCCAGCCAAATAAATGTCGCGGTTGCGCATATCCATCGTCAGCATGATCGTATCCCCATGGGCCTTGTCATATCCGGGCCCCTGCGCATCGTAAAAATCCTCGGTCAGTTGTACGACGTCCCGATTCTCCGGATTTTCGGTCGTAAGAATGATGATTTCGATCTCATGCTTGGCCCCGTACTCCCTCGCCATGGCGTCCAGCTCATCGTAGTCGGCCTGGTTCAGCAATCGGGCATCGTCATAAATCAGTCTGCTTGCATCCCCGGATGCCGCCGCCTGCTGAGCCGCTGCCGGAACCATCAACCATAGGACCATCAACCCTAGCGCGGTTGTGAGCCAAAAAGACTTCATCCGCCTGATCATAGCCATCCTCCCCCCATCATCCACGCCACCAGCTTCAGCGACAGGAAGGTGATGCCGGAAATCCCGGCAAACCATGCGGCCACCTTCCCCTTGCTGATCGGGGGGTTGCCCACGATCTTGCCCGTCTGGCCGTTCATGGCAAAAATATACGGCTTCCGGTTGTAGTCGTAATAGACCATCCAGACCGGAAGCAGGACGTAATCGGACCGCTTCACCTGGGTATGTACCTGTTTATCGGAGAGATTCACCGTCGTGTATCCCGAAACGGTCGAGGCGATATAGGATTCCACGTAAGGGGCCGTTTTTTCCTTGGCCCGCGGGGTGAGCTCCTCATCGGTATAGCTGTATTTTTCGGCTATGTATCCGGCCAGATAGGGCGTCTTGAAAGGCTTGAGCCGGTCGTATGGAAAAGGCTCCAATTTATCCATCAGCTCATCGTTCATTTTCTGCGAGGCGTCGACCGGCAGACGGGCATAATCGAGCCGGATCTTCCGGTAAATCTCGTAATGCTCCGTTTCCGTAATTCTGTAGTCTCCCCTGGTGTAGCTTCTCACCTTCGTTCCATGGCCGTGGACGTCGATGTCGTTATGCAGATCGTAGAGCCAAAACGGAACATAAACGCCTGTAATGCCCTGGACCCGATCCGCGGTCATAAAGCCCTTCGGAGTGAGTCTGCCCTTCCGGCACCATTTCTTAAAGGCGGTCATCGCCTCCTCCTTGCTTATGGCAAAGGGGATCACCTGCGCCGGAGCCAGTTTCCCGGTCAAGCGCTCGCTGAGGACCACGGCCGAGCCGCAGAAACTGCAGCTGGTGGCGCTGGTCTCCGGCTCGGTGACGATCACGGCTCCGCAGCTCTCGCAGTGATACTCCTTCACCTCATCCTCTGTAAACACCTGTTGTTTCAGCGGATCGGGGATTTGCCCGATATCGTCTTTCCGCCCGCAGCTGGGACAAGACAGCATCCCCGTCCCACTGTCAAACTCCATTCCGCCGCCGCAGTTCGGACATTTGTATTCAATCACCGGCATTTGCCTCACCTCAATGATCAGGAAGAAATCAGGATTCCGCCCCTTATTTGTTCAGCTTTGCTTTGATCGCCGCAAGCTCGTCTTCGGGGCTCATTTCCGCCGCCGTGCCTCCGGCTTCAGCGTTCGACTCCGGCCCTCCGGGCACCGGCGCTTCCTTTCCCCGCTCCAATTGCGCGATCAGCTCATCCAGATCGTCCTCCCGCATCCCCGCTCGCAGCTCGGCCAGCGCCTCCGCTTCGTTCAAGGCTTGGCCGGCCTTCGCTTCCAATTCGCGAAAGGCCTCGCCCGCTCCGCCGGAGCCGTTCTTCCGCCGCAGTGCCTCGGCCTCCGCCAGCTTTACGCGCAATTCGGTGCGCCGCGCCTCCAGTTTGCTTACATCCGCGGCAAGCTTATCCTGCATTTGCTTCATCTTTGCGGCGTGATCGGCCGCCTGGTCATAGGCCGATTGCAGTTCCCGCAGCTGCCCAGCCATACCGGCCTTACGCTCCAGAAACTTCAGCGCTCCCGTTTCGTCGCCCGACTCGACCGCTTTCGCCGCATACCGCTGCAGCTTGCGTGCCTCTTCGGCGCACTCCTCCAGTTTCCGCTTGGCCCGGCTCTCTTCCGCCAGCACCGAGGCCGTCTCCGCTTTGACCTGACCCAAATCGCGGTTCATTTGGCGGAGGCATTCCTCAATCGTCTTCTCCGGATCCTCCGACTGTCCCAGCAAACCGCCAACATTCGCCATCATCACGTCCCGAAACCTCGACAAAATTCCCACATCCGTCCCTCCTTCAACCCTTTGTTTATTTAATAATACATCAAATGGCGCAAATTGGTTTCAAACGAGGGAACAAAAGAGGGCTCATTTTGTCCGCTGCTTGTCCAGCGATTGACCGTCGGCTTGAGTTTAGCTTTGTTATCCTTAAGCTACAACGAAGATTTGCCGCATCTGGAGCAAGTGAAAAAAATGACGGATAGGAGACTGATCCAATCATGGAAAACGAACCAAAAAAGACAACCTGCTACATCATTGAGCCTTCGGCATGGGGAATCCGGACGGATGGCACCGATGCCGTGAAGACCACGGACGGACTGAACCAAGCGATCGCTTACGCGAAGAACGCCGGATACCCCGAAGTTTTTATTCCGAAGGGAACCTATTTGATCCAAGGTGTCGGGACCGCATACCCGGCGTCTCCCGAGAAAGGCGCGGGCATCCACGTGCCCTCTCACTTGAAGCTCACCCTGGATCACGAAGCGGAGCTGAAGGTCGAGCCGAACAGTTCGAAGGGGTATTCCTGCATTTACCTTCGCAAAGTGGAAAATGTTACGATTTCGGGTGGAATCATTACGGGCGATCTCGACCAGCATGATTTCAGCAAGCTTCCCAAATCAACCCAAGAATGGGGGCTGGGGATTTATGTACACGGAGGCAAAAACATTACGATTGAAAACATGAAGATTCGCAAATGTACCGGGGACTGTATTTTACTCGGTCCGGTGGGCCTCTTGGGGATGGATCCCGACTATGACAAGCCGGAGAAGGTATCCATCCGCAATTGCCAACTGGACGGAGCGCGCCGGAACAACATTTCGCTCACGGCCGGGGAAGGCGTCTTCGTCGAAAACAATGAAATTACGAACGCGGGCACCGTAAAAGGGACAAAGCCTTGCGCCGGCATCGATATTGAAGGATACGGCGAAGGCGACATCGATTACGAGGAGCCGCGAAAAATTGTGATCCGCGGCAACGTGTTCCGCGGCAACGCCGAATCATCCGTCCTGAGCTTTAACGGCTACGAAGTGATTATCGACGGCAATCATTCGGACAATACGTTATCCTACGGCAACGGCACGGATACCGTCATCAGCAACAATGTACTGCTGCGCACCGACAACGCCAGAGTCGCCATCGCCGGGCAGAAGGTGTCGAACGGATTGGACGGGAACAACGTGACGATTGTCGGCAATAGTATCAAAGGCTTCAGCAGCGGTATCGACGCCCGCGGAAAAGACGTCGTCGTTACGGGAAATACGGTTTCCCATTTGGGCAGCGCGAGCGGCACCGGCATCGGCGTATGGGATGCGGAGAATGTGCTGATTACGGATAATGCCGTTCACCGCGGTCAAGGCCTCGCCTACAAGGTTGACAACAGCAAGGATGTTCAACTTTTGAACAACAAGGCCTACCAGTCGGACAGGTACGGCATGGAGGTGGACAAGTCCCAGGAAGTCGTTTTGCGGGGGAACGTATTTAGCCGCTGCAAGGGCGGCATTCAAATCACGAACCGCGGAACAACAGGTACGCAGGTGTTGGCGGAAGGCAATCATATCGATTGCACCGGTTACACGGGACAATCGACGTATACAATCAGCTTCGACAAGAGTAGCGATGTCGCCATCAAATCCAACTATATCCGCGGGGCCCGCAATATTGCCATTTACGGAGCCAGCGCCGCCGGTAGAAGCGTCAAAATTACGGACAACGAGATTGTGGATAGCACAGGCGTAACGGCGGCGATTCAACTGGACGGGGGAGCGCGCGCCGAAATTGCCGGCAACCGGATCACCTACGACCGAACGGCGGACGGCGGTTACGGCATCATCTTGTTGAACACCGTGGATGCGCTCGTCGCGGAAAATTCGATCGGTTCCCATTCTAATTTTGCCCTTAACGGCTCGATCGTTACGGAGAAGGCGAACTCCACCAAGGTAGTGAACAATCTGGCGATCAAGGGCATCCTGAAATTAAATGAAAAGACAGACACGAACCTTGGCAATACGGTGATTGTTTAAGACATATCTGTTCTGAAAACCAATATCCAGGCTGTCGAGTCTTAACTCGACAGCCTCCCTAATGATCACTGCCTCCGGAACCGTTATCGTCCTACTCCCCGCTCTTCTTGGCGGCCTCCTCTTTTACCGCCTTATCCAATACAACCTGCCCTTCCTGCTCTATCGTCTGCAGCGCCTCTTCAATGGACTTCTTCTTCTCCTCGACCAACTTCAGCTCACGGTCCACGATCGGTTGGTATTGAGCGTAGAAATCGCGGGGGATTTTATCATTGTCCAGTGAACTTGCTCCGTCCAAACTCGGCTTTAATTTGTAAAACACGTCCAGGTTGACGCCGTCATATTCCTTCGAATATTCCATACGCGACGAAAGTGACAAAAGCCCATTAGTCAGCGATTTCGATCTCACTTTAGCGAATTTTTCCCCGTTCACAAACTTCAGAAATTCCCATGCCGCATCTATATTTGGAGAGTTCACCCGGATGGCGAACAGCTCATTAAAAGTGATATCCCGGGATTTATCAGGTTCGGCCGGATCGACCGGACCCGCGACAATGCCGACTTGAAAAGGTTTGTAATCCTTGAGCGTATTTTTGGCATCTTTTATGCTGCTCAACAAATAAGATCTGCCGACGGTCATTGCCGAACGCCCCATCAAAAACGCCTGACTCCGATAAAGATCTTCAAGCGTTCCGCCCTGGAACCCGCCATCTTCAGGGTTATAAATGGTTCCCGAATCGACTGCGTCCTTGGCCAGCTTATAAGCTTGCTTCCAAGAGTCCGTATTCAGCGTAATTTTCATCGTATCTGTATTGATAACCTTTAACCCCTGGGTACCCGCTATGGCCGAGGCGAGGCTCTCTATGGACATACCGTTGCCGTTGCCATATCCATAGACTCGGGTCTTTTCGTCGCCAGTGGTCGGAAACCGCCGGGCCGTGTCGATGATGTCTTGCCACGTCATCCCGTCATGCGGCACTTTGACTCCGTATTTTGCAAACAGATCCGCATTATAAAAAAGGGCGCTTCCGTAAAAAGACGGAGCCAGACCGTACAATTTACCGTCGCCTTTCTGCTTAAGTATCTCGACCAATGCCGGATATATGCTCCCGATATCGTATTTGTCACGCTCAATTAAGGGGTTGAGATCCAACAACTTACCTTCCGCAGCAAATTTTTCGTAATTGTCCATGCTCAACATAACTACATCCGGTTGTTTCTTCTCAATGAAGTCTGCCAATGCTTTGTTGTAATCCTGATCATCCTCTGTGTAAATACTGCTTGTGCTAACCACCTCAATATCTACATTTGGGTACTGCATCGAAAATAAATCTCCGTATTGGCTGAAAAAATAGGCTTCTTCGTCCACATACATGATTTTGAGGCTGGAGCGTTTTTCCGTTCCCTTATCAGAAGCACTGGAGCACCCCGCAAACACGACACCGCATAACAGAACCAATAACACCCGCTGCACTAATTTCCTTTTCATAACAAACCTCCTAAATGACAACCTAATATTTTCCACCTAACTAGATAACGTCGAAGCGGGAGACTTGGTTTAACTTAATTTGGCAATTTGTCCGTTTGTGTACATAGAAATTTCTTTTCAACTATTCACTTATGAACCGTGGGAAATCTGGCCGTTTCCTTGGAAAATGATATAGAGGCAATCTTCGAATCGAAGCAGTTGTTGTGTTAGGATTCTTATATCTACATAAAGAAGATCCTCAATCACGTTAATATATCTTCGTATTTTTTGTTCGTATGAAATTATAGGAACATCTAGAATAAAATGATCTATACTTTCCTCCATCAAGCTTGATAAACCCAGATCCCTCAGGTGAGCCTTTGAAATAAAATATTCCAAATACTCTTGTTTAGTCTCCTCAAAATCGGATTTCAAAAACCATGAATCCTTTTGAATACTATCCAATATCCCCTTAATCACATCAATGATCTTTTCGTGCAAGCCCATACTATATACAATCTGCACCCTCAAGAACCAGTGACAATTTATAAAGTTGACGAAAGACGAGGAAAAAAACGAAAACTCCACATTGGAGTCTCGTAATGCATGAATGCATGCTTTTTCAATTAATGCCGCTAGAATATTATGACAAACTTCGTTCTTTATATGGTTCTTCCCGGGGATCATGCAACTAAGGTACGCTTCTATATGATTTACTCCCCAGGAAGTAATTACTTTTTTAATAGGTTCTACTTCTAAATTAAGTTGGTAGCATCTATTAAAACTATCCGGTGCGTTACTTGAGCAAGGAAGGCTGCTAAACTCAGTTTCGATAAATGTAATCACCTCATCTGTTCTGAGATCCCCTACAACATTTACAGCCATTCTGTCGGGAGTGTACCATTTTTCGTGAAAAGCTTTAACTTGCTCAAAACTGAGATTTTTTATAACTTCTTCGTCTCCCATAGGCATTCGTGTTTTGTAAAACGATTGTTTAAATATGATTTTAAATACTTGGTTCTTCCTTCCTCCTTGATTAGTAACCACTTCCTCAAGTACATCCTGTTTAATTTCATCGAATACCTCTATTTTTATATAATTACCTATCGCTATTTGCTTCAAAATGAATATTCCGTGCCTAATGGCCTTGCTGCTTTTGGGACATTTTATTACATAAACCGTTCGGTCAAAATCCGTTAATCCAATACTCCTGCAGTGAACATCATCCGCATAATATCTATATTTATCGAATACCAAGCTCATATGTTCTACTACATGGGCAAGTCCATTTTCCGAGTCCGATTCATGAAGTGACCCTACTTTTAAAGCCAGACTTAACATTACCCCACTCTGTTCGATGTCGGTTTCCCGGACACAATAAGTAAGCCCGTTAGGAAGAGTGCGTGTGCTAATGCGATCCTTCATTAACAAGTTCCCCCTTCATGTACATATCTGACTGCATTTTGTACAATCTTGCATATTCGCCATTGTACCTAAGTAAAGTCTCATGATTTCCACTTTCAAGTACCTGTCCATCTTTTAGAACCAGTATTTCGTCTACCAAACGAATGGTGGAAAGCCGGTGCGTGATAAGAATGGTCGTTTTCTCAAACATTAAATCTTTAAATTTGGTAAACAATTCAAACTCAGCTTCAGCATCAAGTGAAGCGGTCGGCTCATCCAAAATGAGAATGCTGGAGTCAGACATAAATGCCCGGCTAATGGCAAGTCTCTGCCACTGACCGAGTGATAATTGAGTCGCTTCGGACCATTCTTTGTTCAGCATAGTTGCATACTTTAAGGGAAGTTCTTCTATAAAACGATCCGCGCCCGATTGTTCGGCCGCTTTCTTTACTTTCGGGAAATTATTTAAGTCTTCAATTGAACCTAGAGCTATATTTTTTTCGATATCGAAGGGATACTTGATAAAATCCTGGAATACAACCCCGATATGTTTATAATATTGTTCCAGATCGATATTATTTATGTTAATGCCATCCATCAAAATATGACCTGAAGTGGGTTTATACAACCTTAGGAGCAATTTAACCAGGGTTGTTTTGCCCGAGCCATTCAAACCTACAAACGAATAGCTTTTTTTAGCCAAAAGAATAAAGCTAATGTTGTTAAGCACAAATTCTTCTCTGCCCGGATATTTAAAATAAACGTTTTGAAATTCGATCTTCTCAAAGCCGGCAGGGTAAGGAGTACTGGCTGCTTCTTGATTGGGAATTTCCCTCTCTAACAATAAAAAGAGATTTTGAATATAGAGAGCGTCGTCGTACAACGAAGATACGGAGTTTAAAATATTTTGTATCGAATTCTGAAAATTCGATAGAGTGCTAATAAATAAGGTCAAGTCTCCCAAAGTTAAATTTCTGGAAACCACTTTAACGAGAATATATATTTGAAAACTATACGAAACGATATTTTCCAATAAACTAGCCATACTGTTTTGTAGGGTGAATCTCTTCCTTATTTTTTTATCTTCACTCAAAAAGATATTAAAGTCATTGATAATCATGGTCTTAAAATAGGAATTCAGTCGGTTTACTTTGACTTCTTTTATGTTCTCATAAGTGATAACGATGGATTTGAGATAATTGATAAATCTTAACCTTTCAAAACGTTTCGTGAAAATGTCAAACAGTTTTGAGGACATCTTAATGTTAATGACGAGTGAAGGCAGACATGCAAAGAAGCTGATTAAGAGAATGAGCGGACCGAAATTCAAAAAAATCACGATAGCCCCAGACATAGATGAGAAATTCTGCAACGCGAGAATCAGGGTTCTAAGGAGATTCATGGAATGCTGTGTAGATTCACTATTCACCTTTTGAATGCAATCATATATTTCGGCATTGTCGAAATCGGCCATTTCCATCCGCTCAATTTTATCAAGGGTCAGTTCTGTTATGTGCTTGTTCATATAGTCGACTTGGTTAGACTCGAAATACCGACATAAGTTATGCATTATGTCATTGAATTGCGTATACAAAAGATGAATCAATATCCACAAAATAGGTTTGGACAGATCCTTACTGACGAAAGCCTCAACGACGCTGTCAATAAAGAATTTCCATATGATGGTGCTAATCGGAAGGGACAACCCGGCCAACAAATTAAAAAATAACAATAAAACTAAAGTATGTTTTGAACTTTTCCAGAGCAAGTCAAAGGTTTTTGCCAACATTTTCATATATTCTTGTAGAGTAACTAATTTTCCGTGCAGTGCTTTCATATAACGACTCCCATTATAGAAAGGTATGAAAACAGGGCCCTATCCAAAAATAGCGGCCCTGTTTCAATGGACAAAATAGTTTAACAATTAATGAATATATGCCTGTGAATGATTCGCCACTTGATTCTTACTATCTCCAGCGCAATAGCAACCGCATGGATTTGCGCTGGACTTGGCTTCTTTTTGCGATACTTTAGCATTACCCGAACAAATACAGCCATCCATTGGATGTACGCCATAATAAGCTTGTGTATCCATCTTGGTTGTTCTACCTACGGGATGAATCAGTTTCATACTAAACATCTCCTTAAGAATAGATTTATAGAAATAACATTCCGTATGGCCCGGGATCATAAGAATGTTATGACTACCGCATACTGCAGCTCATCATTACGAGATGATAAGATCATTGAAATATTCTACTTTTTCAGGGGTCTCCTCAATTAATTGATGGTATCTTTGCAAGTTAAATTTAGTGATAGCCCTTTCTATATTACAAGTTCCCATTTTCTTGTATTCATCCAGCCCATCAGCTTGATAACATTGAGCAAAACAAATTCCGCATAAGCGTACCGCCCAGCAATTTGAGCAGTGCTTGATTGATTTTTCGGTATACTCTTCGACATAACTACGATAAACCGCTTCCGCATCTATTCCAGTTTCAACATCACCAATAAAAGGTGAATTGGACATTCTTTCACATACTTTAAATTTACCCTCCGTAGTAACATATAGTCTTCTCCGGCCGGGAATACAGCATCCGTTCATATGGATACCCATTGTAGGCTCGTCCGTTATTACTCTATTGTGAATTCGAAGTAGCTCGGTTTGGCTAATGTCTCGAGCCATCCCCTTTATTTCGTTATCTTTATCTATTGTTGTAAAAGCCCACGCTCCTATAGGATCTGCGAGTTCCTCATTAGCACTGAACTCTTCAAGACTCATCTCTTTCTTGACAACCCCCAGTTGTTCCCAGTCGATGTCCCCTTGATCCACATATGAACAATTAATGTTGGTGTCCGGGGGCAACCAATCCAAGGATTTGAAGAAATCGTTCAGTTCTTCGATTTTTTCTAAGCTATATGGTGGACAAACGACGGAATTTATACCCAAAGAGTGATTTGGTTTATCTTGAAAAGCATCTACCAGTTTTTTTAGGCCTTTAATAGCCCTGCTAAAGCTTCCGCTACCATCTACAGTCACACGGTAATAATCTTGAATATTTTCCGGACCGTCCAAACTGCATAAGACCGAACAATTATTCAAAGAAGCCAGATATGCTACGATCTCATCGGTAACAAGCGTTAAATTCGTTGTAAAAGAGACTGAAATATTAACATCGCTCATGATGGCCCTGCTGTATTCAATGCATGTCCTCATTAAATCAAAATTTATTAACGGCTCGCCCCCATAAAAGGTTAAAGCCAAACTCTCCCCTACATGATGAGAAACATAATCCAACGCTTTTTTGGCTGTTTCCCAATTCATATCTTTCTTTGAAAAATTCCTAAATCCAACATTCTCGTCTTGGTATATACAGTACTTGCATCTTAAATTACATTTTTCGGTCAATTCCAAAATAACTTGCTCAATTCCGGCATTAATTAGGTCTGATAATTCTGATTGCTTTGGAGTGATAAATTCCTGGAAGGACGGTGCCTGGAGAATTTTCTCTTGCTCAACAAGAGCTAAAAGCGTATTCAAAGCGCTTTCAATTTCGGTATCCGTGAAATTCAACTGGGTTATGGCGGCGGGGTCTGAACTTGTTAGTAAGCTTTCCAAGATTGCCGATTCTACGACATCGCATAGGAACACCTTACCTGTTCCCGTGTCGTAAAAATATTTGCTATTTTTTGTCTCGAATACCGTCCCCAAACGACCCCAATCCGACTTATGCAAGTTACTTAAAATTGAAATTTTCTTTTCAACGTTTGGACTCACCATGAATGAATACCCCCTTAAATAGTCAAATTTATAATACTCACTCCATTGAAAAATAGAGACTGACTAAGTTATGACTTTGAGAATATTTTCACGATATACTTCAAAATATTTCCTTATTTATAAATCTATATTAACTCTAGTTCCTTATTTTGTAAACAATAAAAATATATTAAAAATATATATAAATTTTCAACAAAAAAAAGGGCCAACTTCATTTCGTTGGCCAATTAACAGAAGTGTTCATTTAATCTATGACGCTAATAAGAATCGCCTCAGCCACCTGCTTATCTTCATTCGATAACCAGACCATAATACTTGGAGCGTTATTCTCAGCTGTGAGCATGGAGGACATATCGGAACCTGTTACTTCTTCATATTTGGTGATGACGGTATTTTTATCGGAGGAAACCAATCTGGAAAATATTCGGGTTGAATCATTGATTTGTATATGTACATACTCCTCAGCCGTTCTTTTTTCATCTGTAGTTCTCATAAGTTTGGGATTCATATATAAGGTAACTTCATGGCCTTCAACAGCCGCCAAATCTCCAACCAAGTCTGCCTTTGCTTCATCCCATCCCGCCATGACCTCCTTATTTTCATAAATAAATTCTACCTTAGCATTTGAGAAAGGCAGCAAATCAGGAGCAATCATCTTAATAACGGCGCCCCCTAAGAGTCCTGTAACCAAGAAGAAACCAATAAGAGACATCAGGAACTGATTCTGCGAGGACGTTGTTTTACGGAACCATTTATATATACCGACACCTATAGCCCCGCCGGCGAAATTCAATAAAATATCATCAATGTCGCTACTGCCCAAAGCAAACACATACTGAATAACTTCAAGCGCAAATGAGGTCAGCAGTAGGCAAAGAAATGAAATGCGAAAAGGCTTGTTGTGTGCGGCATAAGCCACAAAAATCCCCAAAGGAACAAATATCGCGATATTCCCCCCGATATTCGCCAATGCCCTTCCCATGTCTATGTTCTCACTTGTAAAAAATTCTATAATTGTATTAAAAGGAATGATATTAATACTTCTTAATGCTGGCATTATCCCTGAATGGAGCAGTGCTGAAAAGGGAATTGTCTTAAACAAAATAACCTTAATTGCAATTAAAGCATAGGCAATAAACATCAAGTAAAACAGGAAGATCAATAACCTGCTGCCTCCTGGTTTTTCCGGGTTACGCTCCCGGTTGCGGTTCAACTTGAGGTCCACGTTTGTCACACCTTTCCTTATTTTGAAATCTATTCATATAGTTCCATCATAAAAAACGTTTATCCTGAATATTTAGTTACACAGTACCCCGTCAGACAACCTCGATAATATAGAATTCCTGCATATCTGCATGTTTTTTTCTAGTTTAGGGCCAAAATTTCAAAATTCCTGCGAATCTGCAGGAATTTTCGGCGAAACCGGCTCGTTTCTCGAAAATCGCTAGAAATACCTGCAGATTTGCATCTTTTTTCGCATCCCCTCGTGGATCGGCCAAAATACCTGCACATTTGCATCTTTTTGAAGTTGGAAGGGTTGGAAGTGCGCTAGGCGCCTTAATCACCGTGGACTAAATACGATTTGGATATCTGTCTGATGATGAGGCACTAGTCTAGCCACAAAAAAAGAACCCAACCTTATAGATTGGGTCCTTCCGCGACAGAGCGACATCATTCGTCTTCCGTATTCGCTTTTTTCTCGGAGTAAGCGATCAGGTTGATCTTTTCCCCTGTCGACTGCTCCAGTTTTTCCTCCAGCTTCCGGATCTCCTGAACCAGGTGCTCCTTGTTCTCCAGATCGGTAAATACGTAATCCTGTCTCATCGCGTTCACTCCTGGCCTTTTTGACCAGTTTTTGTGATCAAGCCGGATTTTATGCAAGTCGCAAGCCGCGAGCTGCAAGTTGCCCTTATCCCTTGATCGACCCGATCATCACGCCTTTCTCAAAATACTTCTGAATAAACGGATAGATAATTAAGATCGGCAGCGTGGAGACGATAATCACGCCGTACTTGATCTGGTCGGCATACCGCTGCGCGTAGCCCCCGCCGTCACCTCCGGTGCCCGCCCCGCCGGCAAACACCTGGTTGGACAGCAGGATGTCCCGCAAAATGATCTGCAGCGGCTGCAGCTCATTATCGCGGATGTAAATCAAAGCCGTAAAGAAATCGTTCCAATGCCCGACCAGATAATAGAGGCCGATGACGGAAATCAGCGCCTTGGACAACGGCAAGGCCACCTTGAAGAAAAAGGTGAAATGCGAGCAGCCGTCGATGACCGCCGCTTCATGCAGCTCCTGCGGCAGCGAGTTTTCAAAAAACGTCCGGGCGATGATCAGATAAAACACGTTCACACAGAACGGAAGAATAAAGACCCAGATCGTGTTGGTCATATGCAGGTCTTTCATCAACAAGTAAGTCGGGATCAGGCCGCCGTTGAAGAACATCGTCACCACAAAAAGAAACATGATCACCCGTCTCGCCCGGAATTCCCGCCGGGACAGCACGTAAGCGGCCGGCATCGTAAACACCATGTTGACCAGCGTCCCGAATAACGTGTAGAACACCGTGTTGCGGTATCCGGTCCAAATCCGGGCATCCTTGAAAATCTCCTGGTATCCGAAGAAGCTGATCCCTTTGGGGTAGAACAACACCTTGCCCGTCGAGACGAGGGTTGAATCGCTGAAAGAGGCGATGACGATAAAGTACAGCGGATATACGATCAGCAAAAAGATGACGGTGCAGATGAACCCGAGCACCACTTTAAAGACGAGGTCTTTTCCTCCGGTACGCGGTCCGCTCAACGCTTTGCCCGCCCGCGTTCTGGCCAGCTCCATAGCAGGTCCTCCTTTCTCTCGTTTTTTGTCATTTTAAAAGAGGCTGGTCTGTGAAGCCCGTTTGGAAATCGCGTTCATGGCGAACAGGAACACGAAGTTAATCAGCGTATTGAACAGGCCGATCGCCGAGGCCAGGCTGAACTGGTTGGAGACGATCCCGATCTTGTACACGTAGGTGGCGATCACCTCGGAGACCGGGAGGTTCAGCGAGTTCTGCATCAGGAATATTTTCTCGAAGCCGGTGCTGAGAATATTCCCCATACTGAGGATGAACAGAATGATAATCGTCGGTACAAGCGCCGGAATATCGACGTAGCGGATCGTCTGCCACCGGCTGGCGCCGTCGATTTTGGCCGCGTCGTACAGCTGGGGATCGATCGTGGACAACGCGGCCAGATAAATGATGCTGTTCCAGCCGCAATGCTGCCAAATGTCGGACAGCACATAGACCGGGATGAACGTGGAGGTGGAAGCCAGCAGATTGATATGGCCCAGCCCGATCGATTTCATGAAATGCCCGACCACCCCGGTTTCGGAGGACAGCAGCACGTTCAGCATCCCCACAAGCACGATGACCGAAATAAAATGCGGCAGGTACACCGTCGTCTGCATGAGCTGCTTCATTTTTTTGCGCCGGATTTGGTTTAAGATGAGCGCCAGAACAATGGGAGCCGGAAAGCCGAGCACGATGCTCGCCAGGCTGATCATAAAAGTGTTTCGCATCAAATCGGTGAACAGGTAGCTGTCAATAAACTGTTGAAAGTACGCCAGCCCCCGCCATTCGCCGCCGGTCAGCCCCTTGCTGAAATCATAATCACGAAAAGCCAGCTGAATCCCGTACATCGGAAGGTAGTTGAAAATCAGAATCACGATAATGGCGGGCAGGATCATAATCCACAGTTGATAATCGCGTTTCAGAACCTGAAGTCCTTTGCGGGACGGCATAACATCTCCCCCTTACTGCTTGCTTTTGTATTCCTCGTAGTACTTCTGCATGATTTCGAGGTTCTGTGTGATGCCGGCCTTTTGGGCCTCCTTCACGTAAGCGTCCCATTCCGCCTCGATCCCGCCTTTGGTCACCCATTTGGCGAAGCTGGAGTCGGCCAGATTCATCACATTCGTGTTATTCAAACTAAGGATGTTGTTGTCCATCGTAGAGTACTTTATGAACAGAGCCGGGAAGATATCGTTGTCCAAATCGATCTCCTGCGCCTCTTTCAAAGGTTCGGACTGCGTGAGGACTTCCTGCATATCTTTGCCGAGCGTCAATTTCAAGGAATCCGGGATATAAAAAGCGCCATGGTCCGCCATCGTCGACGTCCATTTCCAGGTTCCCGGGTCCATCTCCGCCTTCGCCGGAGGCAGAACGGTATAGCTGCCGTCTCCGTTATCTTTGATATTCGGGCCGATGGAACCGAACAACACCTGCATGCCCACCTTCGGATCGTACATTTCGTTGATAAACCGCATGGCCGCTTCCTTATGCTTGGTTTTGGCCGACATCACGATATGGTTCACACCGTAGTTCAGGTTGTAATGGTCGTAACTCCAGCCCAGCTTCCCGGTATAATCGGCGGAAACCTTCAGCGGAGACATGGACGCGTACTGCGGGGCAAGCTGTTCCCCGAAACGGTCCGAGGCCACCCAGCCCCAGGTGAACCCGACCTTTGCGATATCTCCCTCGCCGCGGGCGACCGACTGGAACTTCGTATAATCATGGGTAAACACTTCCTTATTGATTAAGCCGGCCTTGTACAGTTTGTTCAGGAAGGCGACCATCGTTTTGTAGCGGTCATCGATCAGAAAATTCTTCACCTGGCCGCCTTCAACGAAATAGCCCTCCGCGTTCCCGTCGGACAGGGTGACACCCATGCTCCCGAGCAGTACCGCCGGATTGAAGTAGCCGCCGATGCCGCCCGGCCAATCCATCGGGATCTCGTCGTTCGGATCCCCGTTGCCGTTGGCATCCTTCTCTTTAAACGCGACGAGCACCTCATACAGCTCATCCCAGGTCGTCGGCATGGCGAGACCCAGTTCATCCAGCCACTTTTGGTTGATGTACTGTCGTTGGGCGGACGAAGGCCAGAAACGCTGATACTTCGGGAGCCCGTAAATCTTTCCGTCCGGCTGCGTGGCCATCAGCCGGGTCTCCGGCTTCTCATTGAACATGGTCTGCACGTTCGGCGCCTGATCCAGCATCGTGGACAGATCCTGGAACAACCCCTGGAACTGGGCGAAATCGGCATCCGTAATGACATTCGGGCCGATGAACAAGTCCGGAATATCGCCGCTGGCCAGCATCGTTCCTTTCTTTTGCCCCCAGTCGGACGTGATCTCCTGCCATTCGATCTCTACCCCCGCGGCTTCTTCCACCTGCTGCAGCCATTCCATTTCCTTCAGCGGCTTGGTGAGCGGATGCTTCGTCATAATCGCCGTCAGCTTGACCTTCTCTCCCGACGCCTCTCCGGCCGCCTCCGAAGCCTTGTTGCTTGCTCCTCCCGAGCCGCACCCGGACAACAGCATGGCCGCGATGATGACGAACGACGTGAAAACGGTTACCTTTTTTCGCATTTCTCTACCTCCACACGTTGAATTTGGGCACATCGATTTTTGTGGATCGCTGCCACAGTTTCGCCTGGCTTAAGCCGGCACCTATGACTGTAACGGGAGGTTCCGGGCCGCGTATACGGGCAGTTTTTCGGCGGTTCGCAATTTTTGAAAGCGTTTAATCGCAGCAAGGGATTCAAATTTTGTGGATCTTCAAAAAATGAAGGTTCTAAATCGCACGCCTAATCGCCAAAAAAACCGCTGCGGCGCTTTTCGGTTGCGGCCTCAGCGGCTCGGGACTCAACTTCGGTGAGTTTGGCGGTATTGCCCGGGGGTGGTGCCAACGATTTTTTTAAAGGTTCGGATAAAACTCGAAGTATTGGTAAACCCGACTTGGACCGCGATCGCATCCAACGCTTCCTCGCTCTCCCGAAGCAGTTGCGCGGACTTCTGAATCCGGAGGCGGTCGAGGGTTTCTTTGAAGTTTTGCCCCACCGTTTTTTTGAAATGGTGGCTGAAATTCGAAACCGACATCCCGAAGTGGTCGGCCATGAGCTGCAGGGAGCAGTTGGGGTCCAGGCATTTCGCTTCGAGAACCGCGAGGATATCCTCCCGGTCGGCCGAACGGGGGGACGCGGGCAGCGTCTCCCGGATCATCTCGCAGAGCTTGGCGCTGCTCTCCCGCAGTATCCCCGTCATTTGTTCCAGCGTATAGCGCGGCTGAAAGGCGGCATCCGTCAGGCGCAGCAAGCGCTGATCGTCATCGCGGAAGCGCTGCAGCCCGTTAAAAATCACGCTGGCCGTGTTCAAATAGACGCTGCGCAGCATGTGCGGGGACAGCCCCTCCCCGCCGATATACCCGATGATGCGCTCAACCAGCGACTCCACTTGGGCGGCTTCATTTTTCAGGATGGACAATTCCAGGGACTGCAGCAGTTCGGCGAAATAAGAAACCGTGCCGGACGGGGATACCTCGATTTCCTCAAAGGAGAGAATTCGGGAAGTGCCGCCGAGCCGAAGCTGCTCCACCGTCCGCAGCGCCTGCAAATAGGAAACGTGCGCCCCGTGGGGACAGCGGGCTTCCGCCGGACTGCCGATTCCGACGAGGGTCTTCTCCCCTATGTTGGCCTGGAGCGCGTCCTGCAGCCGCGCCAGATGCGCTTTCGCCGGAACGTCCGCTTCATGCGAGCAGACCAGGATGATTTCGTGATGATACATACTTTTGAAAAAGTATCCCCGCATCCCTTCGGGCAGCTCGGACTCCCGGGCTTTGCAAAATTCAAGCACCCGGTTCGTCTCCCCGCCCCGCTCGGCTTCGCAGGAGAAGACGGCTACGGTTAACATGGGGCCGTTCAGGACAATTCCCGCCCGGACCGCTTCCCGCTCAAACTCCGACCAGGCCGTGAAATGGCCGTTCACCAGCTCAAGCAGGACATTGTCCCGCATAAAGGGCAGCGTCCCCTTGACCTCCTCGTCCAGCCGGCTGTTGGCCGCGGACAGTCCGTTCAGGGTATAACGAATCGTCTCGATTTCGTTCATCGGCTTGGAGGCTCCCGGTTCAAAAAGCGCCGTGGCCACCTCGACCAGCCGTTTGATCGGGTGGTAGTTTTTGCGGATCGAAACGTAGATCACAATCACTTCCAGCAAAAGAATCAGTCCGACCAGGAGCGCCGTGTTCCGCTGAATCGTGCGAATGCCCTGCAAGGTTGCCGATTCCGGGAGCATGCTGACGTACTTCCACCCGTTCTTTTCCGATACCGTCGCCGACACGAGATAGGAGACGCCGTTGATCTTGTGAATGCCGGAGACGGGGCCGGCCGTCTGACCCATCCCGTCCACCAGCCGGGACAAGTCGTCCGAGCTGCGGTACAACGACCCGTTGGAAGCCACCAGCGGTTTTCCCTGTCCGTCAAATATAAAAAACTCCCCGCGGTACGTTTCCGACACCGACTTCATCATGCGGAGAATCGTATCCTCCCGGACCATGATCAGCACCGCGCCGGGAGAATGGGAGCCGCCGACCGGGAGCGGCTGCAGGAAGGTCAGCATCCGCATCCGGTTATTCCCCGGAATAACCACATCCTCCACGGGCCGGACGATCGTGGCGTCCAGCGTATCCAGCGTCTCCACCAAATCCTCGTACGGCCAATTTTCGTAGTAAAAACCGACCCCCGGTTTCGCCATATCCTCCAGCATGTATGCGCTTCCAGTTTTAGAGAACAAATAACCGATGTTCTTTACGTACAGCAAGGTGTTGTAGATGAACGCATCGGTCGCGTTGTATTTTTTCATCTCATTGGCAATCAGCACCCGCTGATAGTCGATCTCCTCCGCCTGGTACATTCTGAACTCGCGGTTCTGCACCAGCTCGAACGGCAGATTGTAGACATAGCGCGTGAACGTGTCCATGGAAGTCATGAACTGCTCCGTAATATGGGCGTTCCAGTCCAGCTCCTTCTGCTTCACGACCTCCGCCGAGTACGGATAGTAGTAAAACAACAGAATCATCACCGGAAACAGCAGTACGAGCAGATAAGAAATCAACAGCTTCGTCAGCAAATTCACCTTGCTTCTTCCCAATCCGGTCCCACCTTCCTATTCTAACTGCCATCTTTTTTATCGTAGCGTCGGGGTGGGGGATTGGCAATAGAGCGAATTTCGCCTCGTGAGCGCGGACCCAAACTGAGGTTCGTTAGCCGTGGCTGCGGAAATAGCTACTTATGCCGTTGCCGCTTTTGCCTACCTCTGAAGGGGTGCGTTTATTACTAGTCCCTTCAGGCAACCTTGATTATATAGAATTCCTGCAAATCTGCATGCTTTTTCTAGTTCGGGGCCAAAAATTTCAAAATTCCTGCAAATCTGCAGGAATTTTTGACGAAACCGGCTCGTTTCTCTAAAATCGCTAGAAATTCCTGCAGATTTGCATCTTTTTCCGCATCCCCCTCGCAAATCGGCCTAAATACCTGCAAATTTGCATCCTTTTGGAGTTGGAAGTCACTACACCACCCTTCATAGCAGGTGTTTTTTGTTTCGCACGCTTCTCGTGATTAACTGGCTAAAGCCACTAAAAACAAGGGGCCGCGCTCCGCGCCCCCAGTCTTCCAAACGATTTAAAATTCTCCGTTTAAGCCTTCTTCACAAACTCCGATTTAAGCTTCATCGCCCCGAATCCGTCGATTTTGCAATCGATGTTGTGGTCTCCGTCCTCGATCAGCCGAATACTCTTGACCTTCGTTCCTATTTTCAAAACGGACGAGCTCCCCTTCACCTTCAAATCCTTGATGATCGTTACCGAGTCGCCATCCTGCAGCACGTTTCCGTTGGCATCCTTGACCGTTTTGGCACCCTCAACCGGCTCCGTCCCGCTCTCGGCCCCGGGCATCCACTCATGGGCACACTCCGGACAAACCAATAGACTACCGTCCTCATAGGTATACTCCGATCCGCACTGCGGACAGTTGGGCAAATTAGACATGGTAGGTTCTCCAATCTCTGATTTAATTTATTGCCATTGTAACATATGCGGAAAAAGAAAGAGCTCCGGACGGGCATTTCTCCGGAGCCCTTCTATATTATTTCACCTGCTCGCCGCCTTCGGCCCGGACATCATAGTCATGGCTGTAGGAGGCTTCCATAATATTTTGATAGGCCCAGTGTGCGGTATCTACGTCGCTCCAAAACCGGTTGTCTACGCCGTACAAAGGACCGCGGTCGAATAACCGGTTCACGATTGTGACGGTCTCCGCACGGGTGAGCTCCTTCGATGGAGCAAAACTGCTGTCCTGGTAGCCAGCGATCACGCCGGACGCTTTACCCGCCGCGACGTACCCGGCGGCCCAGTGGCCCTGGATATCGTTAAAGGCAGTACTTGCCTCCGCGTCGCCCATTGGGGCCAGTTGTTTAATTCTGGCGGCAGTCACCGCCATTTCGGCGCGGGTTACGGCCGCTTCCGGCCGGAAATTCCCGCGCTCGTCCCCGACCATCAGGTTCTTCTCTTTTACAAACGAAATCGCTCCATTGGCCCAATAGCCGTCCGCCATATCCGGGTAAACCGCGCGGCTTGCCGTACCCGCATAGCCCAGGTTCCGCGCCAGCATCATGGCCATTTCCGCCCGGGTTACAGACTGATCGGGCTTAAAGGTGCCGTCCGGATAACCTTTGATGTACGCCTGGTGAGTGGTCAACTCTTTTCCATCCCAGCTTAGGATGGTAAAGGTACTGAATTTGTTCACCTGGAACTGGAGCCCCTGCTCCCCGTTTCCATAATCCACAACCGATCCGCGAACCAAGTCCTTCGATCCGTCGCTATGTTCGATATAAATCGCCAGCGAATCGAGGAAGGCCTTTTTCTCCTGCTCGCCGGTCGGTATAGTTACATCGCGCAGCGGCAGCACCAGGGTAACCGGGCGGCTCTGCATATTGGTTTCGATCGTCATGGGACGGCTCACCACGAATGGCGCCAGTTCCTTTGAAATGGTCGCAACCACCGGCTCTTTCACGGCGCGGTCGCGGATAACCTCTTGTTCGGACTTTTGTTTTACCGGCACCAATCGGAAATACAAATCATCCGGGAAGTTCAACAGCGAACCATTCGGTACGAGTACACTGCCGTTCTCCGTATAAATCTCCAGGTTTTTGCCCCCGGAGCTTACGACGTTCAACGCGGAAACCGGTACGTTGACCTGGGTCTCGCCGACCTCGTCCTTCTCGTCCGGAATGACGACTCGCACGGTCGGCTGATTTGCGGCCACGGCCTTGTCCACCGCTTCCTGCGCCTTCTCCCGGCCGAGGGTTACATGATCCTTGACGAGCCCGTCCGTTCCGGTGGTACGCTGAATCTTCGCTTTGGAGACTTCGGATTGACCTTGGCCCATATCCACAATGACCTCAATCTCCTTGGTGTTGCCTGCCGGTGTTGGTGTAGGTGCCGATGTCGTGTTGCCGCCTGAACCGCCGGAAGTGCCGCTACCGGACCCGCCGGTAGATCCGCCGCCATTAGATCCGCCGCCGCTTCCCCCGCCGGAGCCGCCGTCACCGGTAGGTCCGCCGTCGGATGGGTTGGGATTGGATCCCGGAGCCGCAGCCTGGATGGTCAAATGGAATGTGCCGACAGTGCGGCTGGCATCAGCGGCAGTCGCTTTCACGGTTACGGTTCCCGCCGCGTTGGCGGTCAACAAGCCCGCGTCGGAAATAACTGCGGAGCCCGTTTCATTCGCAACCGTCCAAATCACGTTCTTGTTGGTCGCGTTAGACGGTTTTACCTCCGCCGCAAATTGAAGCTTGTTTCCGGCAGTGACCGAGGCCGTGGATCCTTCGCTCGTCACCACGATCTCGTTCACCAGAATCGGCGTCACCGTGATCTCCTGAGTCGCAAAAACACCGCTGCCGTCGGCCGCCGTAGCGGTGACGGTTACCTTCCCAACCCCCGTTGCCGTGAGCAAACCGGTGGCGGCATCCACTGTCGCCGATCCCGTTCCGTTCTGCACGCTCCAAGTCACTCCGCGGTTATGGGCATTGTCCGGTTGCACGCTTGCGGTCAACTGCAACGTATTTTCAACCTGAACGGTATCGGGCGAAGTGATCGCAATGGAAGATACGGGGATCGCCGGAGGCGTCTTAACCGTAATGGTCTTGCTTCCGCTAAGGAACGGATTCTGCACCGAAGTGGCGACAACCTTCACTTGACCGGGAGTTAACCCGCTGACCTCACCGCTAACGGGGTGAATCAAGGCTTGGCCGTCCAAAGGCACTATACTCCAGGTTACCCGTTTGTCCGTCGCGTTAGATGGGGTAATCGTTGCAGTCATAGACAACTTGCCCCCCGTATAAACTTCATCGGTCAAAGAAGAAACCGTAATTCCGCTCACATCGACCTGAGGCGGAACAATTTCAATTTGCATCGTTTTTCTCAGGTTGGGATTGCCGAGGGATATGGCCATTACTTCGGCTCTACCCGTCTGCGTTGTGGTCAGTACGCCATTCTCATCGAAGCTACCGTAGCCTCCCGGCAGAGTAACAGGTTGTCCCTGATCGTCCACCCCCGGTGTCGGCAGGTTGTTGATCGACCAAACCACCTTTTTGTTAAAGGCGTCGGCAGGCAGAATATCCGCCATAAAGTGTAAAGAATCTCCCAAAGTAACTTGGGTTGTGTTTTCCTGATTGCTGATCGTCATACTGGTGGGCAAGGTCTGCCCTTTAACCATAATCTGCTTTGTGGCCCGGATGACATTGTTCTCATCGGCCAAGGCGTACACCTCGACGATTCCCGGATAAATTCCCCACAAAATACCGGTCTCCGAATCGATGTTCGCTACCCCGTCCCTATATAGAACCGACCAATGAATTCCTTGATTTGTGGAATTGGTCGGCAGCACTCGGGCGGTCATCTGCACGGATTCGCCCACGTACACTTCCTCAACATCTCCGGTTATTTCCACACTGTCTACATTAACTATTGAACCCGTTGCATACGCAACTTGCGTTCCCGTATAAGCGGAGGTCAGCACAAAGCTTGCCGACAATACGAAAGATAGAACCGCTGATAACCATTTGTCCTTTTTCAATTCTGGGTTGCTCCTTCTTGGATGAAATAAACTTTAGCGACGTTCCATCTCTCACTACGTTCCGATGTCCTCTTGTCTGTAAATCCCTGCTGTCTCCGCCCTTCCCTTTTTTAAGTGTGAATATGCAATAAGTCTTTATCGGAATAAATTTAGAGGATTTTAATATTGTCGGCGTGAATTAATTTTTGCCAAAAAAATACCCCTCCGGGAAACGAGTTGGCGTTTCCTAAAGAGGGGAAGGTATCGGGATTATGATTTTAGCGGAGTCAAGTTTTCGCTTGGATAAGAAGCCTACCACGCATCGTCGTAGGGTGCGACCATGTCGATTTTAAATTTGAAATTACTTTGTTCCCATTTCAATCCACGCACCCGCGTAGGGTGCGACGGAAATTATGGAATTGGCGGGTTTCGCCAAACCGATTTCAATCCACGCACCCGCGTAGGGTGCGACATTATTCATTCCCCGTATGCAATCCAGTTGATCATTTCAATCCACGCACCCGCGTAGGGTGCGACGTATACAACGAAATCACGGGTTGGTCGGTATATCTATTTCAATCCACGCACCCGCGTAGGGTGCGACGCGGTAACCGCAAGCAAGACCTGCATCCTTGTTGGGATTTCAATCCACGCACCCGCGTAGGGTGCGACAAGCAGGCAAATGAGGAGCGGGCGCAACTGGCTCAATTTCAATCCACGCACCCGCGTAGGGTGCGACAAAAAGTACACGAATGCGGTCGCTCGCCTTGCGATTTCAATCCACGCACCCGCGTAGGGTGCGACGTGGAGGGCATGAAAGAACTGACCAGCGCTGATTTTATTTCAATCCACGCACCCGCGTAGGGTGCGACCATTGATGGACGTCTCCGTATTATATTTCGCCAAATTTCAATCCACGCACCCGCGTAGGGTGCGACGTAATTGATGTGATTGATAATGAATTAGGAGATTATATTTCAATCCACGCACCCGCGTAGGGTGCGACTGTAGGTAATCTGGCCTCCCAAATCTTGCATAGCTATTTCAATCCACGCACCCGCGTAGGGTGCGACCCCAGGTCTCCATCAATTTTGGTATTGGACGGATATTTCAATCCACGCACCCGCGTAGGGTGCGACGTCATACGGTGGAATGCATGTATCTGGACTTGGACATTTCAATCCACGCACCCGCGTAGGGTGCGACGGAAACAACAGCAACAACAACCTACTGGGAATAATTTCAATCCACGCACCCGCGTAGGGTGCGACACGTAAGTGAGTTTTTGCCCGGCTGTTGCACATTATTTCAATCCACGCACCCGCGTAGGGTGCGACCGAGGACGTATTCCTTGAGACCTCGTTCGTGCCATTTCAATCCACGCACCCGCGTAGGGTGCGACGCGACGAGTACATTCGGTTGGGATGGTCATTCGATATTTCAATCCACGCACCCGCGTAGGGTGCGACTCCACTTGATCAACAGCGCCTTGATTTCCTGCATGTTTCAATCCACGCACCCGCGTAGGGTGCGACTCAACCTTGTAAGTGCTAGGAATAAAGAAATCCAGAGTTTCAATCCACGCACCCGCGTAGGGTGCGACAAGATCAAACTGTAAAGGCCGGGTTCATTGATGTTTCAATCCACGCACCCGCGTAGGGTGCGACGTATATAACGCTGTGTTATTAAATGACCTTAGCATGTTTCAATCCACGCACCCGCGTAGGGTGCGACCCGGGCGTAATAGCTTCCAACAGATTCAGCAGTTTGTTTCAATCCACGCACCCGCGTAGGGTGCGACCTGCAAGCTGCTGCGCTTGAAATGGATTACAGTCGTTTCAATCCACGCACCCGCGTAGGGTGCGACAAACAGGCGTATCATTTTCAGCCCGATTCTACTAGTTTCAATCCACGCACCCGCGTAGGGTGCGACTCGAATTCATACGCAGGATCGCCCCACAGGCCGTGGTTTCAATCCACGCACCCGCGTAGGGTGCGACTCCGATTTTCGGCATAAAATAAGTAATGATATGAAAATATTGCTAATTATTATCCTTTATTTGATAAATATTCTCCCTTCATACGTCAAATCAGCTGAACATTATGGAAAATTAAGTATATTCCTTAGTGCGAATCCCCCGGGAAAATCATGTTCGCTTCACATTCGCACTACAGAATGAGGGGGCCCTCCAAATCGAGGGCCGCCTTGATTCCCACATGTTCCACTTTATTCTTATACTGATTGCCCAACTGATAGAATCGAAGGCTATCTTGCTCCGGATCAATGAGTTCCATCAACTTGATTTTTAGTGTCGCCCATTGCGCCGCATCCACGATACACTCGAATACGGAGTTTTGAACACGCTGTCCGTAATTTTGACATGCTTTAGAAACCTGACGTAGTCTTCTTTGCCCTGCTGCATCAACGGTACTTACATCATAAGTAATCAGTACCAGCATCCGATCCACCTACTTCCATAAAAATGGAGGGTACTCATCCAGATCCCCGCGCAAGTATCGAGCCAACAGCAAGGCTTGAACGTGAGGCACCAGCCCCCAGGCGATATTTTCTCCCAGGTAGGGGTGAGTCATTTTCTCTTGCTTCCTGCTCTGCCAGGCGGAAAGGAACTTCTTGCGAGCGTCCTCGGTCATTAGTACGGCACCGTTCTCCTTGCGGACAAAGTCATTTGCAGTCACTATCTTTTTATTGATCAGCGACAGGACAAACCGGTCGGCAAATACCCCGCGTAGTTCCTCCATCACATCCAGGGCCAAAGACACTCGCCCCGGCCGGTCGCGATGCAAGAAGCCTACATAGGCATCCAGTCCGACTCCTTCCAGCGCAGAGGCCGTATCATTGGCCAGCAAAGTGTAGGCTAAAGACAACATGGCATTGACATGATCCAGCGGAGGTCTCCGGGACCGAGTATGAAAATAAAAATCCTCTTTCTGTTGCAAAATCATGGCGTCCAGCAGTTTGTTGTAACTTAACGCCGCCTGCCCCTCCAGCCCTCTCAGCCGGTCCAGGTCCTCACATTCCCGGATGGCCATCATCAGTTCCGACAACTGGAGTGAAGCTTCCTTAAACTGGGGCACGTCAATCCGCAAAGGATAATCCCGAGTCATTCTTTCCAGCATCCATTTGTGGTTGTACACCTTACCTAAAATAAAGTTACGCGCCACTCTGGCTGACAAAGTCTCGTTCTCCGAGATGGCATATTGCTTCTTGCGGAGTACCACATTCCCCCGGCTAGCGCCGATGACTCTAGCCAGAAATCTCCCGTTTATCGTCATGAAGACGATAGAGATATTCCGCTCCGCACAATAGCCCATCAACGCGGGGCTCGCCCCGGTATATCCAAAAGCGATAATCGATTCCAGATTATGCAGCGGCAAGCGGCCCAGTTTCTCCTGCTCTTTCAAAAGTACGATATTGTCGCCATCGAGCGATAAATAAACGTCCGGCTGATTAATGAACAGCGTATTTAGCAGCTTCTTCATTCCTTCAGCTTCCCTTCAATATAGCTTCGCACCGAACGCTTTTGCAGAACCTCCGGCAGACACACCGACTTCAAGGAACAGCTTTGGCAAAAAGAACCCACCTTCACCCGGGGCGTATGTCTTCGCCCATAGTAATCCCACATTTGTGCAACAATTCCCCGTACCTTATCTTTCAATTCCGTGGTCAATGGTACTTCGACTCGGCGTTTAATTTCATTGTAGAACATGTAGCCCACCGGAACGGAGCAGAGCAGCATTTCCTCCAAGCAAATCGCCTGCGCCGCCAGTTGCAAAATATCCGCGTCGTTCTTTTTAGGCTTGCCCCGCTTATATTCCACGGGGCAAGCCTTGTACCTTCCTTCGGCCTCGCTAATTTCAACACCATCTTCATCTCGAATAAATTCGACTACATCGCAAATCCCCGTGATTTTCAGTTCCTCGGACTTAACGGGAAGCGCCCGTACGGTCAGCTTGTCGCCACGCTTCTCCCTAACGAATGGCTGATCGGCTTTACGATGCAGATGCTGGCCTTCAATCGTTCCAACATTTTCTTCCCATTGCTGTTCGATATGAATCAGTGCCCACTGGCGCTGGCAAAATTGAAAATGCTGAATGCCGGACAGCATCAGATAATCATCTTCCTGATTAGCGTCCATCCAAAACTTCGGCCTTCAATCCATCCAAGTCATAGAGTTCGATGGCATAATCCTCAAAGGAACGCGGTTCCTCCACCTTGGATTTGACCTGTAAGGAGCGATGCACCTTGGCGGAGGAGTATTGCCCCAATTTGGAACTATGCTCCCACCAATACACTTTATGCACCTCCATGCTGCCCTCCGGTCTGGCTGACGATAGGTCATTTTCAAAGAGCGTCAAAAGGGCTTGTTTTATTTTTTCCGCATCTTCGTTAGTAAAGCCGGTTTTCTCCGCCAATTGGGTATTGATACTTCCATAGAAAACATACAGCCCGAAATCAACGCGGTGCTTCATCCCCATGGTATCGGACCCGCGGTCTTTGCCCGGCTCCGAGTTGACACTCTTGGTAATCTGCATACTACTAATGTCGATGGGATCTACACTTCTGGCCGTATGAATGGACACGGGTCCTCTTACACCGACCGAGACGCCTCCGCCATTACCGGTTCCTTTGAAGGCAAACACTTGTCCGAAGCTGCGCACATCGATCCATTCCCGGCAAGCCGCCTTGGCAAAGTCGTCGCTCGAACTCGTTTTTGCCTTCAAGATTTGGTTCAGCTCCGCGTTACCTTCGGCACGCTCTCTTAAACTATCGTACTCATCCACTTTACGATCGTTCGATTGTACAAAAATCGTTTCCCCCATATCCTGCAGCCGATTTCTAATCTTCCGTTTGAGCGCCACATCCGAAATTTCTCCATAACCGTCATAGTTTTGTCGCGGACGGTTTCCATTTAGCGGATCGCCGTTGGGATTGGCGCAAGTCACCGACAAGACAACGGCAAAATCGATTTTATGGTCCAAACTGCTCATTCCAATCACTCCTCCATATTTGATGATGTTTCCGCTTCCGTGCTGCTTTCTTGATTTTTACTTTGATAAAAGACATGTCTCTGACTATAAAAGCCAAGCAAATACTTGCCGGATAACGGTTTGTTGTTAAAATCCTCCGGTTTGAACTTGAACCCGATTTCGTCGATCACTCTTGTCCAAAATGCGGCATCCCTGCCCAATCGGGCCAAATAAGGCTGCAGACCTTCCTGAATAATCCGCCAGGTCCGTTCGGGGTGCTTGGAGAATGCATTCATATAGCGTATGGCATTGGTTGCCCGCTTCTCTTCTTTTCCAAGCGCCCGTCTTTCAAGCACATCGGCCACGGCCAACATGCGTCCGAACAAATAGCTGCGGTCGTCGCTGTTTACATCAAGTGCCATTCCGATTCCCTCCTGTTTATCCGTTAAATGCTTGTTAATTAAAGCGCAGGCGATACTTAGCGTCTTCTCCCACTCCCAATTTTCCATGCCTACAGGATTGGAGGCCCGGTTGACCGCGCTCGTGATAATATCCAAAGGAACCCCTCTACCGTCCACGATACATGGAAGCATGCGTTCCATCAGACCTTTGACAACCTTATCTCCCGCCCTGGGCCCGTAGGCCGCAAATGCGATGTCTTTGGTGGCCGGAGCCCCGTAAAATGCGACAAATTCACCCTGGTCGTTCTTCCGGTACCGGTGAAGCCAGGCACAGGTGCTATGCCATTTGGCAAGCCTGTCCAAATACAGCTCCTTATTCATATTCCGGAAGTACAAAACCGCCATACGGCCTGTAGTAGCGGAATCCAACACCAAAATATAAACGGTCGGCTGGAGCTTGCTGTCCACTCTTTCCCCAAGTTTATTCCTGTATCCGTCCAATGCTTTGGCTACTTCCCGGGCTAGCGCTTCATTCGTATTGGACTTGTAAACCACAGCCGGGATGGCGTCCGGATCCAGTGCGAACGTGTCTTCCGACGGATCGGGAATATATAACGAATCATTGCCCCACACCAGGAATACCCGTTGATCTATCGTCTTTCCTTGACGGTTAATGAGCCATTTCAGGGCATTGTGCGCTTTTTGAGATACCTCATAGCTGATGTTGGCGGCATCCCTGCTCTGAACAAAACGCCCGCGAAAGGTAAATCCGCTGGTATCGTTCGCCGAAATCAGCTTGGCCTTATCCGCCGCATTGCGAATTTTGTTCGCATGCCGTTCTGTGCTGGGCAGACTTTTTCCTGTGACGTAACAGATGTCTTCCTCACCCAGCCGCTCTTGGTAATAAGCGACAAAAGAATCGTACACTTCGCGATCTTTCCAGACGTCCGCTAAAATACGATCCGGCGAATAGACATTGAACCGGACAAACGCACTGGTTTGGTCTCCCGCTACGACGCCAAAAATATCCGGTTTATCAGGATACCGTGCTTCATATTTTTTGTCCCATTTCTCAATCAAACGGTTGTCCTCATCCACCGCCAGAACATGTTGATGTTCGACCAGGTCATGGATCAGCGTTCTTTTGCTGAGATACCGGTAAATGCTTACTATTTTGGGGTGAGCATAAGGTGACTCCGCCCAATTCCGCAATTCATGTATGTAAGTTTCAAAAGGCTCCTCACCTTTAATTTTCCCGCCGTAAGCCACAAAGTCCCCCGCCACGTAACTTAATTTGTCATGCAGCGGGTAAGGTGCGATGACGGACCCCGCCCGGCTGGCGGACTTCTCGGTACAGGGAATCAAGGTACTTGCGTCGCTTTTGTCGATCACTTTTGCCGAGTGGAACTCGCCCTCCTCCGTAATGAGCACCTCGATATGTGCATTCTGAGTCGTATGCGAGACGGGGAGGAGTGTGTATTCCCGGCCGTTATTCAGTTCAATCTCGCCTACACGATCCAGATTGGCTTCATAAGTTTCATATAAACTGAGCAGCCAACTCATAGATATTCCTCCTCTCCCCAACTGGCCAACAGTTGGTCTGCGGATTCTACATCCGACGAATCAAAGCGCTTCGGCTGCATCTCCGCTATCACGCGGACCTGTGAACATTCCTCCGGTCGTGGAAACGAAATGATTCCGTCCTTCATTACCGGCTGCCACAACCGTACTTCCAACTGGTCTCTGCCCGTTTCATCCGGGTAGTTGATCCCATGCACCATCGTGCCAAGGTGGATTTCGCCATAGTCGTCATAATAACTCTCACCTTCTCCAAACCGGCAAGGCTCCACGTATCCCTGACACTCCCGAGTGCCGAGAAAAATATCCCTCCGTCCTCCTGCCTTAACGCTGCGCATAAGAATATTATGGTGTTTGTGCTCGTTCCGATCGTAAGCCATATCCGGACGGTTCATATTGAACTCAAAATGGCATCTGACTTGATAATGCACGTCTTTTAAGTAGGTGTAATTGGCAAGCGTATTACCGCCGCTATAGTCAATGGGGCGAACCCCCTTGGACTCCATTCGAATCGCCTTCATTACCCGGATCTCGTCGACGATCATAAGAATCGTAGGCTTCCAATAGATACTTTCACATATCCCTTTGATCGCCTGGTAGGTCGGGACCTGGTAGCTCAGCTTCTCACCGCCAAGCTTCGTCAAGGGATCGGTGAATAAGGCATAATCTCCATAGACGGAAAATTCAACAGAATTTCTGATCATATAGATTCACCTCCTTTCGAGTTCACTGTTACGCTTTATTTTTCAAAAAAAACTAGCCCCCGACCAGCTCTCATTCTCCAGATCTAACCCATACTCCTCGTTATAAGCACCGTCTTTTAGCACCCGTACCTGTCCATCCAGACAGTATTCCAGACCGCCGTTTTTACTCAATTTCTCCAACTCATACGGAAAAAGATTTACAGTGAACTGCTGCGCCTTCCGCATCACCCTGCCGAAATCTTCGATACTTTTTGCCCCGTTCAACTCGGTAATGATCTCCTCGCCTTCTCCATACGGCACAATGACCGGTGTGGTCATATTATCGATGACGTGAAAATGCTCTGCGGCCGTTCGATAGCTATTGACCAGAAACAGAGGGGGCCGCTTTTGATGGCTAAGGCAATAGTCCTGGAAATATTTATTCTCCTTATACCCGGCAAAGAGTAAGGTGGTCATGTCTACATTCAATTTTGGAACATTAAAGTCCAGGAATGGCTTCACTTCCGTATAAAACCGTTGAAAATAAGAGGTCATGGCCTGCACCGACAAAAGATCACCGCCATGGCTGGATGCCTCATGCTGCAGATCGATGAGCATCCGCTTCGCGATTTCCTTGCCCTTGCCGATTTCCTGCAAATGCTGCAAATTCTCTTCCGCATGATCAATCAAATAAACCTGCTGCAAGGTGTCTTCCCCGTGCCGGTTACATCTTCCGGCCGCTTGAGCCAGGGAATCCAGCCCGGCCAGCGAACGAACGACACATTGAAAGCTGACATCGACACCTGCTTCGATCAGCGGTGTACTGATGCAAACCATTTGCTCCTGATTCGCTAGATGTTCGCGGATTTTGCCCAGCCTGTCCTTCCGATGCGCCGGACACATCGACGTGCTTAAGTGATAAACCGGGATCTCCCGCAACTGTTTAAGGAGACGCTGATACAAATCCTTCACTACTGCTTTGGTGTTCAGAATAATTAGAATATTGCGTTTTTCCTTCAGCCTATGGAGGACAAAGTTGGCCAGCTTCTCGTTCGTGTATTTTTCATGACTTGCTTCATCCATCAGTTCTACACGCTTAAACGCCGTAATCACTTGACCCAGATCTTGAATCATTTCTGCATTCGGTTGGATCTGGAGCTGATGCTTCACAAAGTTTAGCGCCGGTTGGGTCGCCGTGCATAGCACGATACCCGTACGGCAGAAATCATTCAGAAAATTCACCGCTTCATTAAACAAAGACACACAAGAAACCGGCACTTTCTGAACTTCATCAAAAATAATCACGGACTCGCTAAGGTTATGCAATCTCCTAATATTTCTGCTGCCCTTGGCATAAAACACATTCAAAAACTGCACCAATGTAGTGAAGATGACGGGAGAGTCCCAGTTGTCCTTGGCCAGCTTTAGCTTTTGCCGCACATTCATAAGCCCGTCATCCGCCTCATCATCCCCATCCAAATCTTCAATCACATTGGAATGGTGCTCCAGAATATGAGCGTCATCCTGCAAAATTCTGCGGACTTCGGCAGCATTCTGCTCAATGATCGTAGTGTAGGGCAACACATAAATTATATGTTTTTTGCCATGGGTTATCGCATGCTTCAAGGCATATCGAAGGCTCGCCAGCGTTTTCCCGCCCCCGGTAGGAATAGATAGTGTGTAAATCCCCGACGGCCTATCCGCAAATCGGTCACACTGCTCCGACATGGCGTTCCTTAACTTGTTAATGGAAGAAGAGGAGCCTGTCTGTTTACCCATAGACTGGATCACAGCCATCAATTTATCGTAATAACCCTGAAAGAGTTCATTGGCGGGAGGAGCCTCCTCCTCTCCATCAGCAACATTGTCTTCGAAACGCCTAGTATCGGTACGGTCTCCGTCGATCAGAGCGCTGAATACAAACTTTGTTAAAAACATGCATTTAGCTTCCCTGCTAAAAGAAGAAGGCGCCAACAAATATTGCTTTAGTTCCCTTACAGCCTGATCGACATAATGCCGAAACTCCACTTCGCTCATCACTTGTTCAAAGAAGCGGCGCACACTTTCCTCATACTCCGCTACAATATCTTCTTTGTCTCTGACTCGCCGTAAATAGGGGGATTCCAATTCCGGATCCAGATAGTCGTGTATATAAGAATGATGGGATATAATGGCGTTGCCCACGATTTCAGCCAGGATCCCCTTTTCCAGCTCAATGTTGCTTTTGTGGTATAGATCGTAGAGAAGTCGGCCACCAGCTGTGGAATGATCTACGCTCCCACGTTTGGGCGGAGCCTCCGGATGATTCACCGCCTCATTCAGATAATTCTGAAACTCGTGCGAGAATTTCCCCATATCATGCAGCAAACCCGCCAACCCAGCTATATGGGTGATTCCAAGCTTTGCCCCAAAGGATTCCGCCAGTTGCCGAACTCCGTGCAAATGGGCCTTCAGGGGTTGCCGTTCCCGGTCGCTTTCCCGGATATGAGCGATAAACTCCATAACCCGCTCCCCCTTTCAAGAAATAGTTCAAACGACTCGTTCAGCCGCTATTCAGTATTTCTGCAGAACTATCCCATTTCCCTTCCAAAATTCTACATTATTCTATGAATATTTCTTTTTTTCAAGTGTGTGTCGTCAGTCCCCATGTTGTGTGCACATCTATTGGTTAAAAAAAGAACAGCCCTGCCGGGCTGCCTTATTAAAAGTATTAAATTTTGCGTCCGAAGCGTCATGACAGTATTAGCAAAAGTTGAGAAGCTCCCGACTCTGACACCCAAGTTGTAATTCTAAATAATGAAGGTGCCTGCCGTTCTTTCAACTCCAAAGGATGAAGATTTGCAGGAATTCTATGTTAGTTAAAGTTGTCTGGTGGAGCACTTGTTAATCGTTACGCTGGTTGGTCACGATTTATTTTTTAATCCACGCACCCGCATAGGGTACGACGCAAAGCACTTTGTTATCCACACGCTGGAATATATTTCAATCCACGCACCCGCATAGGGTGCGACTTGGCCGAGTGGCTGAGGTCATGACCGAGAATATATTTCAATCCACGCACCCGCATAGGGTGCGACGATAACTGTCACGCTCACTCGGAAAATTCATCGGTATTTCAATCCACGCACCCGCATAGGGTGCGACTCGCGTACCGCCGTAATTGGAGATACCTTGATAGGTATTTCAATCCACGCACCCGCATAGGGTGCGACCTGTTCCGATCAATCCGAGGTATTTGGTTCTATGAAATTTCAATCCACGCACCCGCATAGGGTGCGACCCTAGATTTTTATTTAACGATGCCCCACTAGCTGTGATTTCAATCCACGCACCCGCATAGGGTGCGACCCATTCCTCTGGTACTTCGTCATATGCCTCGAAATTTCAATCCACGCACCCGCATAGGGTGCGACGGAGCCAGTAGGGGAGTGCCTCGGGTGCATTGATATTTCAATCCACGCACCCGCATAGGGTGCGACGGTATTATAAAGAGCAAAACCGGAATGATTTATGATTTCAATCCACGCACCCGCATAGGGTGCGACGTTGTCCCTGACATATACAGCGCATTGGCTACTTGGATTTCAATCCACGCACCCGCATAGGGTGCGACGACCCAAGGATGGTTAGCTCTTATGGTCTTATCAATTTCAATCCACGCACCCGCATAGGGTGCGACAAGGACTGTATCCCGAAACACTTCCGTCTGAATGTTATTTCAATCCACGCACCCGCATAGGGTGCGACATCCATCAGCGAACGAAACGCCCAGCCGAGTATAATTTCAATCCACGCACCCGCATAGGGTGCGACTCTATTACTTGGAAGATGTCACAGTATGGGTTGATATTTCAATCCACGCACCCGCATAGGGTGCGACAATATTCTTCCCGGAGACAAAGCATCGGCGGTGGTATTTCAATCCACGCACCCGCATAGGGTGCGACATTCGTTGGCGTAGGTAATAGCCAAAAAGACCAAATTTCAATCCACGCACCCGCATAGGGTGCGACGAAACTACGGTAATATACACACAGCCCAATATGATTTCAATCCACGCACCCGCATAGGGTGCGACAATTGCGGATGATGGTCGTGGTGGAGTTGTCAGTATTTCAATCCACGCACCCGCATAGGGTGCGACTGTATACATTATCTTCGTAATAATACCCCGGGGATTTCAATCCACGCACCCGCATAGGGTGCGACTTCTTCGATTTCGATATGGACAAAGCACCCGGCCCATTTCAATCCACGCACCCGCATAGGGTGCGACTCAACTTTATATATTAATCAACAACGGATCAGACATTATTTCAATCCACGCACCCGCATAGGGTGCGACAGCGTGTTTTAACATATACTGTTAAAATGTCGCTTTAAAAATTACAAAATCACTACTTTAAACAAATAAGTGATTAATTTTTCTGTTTATTTTATGAAAATAAGGATACTAAAGTAAAATAATTTGGTGCGAATCCCCCTAGGAAATCATGTTCGCTTCACATTCGCACCAAAAGGATATGCCGCTTTATCATTAACGGGAATTCCTCCCGTTAATTTGGTGCCTAAGCGGCTGCTGAGGCAAATTAGCTGGAGAAACTCCCGTTAATTTGACCGAAATTGCGTATATCGGCCATTAGGTCGCGAAATAGATGGAACTTTTCCAGTTAAATTGGCTCCAAAGGTCAAGATCGGTAAATTAACTGGAGGTTTTCCCGTTATTTATGGTTAAGCGTATAGACTCCAACGGTGGGGCTTTATATCTACATGGTGAATGTCGTCAGCAACGTTTAACCTGCAACTAGTAACTAGGTTGGGAGATTCCCATGAAATCCCCCACTTTTTCCACATTATACCTTAGGAAAATATCCCCGGAGAAGCTGGCTATCCTACACGAAAAACAGACGATAACCGTTCAAGGCAGATACGCGATTTTCGAGGTAATCGGTGTTCTTGCCTTCGCCTCCGGCACTTCGGCCGGGTAGCCGGCACCCAGGACGCCGATGACATCGTAACCTTCCTGAACGCCGAGAACCTCGCGGTTACGGGGCGAAGCGCCGATGGACGACCAGAATACGCCGGCGCCCGCTTCATGAGCGGCCAGCATGAAGTTCTGGATAAAGCAGGAGACCGCCATCACATTCTCGTCGCGCTCCAAAGGCGTTGGCGCAGGTTTCGACAGGACTGCAAGCACGACGGGCGCCCCGCCAAAATCGGTTTTATGGCCCAAACCGGTTCTGGTTTCCGGCCCGACAACCAAAACCTCCCAAGGCTCGTTCATCCGGTGGTTGGGAGCGAAGCTGGCGGCTTCCAGCCAAGATAGCCATTCCTTTTCATCGATCATATCGGGTTTAAACGCCTTTATATTTCTCCGGGCCTTAATGGCCTCTATCACCTTACTCATGATTTCCATCCTCTCCTTCACTCGCAAATACCTATGTATACGACAAGTATACGATTACAAATGTATACATCTTCCTGGAGATTGTCAAAGTAAAGCAACTCTGCTCTATTTCTTAAGTTACCAGGCTGTCTCAACATTTAAAATCCCCCCGCTTCATTCGAAGCAGAGGGATTCTCTTCATCAGCTTTCCGTCGTCTGTGCTTGCGCTTCCGTTTGGGCTTCATCCGGATTCGGCTGAGATTCATGCCCCTGACGGCCGCCCTTATCCGGCTGCGTCCCGTTCACGATCTCCAGCGCTTGATCCGCCAAACCGGCCTTGCGGCTGTCATACTCCGTCTGCGTAATTTTGCCGTCGGCCAACCGCTTGTCGAGCGCGGCGGTCAACTCGCTCGTGACGAGGTCAACGACCGATTGCTGGGACACGCCGTTTTCGTCAGCCAGGGTAGCCAGAGACTTGCCCGCACGCAAGCCGGTTTTCAACTCGTCCGCTGTCACACCGAGCAGCGAGGCGATGCCCTCCTTATCCAGATGAGTTCCGCCGCGTCCGCCAAACCCGCCTTTTCCGCCCGGCACCCGGTTCACCAGTTCCGCCGCTTTCGTCGAGACTTCGGCTTTTTCCATGCTGTATTCATCCTGCGTCAGGCGGCCTTCCGCCAGCTTCGCATCCAGATTCGCAGTGAGTTGCTCCGAGACCAAATCGATCACCGACTGAACCACGATACTTTGCTCACCAGCCAGGGTCGCCAACGTCTTCCCTTCACGCTGGGCCGTCCGCAGCTCCTCCTCGGTCATCCCCAGCAGCGATGCGATCGCCGCGTGGTCCAACTTTTGGGCGCCGCCTCTCTTTTTCATCGTGCCTTTCGCGGACGTATCCGTTGAAGTGAATGATTGCTGTGTGCCGCCCGCCGTATCCGCCGCCGCGGCATTAGCTTGTCCGGCCAGGGCGGCACCGCCGCCTAATGTCATCGTCAGAGCAAGCGCACCAGCTGCAAGTAGTTTTTTATTCATGAAGGTTTCCTCCTCAGTTAAGTGTTTATGAGCTTTGTCTGGCTGCTTTAAGACTATCCAGTTCCGCCTGCACCTCATCCTGCTCCGACCAGTCCGTCAGACGGGAAGTCGGTTGACCCACCGCTTGATAGGCTAGGGTACTAGCTTCCAGCCGCATGATCTTTTGCTCCATTTGATCGAATCCACGGGAAATTCGGCCCGCGTCGATCGCCGGAACAGTACGCGCCGTAGCCCGCAAAGCCGCCGCCGCGTTCATGCGCGCCATCAGGAACGTCAGCTTGTCGTTCAGCTCCCGGCGCAGGTCGATCAGGCGCCCCAGTTCCTCGCGCAGGGCCTCCATCTGCTGCCGGATCGCTTCGCGCTGCTCCATGTAGGTCTGATGCAGCTTCGCATGATGCAGCTTCTCCTGAATCGCCAGCTTCGCGATATCCTCCTCGCCGCGGTCCACCGCAAGCTTGGCCTGGCGGGAACGCTTGTCCACCACCTGGATGGTTCTGGCGATCAACACATCGAACTGCTGCTCCGCCGCGATTTGCACCTCCAGCGCCGCGCGGACCTTGTCGATCTGCTCCTCCAGCTGCCGGATATAATATTTGGCCATGCTGACCGGGTCCTCCACCTGATCCAGCAGCCGATGCACATCAGCCGCGGCAATATCTTTGATTCTTCCGAAAATCCCCATGTGGTTAGTCCTCCTTTTTATGTTGATCCCGTTCCCATTCATCCAGGAACCGGCCCCGGCTTACACTGGCTTCCATCGAAGAAGTGTAGGCGATTAGAGCCTGGGGGGATGTATGGTTAAGATGATAATTTCCAAATCGTCGGTACAGCCAAAAAGCGAGAAGCAGCGCGATCACGCCCCAAAGCGGCGTCAGCAAACTTAGCGTGCATAAGGCCGCGAATCCGGCTCCGATCCATTTGAGCATCCCCGTACCTTTTGCAAAAAGAGCTACGCCCCCGAGCAAGACCGCCAGTTTCAGCAGCGTTGTTCCTGCCGAGGCTGCTGCGGCTGCCGACCCGGCCAAACCGGCCGTCTCCGGCTTCATCCGCCCCGCCTCCTTCATCGCGAACGCAAATCCATGCTGACCGTGCCGCATCCCATCATGCCATGCCTGGCGGTGAGGGAGCGGTTCGCCGAACGAGGGCGCCATGCTCATTTTGAATGCTAAGGCAATCAGCAAGATGGCGATTCCCGCAAGGGCGATACTCAGAAGCATTGAAGATCGTTTCATTGGCGTTCACCTCCTTCCGTGATCTCCATGGCCTTATCTTAGGGCAGGAACCTTTAGTGAATCTTAAATGGAAAAAAAGCCGATCGCGTGGCGATATGGGCCGGTGCTCTGGGAGAATAAATAGCGGCCCTAAAGGGCACTGACGTTGCATTAACCCTGACATAGTGCTGCCGGTCCGCAGCTTTTTCTGGCCGTCCGTTATAATAGCGGCGTTTTGGGCCGCTATTTCGTCCAGATTCGCTTTTTCGGGAAGAATAGCGGCTAAAAAGGGCCCTATTTCTCTGATGCGAGCTCAAAAATCCGGTTTTTGCCCGACTTTCTCTAAAATAAGACCCCAAAATGCCGCTATTTCGCTCCAACCGTTCATTTTCGACAAAATAGCGCCTCTCCAGGCCCCTATCCACCTGCCCCCCCTGCCCTCATCTGCGAGAAAACACGGCTACCACGCAACAATCTTTACTTGTACTGCATTTCTGCCACTTTCCTGGTTTTTTTCGCACAAAAAAAGCAGCCCCTAAGGGCTGCTGCTGCCTCAACTCAACAGGCCGCTTCAACTTTCAACGCAAAGGCCTGTCTCTGTCTCTGTCTCTGTTTCTGCTTTTGCTTCAATTTTTAAACGCCTTATCCCGCTCCGACCATAACGGATACGATGCTTTTCTGCAGCTCGGCCGCCGTTTGCGCCCGGTAAGGATCGGCGTCAAAAAGAATCGCGTCCGCCACGTACCCTTCCGCGATCTTCCCCAGCTCGCCGCCGCTGCCGAGAATCTCGGCGGCCGTCCCGGTGGCGGCCCGCCACGCATCGGCCCAGGACAGGCCGTAATCCTTCAAGACGTCCAGCTCTTGAAGGTTGTGCCCGTGCAGGGCGGGGGTGGCGTAATCCGTGCCGAAGCCGATCCGGACGCCCGCACACATGGCATAGGCCAGCGCCTTCGGATGGGCTTCGGCGGCGCGAGCCGCCCGGTCGCGGATCACCGGAGGCAGGCCCAGCACGCCATGCGGATCGGCCGCGATGCGATAAATCGACGCCGTGGGCACAAAGGCGCCCACAGCTTCGGCAAGCCGTCCGGCCTGATCCGCCGTCAAAAACATCCCGTGCTCGATGGACTCCACTCCCGCGGCGATCGACCAATCGACGGTGACTCCGCCCCAGGTATGAACCATCACCTTTTTGTGATGCTCATGCGCATGGCGGACGATAAAACGGAACTCCGCTTCGGAGAAGTTCGGATCGAGCACCTGCTCCGCCGGCGTTCCCAGGCCGCCTGTCGCCATGATTTTGACCCAGCCCGCACCGGTCTCATAAATCTCAGAGAGACGCCGTCCCAGATGTTGAACCCCGCGGGCATCGGCCGCCCCCAACATATCGCTGCAGGTCTGTACCCGCAGGGGCTGCCCATAGTGCTCGACGATATGCCGCACGGTCCCGGGCCGAATCCCGCCCGCATCCCTCGCCGTCGTCACGCCGGTGCGCAGGGTGGCTTCAAAAGCCCGGGCCTGCATCACTTCCACCTCATGCGGATCCCGTTTCAACTGATCGGCATGGTCAAAGTCGGTCCAAGCCAGATGGGTATGCAGATCGATCACGCCCGGACTGATCCAGATCTCCCGGGCCGCCTGATCCGGTTCGGCTGGACGGCGCGGATCGGCTTCGGTAATCGAGGCGAACCGGCCGTCTCGGATCGAGATGTCAAACCTTTTCTCCCCCATCCCCGCTATATACACTTGATGAAGGGTTTGGGGCTGCGATGCAGGGCTTTTGCCGATCATGGTCTCATTCCCCCCATACTTTCTTGATCGCTTCGACAGACGGTTCGGGATCGCGGTTCACCAGCCCCGCAAGTGTCCGGATGGCTTCTTCGACGCTCTCCCGGCAAGCGTTCGCTCCGAAGTGGTTGATGCGCAGCAGCTGTCCGAACAGCTCCCCGTCTCCGGGAGCGACGATGCCGATGGGTTGGCCGATCCGCAAACCCGGTTCACCGGCGATCTGCACGGTCGTCGTCAGCGTCGAATAATATCGGCTGTCCTTCTGCCATGGCGCGATCCCCAAGGCTTGGATGCCCGCAATCGCAGAGGCGGCGGCCCGTTCATGCCGCCGAATCACCTGCTCCAACCCTTCCTCCTCCACGCGCGCCAAAGCGGAGATCAAAGCTCTGGCCTCCAGGGTCGGAATATTCGGCGGCACCCGTACCGGCGCCGTTCCCTGCTCGTTCGGCTTCAAATCCAGCAGGGACAAGATGGAGTTGCGCGGCGCATGGGCGTTCGATTCAAGGAAGTCCCAGCCGCGCGGGGAAATGCTTACGGCGCTGACGCCGTTGGGACCGGCCAAAGCTTTTTGCGCGCCTACCGCCACGAAGTCAACGCCCCACGCATCGACCGGCAGGGCCTCTCCCCCCACCGCCGACACGGAGTCCATGACCGTGATGAGGTTGAACTCGCGCGCCGCCTTTAATATGTCTTCGGCCGGATTGGAACCGCCCGTGACCACTTCCGCCTGCACAAAAGAGAGAGCACACGGTTTGTGCCTCTCTATCGCCCTCCCAATTTCATCCGCGGTAACGACCTCGTCGAACGGGACTTCCACTTGGACGACTTCCGCGCCGCCGCGTTCCAGCCACTTGCCGAACAAGCTTCCGTAAGGGCCCGTCACCACATTCAAAATCCTTCGGCCGGGCGAGGCGATCCCCGCGGCCATCGCCTCGATGCCGAGGATCGCCTCCCCGGGAATGATCACGGGGGCATGCTGCGTTGACAACAGCTTGGAGAGCTGTCCTGTCAACGTCTCAAACTCGGAAAGCGACAGCGGTACGAATCCGGCAAAGCCTCTATTTTTAGGTTCTTGACTCATGATTACCTCCTGGTGTTGTGCTGAGCTTCGGCATTCTCGGAACCGCGGACAGCAGCTCGCGGCTATATGCCGTTTCGGGGCGGGCGAAGAACGGAGCCTTGGCTTGGACCTCCACGAGTCTCCCCTGTTTCATGACCGCCACGGTATCGCTGATTTCATGAATGACTCCCAGGTCATGGGAAATAAACAGCATGGTCAGCTGAAGCTCCTCCTTCAGCGTGTTAAACAAGTCCAGCACGCTGCGCTGAACGGATACATCCAGCGCGCTCGTCGGTTCATCCGCGATCAGTATGCGGGGTTCCACGCTTAAAGCGCGAGCGATGGCAATCCGCTGCCGCTGGCCGCCCGAGAATTCATGGGGATACCGGTCCAAAGCGTTCCCCGGAATGTGGACCCGGTCCAGCCATTCCCTGCACCGCCGCTCGACTTGCTTGCGGTCCACGATACGATGGAACAATAACGCTTCGCTGAGGATCTGCCGGATGGAATGCTTGGGATTAAGCGAGGCGTCGGGATTCTGAAAAATCATCTGGATCTTTTTATGCTGCTCGCGGCTTCTCTTCTTCGTCAAGAGTTCCGATTCCAGTAGAATCTGCCCTTCATCCGGCGCGATCAACCCGGCGACAACCCGGGCCAGCGTCGATTTCCCCGAGCCGCTCTCGCCGACAAGACCGAGCGTGGCATGCCGCTCTATGTTTAAATCGACCCCATCGAGCGCCGTAAACCCGCCATAATGGACGGTCAGATTTTTGACTTGCAGGGCTGACTCCATATTAAACGCTCCCTTCCAGCTCAGGTACGGGAAGCACCGAGTTCATCAGCATTTGCGTGTAAGGATCTTGTGGATTCTGCAAAATAGCCCGGGCTTCTCCCTGCTCGACGATTCGCCCTTCCTTCATCACGCACAGCTTGGAGCACATCGCCGCCGCAATGGCCAGGTTGTGCGTGACGAAGACCATGGCAAATCCCAGCTCTTTCTGCAGCGCCGAAATCGTCTCGATGATTTGCCGCTGCACGGTGACGTCCAGCGCCGTGGTGGGCTCGTCGCAGAGCAGAATCCCCGGCTTGCACGCCAGGGCCATGGCGATGACGACGCGCTGACACTGTCCGCCCGACAGCTGGCTCGGATACCGGTCGGTGTGCTTTAAAGAATCCGGCAGTCCGAGCCGATCGAGCAATTCCAAGGCGGCCGCGCGCGAAGCCTTCCGGCTTAATTTCTGCCGGTAGTACACAACTTCCGTAAGCTGCTTCACGACCGGACAGAGCGGGTCCAGCGCCCCGCGGGGGTCCTGAAACACCATCGCGCTGCTCGCCCCGCTTTGGATGGCTCCTCCGATTTTCTCCACGCCCCGGGGAAGAAGCCCCAGGATCGCACGGAGCGTCAGCGACTTGCCGGAGCCCGATTCCCCTACCAAGCCCAACGTTTCTCCTTTGTTCAACGTGAAGCTGATCGTATCGACTAAGATTTTGCCGCCGGGGTTGGCCGCCAACGACAGTCCTTCTACTTCCAGGAGCGGTTGTATCGACATCATTTTTTCCTCCATAAATCGGCCAATCCATCCCCTACCAGAGACAACGCGATTCCCGTATACACGACGGCGAATCCGGGAACCGCCGACAGCCACCAGGCTGTGGTGATGAACGGCTGCCCGTCGAAAATCATCGTCCCCCAATCCGGGGTCGGCGGGGTAATGCCGATGCCAAGATAACCCAGCGTCACGATCGCCACGAGCAGTCCGACCATATCCGTCATAAGCACTACAATGGCCTGCGGCAGCACGTTAGGCAAAATATGGCGCAGCATAATCCGCACTCCGGGCAGTCCCAAGGTCTGGGCGGACGCTACCCATTCCTGGCGGCGAAACGAGGCCGTTAACCCCCGGGTCACTCGGGCGAATACGATCCAGCCTACCAGGATAAAGGTGATATAAATCCCCCGCTGCCCGGCACCGCTGGCAAAAGCGACGATAATGACAATCAAGTAGAACGGAAAAGCGATGAAGGTGTCCGTGATCAGCGAAATGACCGTATCGAGCCATTTTCCGTAATATCCCGCGATCATTCCCAAAAAAACGCCGACGCAGAACGGAATGATCTCGGCCAGGACCATAATGGTCAAATCCGTCCGTGCGGCGTAGATCAGCCGCGTGAATAAATCCCGGCCCAACTGGTCTGTCCCCAGCCAATGTTCGGCGGACGGGGGCTGCAAAAAAGCGCTCAAATCCTGCTTCGTGGGATCATAAGGGCTGATCAGGGGAATCAACGCCGCCAGCAGAACAAGCACGGCCAGCATAGTACATCCCGCCAGAAGGGAAGGGGTCCGCCATAACCGGCTCAGGGCGCCTGTTTTCCCGTTCCTTGGCGTTGGAGAGTCTATCGTTATAGGTTTCATGATGTTCCTTTCGTTCTGGGATCAAGCCACCAGGATAGGATCTCAATCAGGAGACTGACGATAACGACCCCGATCGCACAGTAAAGGGCGATTCCTTGAATGACCGGGAAGTCCCGATTGGAAATGGAAGTGAACAGCAGGCTGCCGATTCCCTTGATGCCGAACACCTGCTCAACCACCAGAGTGCCGCCGATCAGATACGATATATTTACGCCGAGCAGCATCAGCGTCGGAAGAGCGGCATTCCGCACCACATGCTTGAACAGAATCACCCTGCCGGGAATTCCCGCCGCCTTCAAGGTGACCACAAAATCCGATTCCAACACTTCAAGCATTTGGACGCGCAGCGACCGAATCAAGGTGGGAATTTGCGAAAAAGCCACCGTAATCGCCGGAAGCGCGAGGCTGTGCAGGGTACCGGTCCAGCCTTCCCCGATCCCGCCGACCGGGAACCAGCGCAGACGGACACTGAACACCAGAATCAAAAGTAAGCCAACCCAGAAGATTGGCATACCCAGCGTGACGGTAGGAAAAATACGGATCAGATGATCCAGCAGCTTGTCCTTCTGCGTAGCGGCCAGCGTGGCGAGCAAAAGGGCGATCACGATCGCCGCGATGCAGGCCATCCCGATCAGCAGCAGCGTCACGGGAGCCCGCTCGGCAATCAGCTCCCGGGTGGAGGTCCCGGCAATGATGGAATTGCCGGTGTCCCCCTGCGTGAACAATGTCTTCACAAACCGGACAAACTGCTCCCACAAAGGGAGATCCAGCCCGAGCGTATGGCGCATTCGCGCGATGGCCTCGGGCGTGCTGTACTCTCCCAGGATCATTTTGGCGGGGTCCCCGGGCACGATGCGGATGAGGAAGAACACGGCGGTCATCACGAGAAGGATGACGGCCGCGGCTCTCAAGACGGCTGTCACAAGCCACCGGTACGAGGCGGTCCCCGCCGACTTCGTCAACGTTCTGCCGGATCTTATCATTTCTGAATACGTACTTCTTCAAAGCGGAGACTTCCGTTAGGCAGAACCGTGAGGCCCTCTACGGAAGAGCGAACGCCCTTCAGGATATCCGGATAATAAAGCGGAATATAAGGCACTTCATCCGCCAAAGTTTGCAGCAGCTTGGAGTAAACCGCGGCACGGCCCTCTCCGTCCGGGGTCTTTTGCCCTTCATGCAGCAGCTTGGTCACTTCATCATTGGTATAATGCGTCCAATAAGATTTGCTGAAGCCCTCCGGATCGGTCTGGAACGCGATAATCGAGTTCGCGTCGGACGAATCGGCCTGGCCGCTGTTCAGCATCGCCGAGAAGTCATAAGCGAAGAACCGCTCGCGAAACGTGGCCAATTCAATGGATTCGATCTCGATATTGATGCCGATTTCCTTGCCCGCGGCCTGAATAATTTGCGCTTCCTGCGCGCGGGTGCTGTTTCCGGACGCGACCAGCAATTTGGTGGAGAAGCCGTTAGGGAAAGCCGACTTGGCCAACTCCTCCTTGGCGGCGGTCAAATCGAAGTTCAACGGTTGGATCGTATCGTTGGCGTTGTAAGGAATCGCCGTCGGCAACAGCGAATTCGCCGGTTTGGCGTATCCAAAGGTCAGCGCGTTGGTCAGCCCCGCGCGGTCGATGGCCAGTGCCAGCGCGCGGCGGACGTGCACATCGGAGAAATGCTCATCCAACGTATTGAAGAACAACTGCTCCGTCACCCAACCGCCATTGGTCAACACCTTGGTGTCGGGTCCTTGCTTAATTTCATTTGCATTCTGCAAAGCCAGGGACTCAATCGCGTCTACTTCCCCCGCCTTCAACTGGTTGATAGCCTGACTGTCATCCTGAATCAGCTTGTAAACCAGCTTGTCTATATAGGGTTTGCCTTCCTGCCAGTAATGCGGATTTTTCACAAAAGTCACATCGCCCGCCGGGTCCCAGTTGTCGACCACAAACGGTCCTGTGCCCACCGGCTTCTTGAAGAACTCCTCCTCGGAAACCCCGCCGAAGTCTTTCGGAATAATGCCGTTCGAGAAGTTGGACAACTCGGAAATAAACGGCGTGTACGGTTCCTTCAACGTGATGACGAGCGTGCGGTCATCCTGCGCTTTCACCGCGTCCACTTTGGCCGAAATCGCGAGCGGACCGCCGACTTCCAAGTGCCGCTGGAGCGAAAAGACCGCATCTTCCGCCGTAACCGCATTGCCGTTGGAGAATTTCAAGCCGTCGCGCAGCACGAACGTATAGGTCAAGCCATCCTCGCTGATCTTGTGGGACTCCGCCAGCCAGTCGACGATCTTGCCCTCGCTGTCGAAGGTAACCAAAGATTCGAACACTTTATCGATCGCAAAAGCGTTGTTCGCCGTAATTTGATTGTGCAAATCAAACGAGTTCACCGCGGCGGGCCGTCCATACACGAATGTTCCGCCCTTAGCCGGTTCGGTCGAATTGGCGCTTGAATTCGCGCTCTCCCCGGCTGCTGGGGTTTGTTCCGCGGATTTAGTGCCTCCCCCGCATCCGGCAATCAACCCCAATAATAAAATGGTCAATAAGCCTAGTCCTGCCGACTTCTTTAGAGATGATCCGAAACGCATCACAACTGCCCCCTTAATTACTAATTTCTTATAATTCCTATTGAATTAATATGGCAATAGTATGGACCAGTCCTCTATATCTGTCAACAAAAAATGACAAAATGCGATTTGGATCTATAATCCCTTTTTCAACCCCGGAACTCTCTTTAACATCCCGGCAGCGGCAAAGGTAAGCGGCACGATTAGCGCCGCCGCGATTCCGAACTTCAATAGCGGGAATATCGTCCAATGGCGCATGGCGTAGGTGACGCCCGTGACGAACAGCGGATGAATGATATACGCGGCAAAAGCGGCGCCGGGCAGCCAGGCGGTGTATTTTCCATAAGGATGGTTACGGGCGTCCCGAAAATAGACGAGCAGGCCGTAGCTGAGCGCGAAACCCAGCACGGGGTCGGCCGCCGAATAGACGGCGGATTGCCATGTCCAGCCGCCCATGTACGGCGAGATGTCATCCGCGGCCCCGCCAAACGCCAGCACGGCCAAGAGCAGCACAAGCACGATCAGAGCCACTGTTCTCCATCTGCGTGCCTCCACCGCGGTCAGCTTTTCCAGCCACCGCCCCCGGCTTGCGGCGATGCCGCCGAAGAACAGGGCGATATAAGCGGGGAAGTACCCCAACTGCAAAGAAAAGAACGTTTCCCCGACCGGGTAAACGAGCCGGACCGCGAAGTTGCCGAGCGAAACGGCAAGCAAATACCCGAAAAAGAGCCTCGGACCCGGGCTTATTTCGCGCATTCCGAAGCGGACCGATAATTTGTCCGCCGCCTGCCGGTAAAGCGCGTATCCCCCGCAGAACAACAGCAGCGCCACCAGAAACCAGAGCGGTCCCACCTGGAATTCCACAATCCCCCGCCAAGAGTCCGTTAACAGATCATGGGCGGCATACGACGCGAACGAGCCGTTGAACCCTTGGGAAATCCCGTTGACCAGCGGCCCGATTACGGTCATATATGCCAGGATCGGGAGTCCGAATCGCAGCAGACGGTCGCTCAGAAACCGGGCTCCCCCTTTTCGGTCATAGGAAGACGGCGTCACATATCCCGAGATAAAAAAGAACAGTCCCATAAAAAAGGTTTGGTTGACCGTCGTGAAAATGGTCAGGATCGTTTCGGACACCCCGTCATTCCCCGGGTCGACATAATACCAGTCGCCGGCCCCGCCATATGTAATCGCGGTGTGGTGAAGGATGACCAGGATCGTCATAAACGTTTTCAGCCGATCCAGATAAACGATACGTTTTCCGCTATGCATCATTACAGCCCCCATTTCGCTAATGCGTGATCGTTGCTACCTTACCATGGAGTTCCGCCTCTTTTCACCGAAAGAAAAGGACCGGGTTCCGAAAGAGAGATTTCGGAAACGGTGCGGCATCTTTTCGGCCGGTCGGCCAAAATGCGGCGGTGCCGGGAGCCTGTCCGGGATGATACAATGAACAGAAGCGGAACACGGACCTTTTTAACCCACTGGCGGAGGCGAAAAAGCATGGCACGATTATTACTGGTTGACGATCACCGCACTTTTCTGAGCGGAACCGCGATGATTTTGGACAAGTACGGATTTCACGCGCAGGTAGCCTCGGATGGAGACCAGGCATTAAAACTGGTGAAAGAAACGGCCTTTGATCTGTATTTGTTCGATCTCAAGCTTCCGGGCATGAACGGGTTTCAGTTGACCCAGGCGACGCTCGAGCAGCGGCCTGAGGCCCGGATCGTCATTCTGACGGGGGAGGATCTGGCCGATCATTACGATCATCTTATCGAAGCGGGTGTCTGCGGCATGCTGGAAAAATCGCTGGGCGAGGAGGAGTTTATCGCCGGTATCCGGCTCGCCCTGCAGGATTTGGTCGTCCTCCCTTTGCCTTTGGCCCGGGGGCTGCGGACGAAATCGCCGCTAACGTTGCCGGGGGAAACGGAGGAACGCCCGCTCACCGCCAAGGAAATCGAAGTTCTTCGACTCATCGCCACGGGCGGCAAAAATAAAGACATTGCCGACCGGCTCTTTATGAGCCAGCGCAATGTCGAATACATCATCTCGAATATCATGGCCAAGCTGAACACCCAGTCACGGCAGGAGTCGGTCGCCAAGGCGATCGAGAAAAAGTGGCTCAGGCTGGAGCCGTAGCCGTCCGTTTTAGCGGCAGGCGGCACTCGGCCCGGAAGCCTTCGTCCGGGCGGGTGTCGATCGAGGCGCTTCCGCCCATGAGGCGGACCCGTTCGTTCAGGCCTCTCAAGCCGAACCTGTCCGGACTCATACCGGCGGCCTCGGCATCCATCCCCTTCCCGTCATCGGCATAGCGGATCACGATCTCGCCGGCCTCCTGTTCCATATCCAGCCGCACCCGTGCGGCCCCGGAATGCTTCCAGGCGTTGTTGAGCAGTTCCTGGACAATCCGGTAGACCGTTAACGACAGGTCGTCATCGAGCTTGGCGGCAAGCGTTCCGGTGCGGACCTCCAGTTGAAAGTCGGCGCGGACCCGCATTTTGTCGGCAAGCTTCAGCACCGCGTGAATTACCCCATGTTCGGATAAGAACGAAGGCATAAGTTCCGCGCAGGTCTCCCGAATCATGAATTCCGCGTTGTCGAGCGCCAGGCGCATCCGCTCCGCCGCGGTGTTCGGATCATCGGCTGACCCGGAACCTTCCAGCCATCGGCGCGCCGCAAGAAGCTCCTGCAGCACTTCGTCATGCAGGTCGGAGGCCAGCCGCTTACGTTCTTTTTCCGCCATTTGCATGAACAATTTCCCCACCCAAGGCTGCTCCCCGTGGTACCGCTCCAACTCCGATATACGCTTTTCCATCATCGCGTAATAATCCAGAAACAAAGCGCCGTACTTCGCCAACAGTTGAAGTGCAAACCGCTCGCGCTCCAGCAAAGGCCGGCCCTTGGGCGAAATCGCGGCGTACAGCTCTTCGCGGCCCATCACTCCGATAAAGACCGGAGCGAACTTCGAACCGGGCAGAATCTCTCCGGGGACGAGCCCGTGATCCGCGGCGAAAAGCAGCTCCTCCAGCTCCCGGAGCTCGCCGCTATCCAGACCCGGGTTATCGATAGAGTTATCGATGGACCGTGCCTTCCGGTTATAGGGAATCCAATGGAAGGAATGCGGTTCAAACAGACGGCGGCCTTCCGCAACGAGGGTATGCTCCAAATCCTTGAGCCGGTAGGAGCCGGAAAGCGCGTCCAAAAGCCGGTCCATATGCTGCCGGATGGCCACCTCCTGCTTCAGGGACTCATGCTGCGTCCGGATTTCCGCATGGGCCTCCCGGTTTTGCTCCAGTACCCTCATATAACGCCGGAAAAATAGCAAGCCGAACACAAAAATCAGCTGCATGAGCGCCCACGGAAAGGTATCCTCCAGGCAGGCCTCCCAGAACACGGGGAGATAGCCCAGCCTTTGACCGGTGAGGACTTGCAGCACATCTTTGCCGACATCGGGGAGGATCAGAATCGCAAAGACCGCAAAGCCGTTGACGATCAGGCGCAGTTCGGAATCCTCGGGATAACGGCGGAACCGATGGGCGAAGCGGCCGGCGGCTAGCAGGAGATACGCCAGCACGATAGCGAGCAGCGCCCCGCTCAGGAAAGGCAGCAGAGGCGAAGCGAGCGGGCTGATCGAGGAGATCACGGACATCGCCCAGACCCCGCCGGCCGAATAGATGAAGATCCGGTCGGTCAGCCGGCGGTCCGTCCCCTGCAGATAGCGGAAGAACAGTAGGGCGGCGAACGTCATGCCGCTCTTGACCGCCAGCGATTCGGCCGGGAGGACGGGGAAATCGCCGAACAACAGATGTTTCCCATCCCACTCCCAGAAAAATTGCTGAGAAGCCATTAGCGAGAAGAAGCTCAAATAAAGGTAGCCACGCTCCCGGCGGAGCACGGAGAAAGCCCCGGCGAACAAAGCCGCCGCCAACAGGAAGAAGAGGGAGAACACCGCATCGTCCAGATGAAAGCGAAGCTTGTCCATGCTCGCCGGCACATCGGACAGCGGCCGCATCAGCGCCAAATTGACGCCGCCATTGAGGAGCAGGAGCAGCGCTGACAATATGGGGACATACCAATAGCGACGATTCGGGTAGCGGAGATTCGGGAATTTCACAGGCTATGTTCCTTCCTTAAAGTGACTATCCCCATCTTAAAACCGACGGTCCCCCGTGACAAGCCGGAAAAACTCTTTTCACCCTAGCCAAGCTTCGAGTCAGCCACCGGCCGCATTCTAGCGTCCGGCCAAGCTTCGCGAGCCAGCCGCCGCCGCGTTAGCGGCATTTTGGGGCGCTATTCGGGCCCGATTTGGCTCCGCGGGGATAATAGCGGTCATTTGAGGCCTTATTTCAGCCGGACGGGCCCGAAAACCCTGGTTTGGCCCGTTTTTCACGAAAATAAGGCCTTTTTAGACCGCTATTTCCCTCCGACGAGCCAATTTCGACAAAATAGCGCCTCTTTCGGCCGCTATCACTCGGGGCCACGACGCAGTCGGCTTCACAGGGCGGCGGGCTGTACGACTCGTGCGCCCTGACCTGCCCGGAGTAGCCCCGCCCTAGCCTGGACACGGTCACGATGCTGTCCCCAGCACGGGCCCCTAGTCTGCTCTTGGCCACGGGCTGTCCCCAGCATATACCTGGCCCGCCCGAAAAGGGCACCCCTCGGCCATCGACGGATGACCTTTGGAGCGCCCTCTGTTTCCTATCCCTTTATTGGAGTTTGTCGGGACTTGCTAGAAATTCACCTCAAAATTCGTGATATTCAGGGTACCCGCCTCCACGGCCTCACCCGTTCCAGTATAAACCTTGAACGCGATAGCCCGGATGTCCGTCAGATCGGATACCGGCGCATTGTTCACCCAGTTTGTATCTTTGGACTTCCAGATCGGAGCATTGAATGGGTACGTCACATCCACTGATTCTCCCGGCGCAATAACCCGCTCAACGGAAGGATCGGCTGCGGTTTGGCCGCCGGTCTCCTCCCAATTCCATCCGGTACCGGTCCGGAGCACCAGGGACACGCGAACCGGCTTGGGGCCGTCATTCGTTAAGGTGGATGAAATGCTCGCATAGCGGGACCAGTCATCTCCAATCCCCAGACCGGGCTTCGTCTCGGTCGCCACGCCCGCCGCCACCGTGTCGCTTAAGGTGGAGGCGTAATTTACGAACACGGTCTCTCCATTTAAGCCGCTTGAAATGCTCCCCGCAAAAGCCGAATCCGCAAAGTTCCACGGATAATAACTTGCGGTTTTGGGGCGGTTCATCTCGGCAATGGTCGCCGCATAGGCACCCGTCGGCAAATCGAAGCTGACGGTATGCAGTTGGATGCTGCCTTTTAAATTGCCGCCTCCCCCCTGCACCCTCAGAATGATCCGATTAACTTCCTCATCGGAGAGAGCCGTCAACGGAACGATAGCCAACATCGTCGTTTTTGCCGGGACTTTAATGTACTGACCGAGCTCCACCCATCTCCAGGCGCTGTCTTTAACGATCGGCTGCAGTTGAATTTCAACCGAGTTGGGATTGGTCACAATAAGGTTCATCAAGTCAAAAGAACTCCAGTCTGCCGCCGGGCTGGGATCCACCTGGAAGCTGGGGTAATTCTCCTTTTGGAGATCGAAATTCATGGTTAGTCCGCCGTTTTCAAGCGGGGCCAGCTTGGCCTCGGTCGGATTCGTCGGCTGATCACCGCCGTTTATTCCAACGTACCAGTTCGAGTAGTCGTCAATGATGCCGGGATCGATCACCGGCAGTTGATTCGGGTCCCCGGTGGTTATCGTAACGGCGTTGCTGGCCTCCGACAAATTCCCCGCATCGTCAAAAGCCCTCACAGTGAACGTGTACGTTGTATTCCCTTCCAGGCCTGAAGCGACAAAACCGGTTATCGGGCTAGTGCCGATCATGTTCCCGTCTTTGTACACCCGATACCCCGCCACGCCGATATTGTCCGTGGATGCCGTCCAGGACAGCTTCGCCGTCGTGATGGAAGGTACGACCGTGAGGCTGGCTGGAGCCGTAGGCGCCGTTTTATCTTGGCTGTCCGCGGTTTTCACGCTTACCGGGTCGCTGGCCTCCGATAAGTTTCCCGCGGCATCAACCGCTTTTACCGTAAACGTATAAATCGTATTTGCTTTCAACCCCGTCACTTTATAAGTTGTAGTTGGGCTAATATCCACCAAAACTCCGTCTTGGTACACGTTATACCCGGTCACGCCGACATTATCGGCGGAGGCGCTCCATGTAAGCTCTACCGTAGCGTAATCCGGCGATAGACCCGTCAGGTTCGCTGGCGGTGACGGGGCTTCACGGTCGGACGGGGCATGATCAAAAACGGAACAAATCTCCGAAGTCGCCCGGATGCCGTCCGGCCCGTTGATAAGAATATTCCCCTGCTCGGTATAGCTGGTGCCCGCCCAATCGTGGGACATGTCCAGATACTCCAGCCCCGAACCGTTTCCTTTCCAGGACCAGCCGAGATAACCTACGCCCTTTTCTTCGCTGTAGCTCATGATCGTAGCCTCGTCCACATCCCCATTCGTATGCCGGATGCCGAACTCGCCGATCACGAGGGCCAGATTCTTGTTCAATACCTGATCTATGTTGCTCTTTACGGTCGAGGCGTTTCCTCCGGCATATTCGTACATATGGATCGCAAACATCGTATTGCGAAGCGGGTCGGCATTAAAAACTTGGGTCCCATAGTCGAAAATCGACTGTGGATATTGTCCCCATCCGGCGCTATCCACGATAATCGTGTTCTTGATGCCGGCATTCCGGAGCTTGGGGATGACGGAAATATAGCCGTTGGCCCAGCCCGCCCCATCCCAGGAGCCATACCATTCGTTCGCTATATTTAGGATCACGGTTTTTTCTTTGCCGATTAAGGCGTTCTTCATCTCGATCCAGTAATTCGCGATGTTCTCCAAGACCGCTGGACTGTCCGATCCTGTGCCGTCATGGACTTCCAGCACGACGACCAGTTTATTTTGTTCGCAAAGTGTAATGAGGTTCTGAATGGAGGATAAGCTGTCCTTCGACCACTGTTGGCCGTCCGAAAGCACGATTCTTACCGTGTTGGCTCCTGTCGCGGCGATCGCGGGGATGGCGGCGGACAGCTGATCTTTATACCACGTATGTGCATGATTGATCCCCCTCATCACGAACGGATTTCCGTTCGCATCGTAAAGCGTCGTCCCGTCGATGTAAAACCCGGTACGCATTGATGCCGGGTCCGTTGTAATCCTTACTTCGCCGCTCGCTTCCGACACATTACCCGCGGCGTCTTTGGCTTTGACCGTAAAGCGGTACTCGGTGTTCGCCGTCAAGCCCGTTACGGTGTAACTTGTCGCGGTACTCGAGCCCGCAAGGAACGATCCGCGGTAAATATCATAGCCGGTTACCCCTATATTATCCGTCGACGCGGTCCAAGTCAGGGTTACGGTCGTATCGGTTTTGGCGGAGACGGCAAGATTTGCGGGAGCGGAAGGGGCCGTAGTATCCGGCATGCCGTCCGGACCGTGCACTTCAAATTCCCAAAGAGAATAGCCCCACTCCGTCCCCTTTTGCGTCCCGTACATCCTTACATACCGGGCGGGCTTGGTTTCAAAGGAAATTTCGTCGATTCCCCCGTCCCCTTCCGTTGTGGAATAAACGGTGTCCCACTGATGATTGTCCAAGGAGGTTTGAATCTGATAGGATTTTCCGTAAGCGACTTCCCAGTTCAGCAGGACCCCATTTATCTCACGGACCGTTTCCAGATCCACGCTGATCCATTGCGGATCGTCATAAACGGATGACCACCTCGTTGAAGGATTCCCGTCGAACGCCATAGCCTCCAATTTGCCGGAATCCTCCACCGTACTTGCCGCTGCCGGTTTGTTTCGGGCCAGATTGGCCGCTGCCGTCCCTTCCGCCCCTGCGTACTTCGGTGGTATGAGACTAAAAAACAAGCCGAAAATGACCACACAGATTAACATCCTCTTCATCCACGGACCTCCCACTAGTGATTTATTTTGAACACCTTACACTTTTTGCCCCTTGCTCCCCTGCCTTTGTTTTTAATTTGTTAAAATTTTAATTAATTCACGGCACACTCCCACCTCCTCTTCACATCAGTCAGCGCCGTCATTCCATGCTGAACAAAAAGCGGTTGTAAGGTGCTCAAACTTATATAAATGTCTTCAAATAAGTTCGTTTGAAAACATCTCTGACATTACTGCGGCTTGGTGAAATGTTTCCTGCAATTTCGTGTGGTGAAGGGATGATTGGATTCATTCGGATGCTGGGACTGGCGGGTTGTATGGAGGATTTGCAGAACGTTTTTAAAAGCGCTTTCAACATTTGAATTATCCATAATTTATAATCCGTTATTATTAATGTCAATGTACTGAAATAACAAATTTAATTAAAGTTATCATTCTCTTTTCCATCCGCAGGCATTTCACCTAAGAAATTCACGACAGGTCCTTTAATTTGAATAGGGTACGCGCCCCTAAAAAATGGTATGATCTGGTACCGAAAGGAGGGATCGCCCTTTACTTATGTAAGCGCTTAACCTTGTGCTTGAAAGTCCATTTCACTGAGGGGAGTGCCAGGAATGAGTCAATTGAGGAAGCGCATCATCCCGATCCTGCTCGCCGCCATTCTGCTGATTCCGTCGGGATGGTTGGCGACGGATGCGCAGGCGGCGGGATCGCCGCAGGAGGAAAGCACCGTCACGAAGTATCATGAGACATTCGAGGGCGGCCAAGGGGCCGCGACCCAGGCAGGGGGCGCCCGACTGACGCCGGTCAGCGGCAAATTTTTTGCCGGAAACGAGGACGGAGCGGCCCTGTACGTGAGCAACCGGGCAAACAACTGGGACGCGGCGGATTTCAAATTCGCCGACATCGGCCTGGAGAACGGCAAAACCTATACGGTTACCGTATCCGTGTACGTGGACGCCGAGGAACTTGTGCCGGACGGCGCGCAAGTCTACCTCCAAACGGTGAACAGCTACGGCTGGTTGGCCGGAGCGGAGCTGACCCCCGGCCGGGCGGCGACTTTGACGAAGGAGTTTACCGTCGATACGGGGAAGGATTCGGCCTTACGCGTTCAGTCGAACGATCCCGGGGCCGAGGTTCCTTTTTACATCGGGGATGTAAAAATTACCGCAAAAGCGGACTCGGGCGGTGAGGACCCGCCAAGGGAGCCGGCTTTGCCTTTTGCCGCGGTTACGTTTGAGGACCAAACGACCGGCGGTTTTGAAGGGCGAGCCGGTTCCGAAACGCTGACCGTGACGAACGAGGCCAACCATACCGAAGGCGGGGCTTACGCGCTGAAGGTAGAGGGCCGGACCTCCACCTGGCACGGCCCGTCCTTGCGCGTCGAGAAATATGTCGACAAGGGCCGCGAATACAAAATTTCGGCTTGGGTCAAATTGATCGAACCCGCCAGTTCGCAGCTCCAATTGTCCACCCAGGTCGGGAGCGGAAGCGGCGCGAATTATGTCGCCCTCGCTCCCAAAACGATCAGCGCGGACGACGGCTGGGTTCTGTTTGAGGGAACTTACCGCTATAACAGTGTCGGCGGCGAATATTTGACGATCTATGTGGAAAGTTCCAATAACGCCAGCACGTCTTTTTATATCGACGATATTCAATTGGTAAGCACGGGTTCGGACCCGACGGACATTCAAAGGGATCTGACTCCGGTCAAGGAGGCGTATCGCGACGATTTTCTGATCGGGGGCGCCATTTCGGCGGAAGACCTGGAGGGCGTACGCCTGGAACTTTTGAAAATGCATCACAATGCCGCCACGGCAGGCAACGCTATGAAACCGGACGCCTTGCAGCGGGAGCAGGGAAAGTTTACTTTTGATGCGGCGGATGCCATGGTCGATAAAATTTTGGCCGAAGGCATGAAAATGCACGGGCATGTCCTGGTGTGGCACCAGCAATCCCCGGCCTGGATGAACACCACCATCGATGAAGGCGGCCAAACGGTCCCCTTGGGCCGGGAGGAAGCTTTGCGGAATTTGCGCACCCATATCAAAACGGTGGTGGAGCATTTCGGCGACAGGGTGATTTCCTGGGATGTCGTCAACGAAGCGATGAGCGATAATCCGCCGAATCCCGCCGATTGGGAAGGTTCGCTGCGCAAATCCTTCTGGTACCAGGCGATTGGTCCCGACTATCTGGAGCAGGCCTTCCTCGCGGCGCGGGAGGTGCTCGACGAGCATCCCGATTGGGATATCAAGCTCTATTACAACGATTACAACGAGGACAACCGGAACAAAGCCCAGGCCATCTATCACATGGTAAAAGAGATCAACGAGAGGTACGCGGCCGCTCACAACGGCAAGCTGCTGATCGACGGGATCGGGATGCAGGGGCATTACAACGTCAATACGAACCCGGAAAATGTCCGGCTGTCCCTGGAACAGTTTATTTCCTTGGGCGTGGAAGTCAGCATTACCGAGCTGGACGTTCAGGCCGGAAGCGACTACCGGCTTCCCGAGAATCTGGCGAAAGCTCAAGGCTATCTGTATGCCCAGTTGATGAACCTGTTCAAGACTCATGCGGCGCAGATCAGCCGGGTTACGTTCTGGGGGCTGGATGACGGCACGAGTTGGCGGGCCTCGTCCAATCCGCTGCTGTTCGACAAGAACCTGCAGGCGAAGCCGGCTTACTATGGCGTGATCGATCCGGCAAAATACATCCGCGAGTATGAACCCGAACTGCCGGATTCCCGGCGCTCCACCGCGGCCTTCGCCACTCCGGTGATCGACGGAACGGTCGACCCGGTCTGGTCCCTGGCACCCGCCCTGCCGGTGGATCGCTACCAGCTGGCCTGGCAGGGGGCGACCGGCACGGCCAAAGCCCTCTGGGACGAGCGGAATTTGTATGTGCTCGTTGAGGTAAGTGACGCGCAATTGGATAAGAGCAGCGCCAATGTGTGGGAGCAGGATTCCGTCGAGATTTTTCTGGACGAAAACAACGCCAAAACTTCGTTCTATCAGAACGATGACGGACAATTCCGCGTCAACTTTGACAACGAAGCTTCATTCAGCCCGGAAAGCCGGGCGGACGGTTTCGTTTCGGCGGCCCGAGTTTCCGGAACGAATTACACGGTGGAAGTGAAGATTCCGTTCAAAACGATCACGCCGAATAACGACAAGGGCATCGGCTTGGACGTACAGATCAACGACGCGAAAGACGGTGCCCGCCAAAGCGTGGCCACCTGGAACGACACGACCGGGAACGCGTATCAGGACACCTCCGTCTTCGGCGTGGTTACCCTGAAGGGGAAACCCGGCGATCTGAATAACGGGGGCGGCAACAGCGGTGGAGGCGGCAGCTCCGGGGGCAATAGCGGCGGGAGCGGCAGCGGCGGTAGTGCCAGCCCTGGCGGAACCGCCCCGCAGCCGGGAGGCGCTGAACCCGTCAACGGCGTGATCCGGCCGGAGACGAAGGTCGTTGACGGCCTGGCCACAGCGGCCATCTCCAGCGGCCATTTGCAGAAGGCGCTCGAGCAAGCCGCCCCGGCTTCCAACGGGAAGAAACAGATTAAGATTGAAGTTCCAAAGCGGGAAGGCGCGGCTTCGTATGAAGTGCAGCTTCCGGTGCAGGGGTTAAAAGCTCAAGGGGCATTTACGATTTTGCTCGACACCGAACCGGCTGCGATTGAGATTCCGGGCAGCCTGCTGCCGGATGCCGCGGCGAACGCCAAACAAGTGACCATCCGTGTAGGCAAAGCTTCAGTGAAGGGTTCGGAGGGTTCCGATGGCTCGGATGTCACGGTCCGCGAAAGTATTGGCGATCGGCCGGTCATCGAACTGGGGATGAAAGCCGACGGTAAAGTTCTCCGTTGGGATGACCCCGAAGGCGAAACGCCTTGGATTGTGTCCATTCCTTACTCTCCGGCTGGCGAAGAGCCGGGCAGCTCGGATCAGCTCGTGGTTTTGTACATGAATGAGGACGGCAGTGCCGTGCCCCTTCCGAACGGACGCTATGATGCTACAGCGGGAGCGGTTGTATTTGAGACGACCCGGCTGGGAACCTTTGCCGTGGCCTACGTGCCGCTGGCTTTTGCCGATCTCGATCATGTCCCTTGGGCCAAATCGGCTATTGGAGCTATGGCGGCGCGGGATGTCCTGAAAGGCGTGGGAAGCCCAGGCCGCTTCGCTCCCGCCGAGCCGATCAAAAAAGCGGATTTCATCGCCGCCCTTGTCAGGGTTCTTGAATTAAAGGGGACGGCTGAAGAGAACATCGGCAGCGGCATTGGACCGGGCGGCGAGCTTTTCCGCCGGGATATGATGGAACTGGTGGCGCGCGCGCTGGCGGCCGACGGCAATCCGCTCGAAAGAGGCGGAACGCTGGACGCTTACCCGGACGCCGCCGGTCTGACCGGTTCCGCCAAAGACAGCGCCGCCGCCCTGGTGAAGCATGGCGTCCTCAACGGCAAGGGCGGCAAGCTCGCGCCGAACGACCTGCTCACCCGTGCGGAAGCCGCGGTGATTCTCTATCGGATTTGGAAACTGTAAGTTACGCTAAAAGAAACGGCACCCAATGAACGGGAATTTCATCCCGTTCATTGGGTGCCTAAGAGCAAACCACCCGTCAAACGGGTGGTTTGCTCTTAGGCTATAAGCCTTGATTAGAATTCCTGCATATGTGCATGCTTTTTCTTGTTCGGAGCCCAAAATTTCAAAATTCCTGCGAATCTGCAGGAATTTTTGACGAAACCGGCTCGTTTCTCTAAAATCGCTGGAAATTCCTGCAGATTTGCATCTTTTTTCGCATCCCCTCGGAGATCGTCCTAGAATTCCTGCAGATTTGCATCCTTTTGGAATTGGAAGTTTGGAAGCACTCTAGGCGCCTCTTTGTATGTCGAACAAAAGGCGAATTAGCCGGAATACCTCCCGCTAATTCGCCTAATAATTCAACTAAAACTCTATTGATTGCGAATCATATAATCAAATGCGCCCAGGGCCGCTGTCGCGCCCGATCCCATCGAGATAATAATCTGCTTATAAGGAGTATGGGTGCAGTCCCCTGCGGCGAATACGCCGGGAACGCTGGTCATGCCGTGACTATCCACAACAATCTCGCCCATCCGGGTGCGCTCCACCGTATCGCTTAACCAATCCGTATTCGGCACGAGACCGATTTGGACAAATACGCCCTGAAGTTCGATATGCTTCTCTTCTCCGGTCGCACGCTCGATGTAAGTTACCCCGTTTACTTTGGTGTCACCTGTGATTTCCTTCACTTGAGCGTTTTTGAGGACGGTCGTATTCGGCAAACTGTTCAGGCGATCCTGCAGAACGGAGTCGGCTTTCAATTCCGGCATAAATTCCAGAACCGTGACATGCTCCGCGATCCCGGCGAGATCGATCGCCGCCTCAATCCCGGAATTCCCGCCGCCGACAACGGCAACATGCTTACCTGCAAAAAGAGGACCATCACAGTGCGGGCAGTAAGCCACGCCTTTGTTTTTGAATTCCGCTTCGCCCGGTACGCCGAGGTTGCGCCAACGGGCCCCGGTGGAGATGATGACGGTCTTACTTTTCAGTACGGCGCCGTTCTCCAATTCAATTTCGACGAGTTCCTTCTTCTCCAGGCGCTTGGCACGCTGTCCCTTCATGATGTCGACGCCGTATTCTTTCGTGTGCTCCTCCAGGCTGGCCGCAAGCTTCGGACCTTCCGTGTACTTCACGCTGATAAAGTTCTCGATGCCCAGCGTATCGTTCACTTGTCCGCCGAAACGTTCAGCCACAACACCGGTCCGGATGCCTTTACGCGCCGCATAGATCGCCGCGCTGGCCCCGGCAGGCCCGCCGCCGACGACCAGTACGTCATACGGCTCTTTGCCTTCGAATTCCGATGCGTCCGAAGTCCCCAATTTGCCGAGAATATCTTCGATGGACATCCGTCCGCTCTCGAAAAATTCGCTGTTCAAATGAACCGTCGGCACCGCCATAATTTCTTTACGTTCCACTTCTTCCTTGAATGCCGCGCCGTCAATCATCGTGTGGGTGATGCCGGGATTCAGAACGCTCATCATGTTCAGCGCCTGCACCACATCCGGGCAGTTATGACAGGTCAGGCTGACATAGGTTTCGAAGTGGTATTCGCCTTTGATGCTTTTAATTTGATCAATGACGCTTTGTTCCACTTTGGGCGGTCTTCCGCTCACTTGCAGCAAAGCCAGCACCAAAGAGGTGAATTCATGGCCTAACGGTACCCCAGCAAAGGTCACGCCCGTGTCTTCCCCCACGCGATTGACGCTAAAACTCGGAGTGCGGGGCAAGGAGGTTTGTTCAACTGAAATTTTGTCCGACATGCTGGACAGTTCTTGAACCAAGTCCAGCATGTCGTTGGATACAGAATCGTTTCCTGCACTGACTTTCAGCAGAACGTCGCCTTCCATGAGCTGGAGGTACTGTTCTAGTTGTTGTTTAATATCTGCATCCAGTTTCATGATTTTAACGCTCCTTAGATTTTGCCTACAAGGTCAAGGCTAGGTTTCAGGGTTTCGCCGCCTTCTTTCCATTTCGCCGGGCATACTTCGCCTGGATGGTTGCGCACATATTGAGCGGCTTTGACTTTGTCGATCAGCGTGCTTGCATCGCGGCCGATGCCTTCCGCCGTAATTTCGATCGCTTGAACCACGCCGTCCGGATCGATGATGAACGTGCCGCGGTTAGCAACGCCTTCTTCTTCAACCAGCACATCGAAGTTGCGGGAGATCGTGTGGGAAGGGTCGCCGATCATGATATAAGTAACTTTGCCGATCGCCTCGGAGCTGTCGTGCCATGCTTTGTGTACAAAATGCGTATCCGTCGAAACCGAGTAGACTTCAACACCCAGGTCTTTCAGCGTAGCGTATTGATTTTGCAGATCCTCAAGCTCGGTAGGGCAGACGAAAGTGAAATCCGCAGGGTAGAAGCAGAAAATGCTCCATTTTCCTTTCAGATCAGCCTCGGTCACCTCGATGAATTTTCCGTTGTGGTAAGCTTGTGCTTTAAAGGGCAGGACTTCTTTTCCAATCAATGACATGATTAAATGTACCTCCTGTTATTGTGGTTTCGTTATAAGCATAGTAGTTTAAGGTAGTGTATCCCGTTTCCTTAACTTGCTATACTTTATATTTATACTAATTATTATATGCGAACCATTCTCAATTACAAGCGACTTCATAAAGTCTTCATGATTTAAATCGGATGAATTCAAAAAAATGTCACCTTCCTATCAAACGAGGGAGAAAAAACATCTCAAAGGGGGCTTACCACGATTTACTCCGCTTCAAACTTCTTGAAAAACCGGATCGTCTCCTCGAAATCGTCGTCATCCTTATAAATGTCCAGAACCCGCCCCAGCTCGATCGCGAAGTCGACGTATTTATGCGGCGGAGCCGTCACGATATTCCCGGCAATCTCCACGCCGTTGCGAACGATGGCGGGCTCCGCTCCTTTCGGTCCCCGCGCCGCTTGATTCGCGGCCTTGACCAGTTCGGCGGCGGAGCAGATGCCCGCGACCACCTTGTTCCTGGAAATCAACTCCCGAAGCAGTACTTGCAGTGGAAGGTGGTTCTTCAAAGGTTCCAGATCGCCTCCCGGCAGGAGGAAAACCTCCATCTCCTCCGCCGTGAGCTCTTCCAGCCCCACGTCCGGGAGTACCGTAAAATCTTCGCACGATTTCACCGGCGCCTTGGAGACGCCTACGGTTATGATGTCCCCCTTGGTTTTCAGAAAATATGTCGCAAGCATAATTTCAAAGCTGACGTAGCCTTCATAGATAAAAACATGGTATTTCATCAGGCACCTACTTTATGTATTGTTTTATATAACAATAGCACTCGGCCTAAAGAACATAAACCCGTTTTTATTCTCCCACGCTCCCCAGCTTCTCATGGTCCAGCAGCCACTGCTTTCTCGATAGCCCTCCCCCGTAGCCGCCCAATTCGCCGTTCGAATTGATGACGCGGTGACAGGGAATCAGGATCGCCAACTGGTTGGCTCCATTGGCCTGGGCTACGGCGCGGTAGGCACTCGGCTTCCCCATTCCCGCGGCGAGATGGGCATACGAAGTGGTCTGCCCCGGCGGGATTCTTCGCAATTGGTCCCACACTTCCTTTTGAAAGGGGGAGCCCAGCAGGTTCACCGGTGTTTTGAATTCCGTTAACCGGCCTGCAAAATAGTCCGTCAACTCCCTCTCAATGGATTTGATCGGCGATGTGCTGCCCGGAATGATCGCGGCTTTCGTCCGCTTTCTCAACCGTTCGATCTCGCGTTCCAGTCCTCTCCGGTCCACAAACTCGAGCAGATACAGAGCCTGTTCGTCGGCGATGGCAACCATCGGACCCAGACGCGTGTCCAACCAGGAAGCCTTCAAAATCCGCTGCTCCCCCAGTTGGGCGGGGGCGGCCCCCATGATCCGCGAGAATGCATCCCTAAATCCGCTGCCCGATTCATAGCCCGTGGATAGCTGGGCATCGATCACCGCGCTGCCGGCCCGGATTTGTTTTAAGGCCATCCCCATTCGCCGGGCTCTCGCGTATTCGACAAACGTCATACCGAACCTCTTCTTGAACTGCCGGCGGGCCGTTGAAGCATCGACCGACAGTCTCCGGAAGTCTTCCTCTCTCCAGCGGTGTTCCGGGTTTGCTTCGACCGCTTCGACCAATTTGCGTACAAGCTCCGAGACATGGTTCGGATGGGACAATGGGCGGCAGCGTTGGCAGGGACGGAATGAAGCCAACAGGGCTTCCTTGGCTGTCTCGTAAAATTCGCAATTTTCGAATTTGGGTTTTCTCGCCGGACAGGTCGGTCGGCAAAAGACACCCGTTGTTTTCACTCCGACATAGAAGATCCCTTCATATTCGGACTTTTTATCGATCAGCGCCTGATAATACACTTGTTTCCGGTCGGCCGGGATCATCCTGCTCCTCCTTTTTTCCTGCGGTTGTTGATGTGGTAACTTCTTAACAATATACACTCCGATTATAACGTTTCCGAAAAAAACCTTCCGCCGAAAATCGGGCATTGATTTTTTGGTGCAGGGTGCTAGCGCCCATCAAACAACCTTTGGATAGCATAGAATTCCTGCAAATCTGCATGTTTTTTTCCTGTTCGGAACACAGATTTCAAAATACCTGCGATTCTGCAGGAATTTTTGACGAAATCGGCTCGTTTCCCTAAAATCGCTGGAAATACCTGCAGATTTGCATCTTTTTTCGCAGCCGCTCATAGAATCGGCCTAAATGCCCGCAGATTTGCATCTTTTTGGAGTTGACAGGGGTTGGGAGTTTTTTGGCGGTTACGCTAGGCCCCTTGATCACCTTGGGCTATAATGCAAAAAACCGCTCGGTGAGCGGATTTTATGGAAAATGATGTTCTATTCTATTAGACTATCCGTTCAACGCAAAAAACCAAGCCAGCGTCGGTCAAAGCTCCGGCGGAAGACTCTCCACGGTAGTAAAAAACACATCCAGCAGCTCTACCCCGAAAGTGGCTTTGACGTATTCTTCGATCCGGTCCAATTCTTCCTGACGGTCATACTCCAGGCACGGACGCCCTTCACTCCACAACACCCGGCATGGGAACAAATCGGTTACACGCTCAATGATAAAATCCTGCGCCACGGGGCCACGTTGGACTGCCATGATCGCATGCCTCCTTTTTATAAATCACTTATAACACTATAGCTGATATCCCTATTATTTAAAATTTTATATTTGATTACGGTGATGTTTATCACACCAAGCAAAAAAGCCCATTTCCCCGGATAGTTAAGGAAAATAGGCCTTTTTGACGCTGCCTACATGTTTTCGATCAAGATTCGTTACCCGTCGTGCCCTCGTAGGCATGTACATGAGGGATACGTCCATCCAACGTCGTATACCCTTCAAAGCGGTGGACATGGCCGCCGTTCGGTAAGGGAATGGCCGGTCCGGTTCTTCCTCGGATGACATGCTTATGCCCATCGTTAAAAGAGGTCACCGCAAAATACCCATGCACATGCGGCACACCGCTGGGAGCCGGTTCCGTGACCCCCGCGTAGTGGTGGTGATGGCCGACTTCGAAGGAGGTCACGCCCTTGAAGGGATGGGTGTGTACCGGTCGGCCGTCCCAAGACGTAATAAACAGCTTATGCGCATGAGTTGAGTCGTCATCATGATGGTCCATCAAATAACCCTTTACGGGAATTTTTTTCATACGACACCTCCTCTCTTTGCCACATCATATGAGAGAAGGTGCGTTTGTGTACGGATTACACGGCCGACCAGCCGCCATCCACGAACAGGGTTTGGCCTGTCGTATAGCTGGAAGCCTCCGAGGCGAAATACAGGGCCGCCCCGTGCAGTTCCTCGGGATTTCCGGGTCTCCCCGCGGGGCACAACTCGTTGTACAGGTTTAGAAAATCATCCTTGAACAGGGCGGCTTCGGTCATGTCCGTTCGAAACAGGCTTGGACCGATCGCATTCACGGTGATGCCGTCTTGCGCAAAGGAAGCGCCCATAGCTCTCGTCAACTGAACCACCGCTCCCTTGGACGCGGCATAGGCGTGAAGGGGAATGGCTTTGCTCCCCACAAGCCCGCATACGGAAGCCATGTTGATGATCTTCCCGTATTTTCTTTCCTTCATATGTTTGACCACGTACTTGGACATGAGGTAGATGCCCTTCAGATTCGGATCAACCACCGCATCCCATGCGGATTCTTCCAATTGATCGACCGAACCGGCCCCGGCAACACCCGCGTTATTCACGAGAATGTCGATTTTAGAAAAACTGTCGATCACTCTGTTGACAGCCGCCCTTACCTCCTCTTCATCCGTGACGTCGCATTTGACGGAGAGCGCCTTTCTTCCCATAGAACGAATCTCCTCCGCCCGGGCCTCCAGACGTTCCGTTCGTTTGTCCAACAGCGCCACATCGGCCCCCTGCGCAGCCAAAGCTCTGGCGATTTCAAAGCCAATCCCGCCGGAACCGCCGGTTATGATGGCTGCTTTGCCGGTTAAATCAAACGGATGCATCATAATGTCCCAGGCCCTCCTTCTCCGGGAGCAGGCTCCCACCAATCCCATCTCAGATATGAATAAGGCAGGAATTCCTCGGGTTTCAACTGCTCCAGCATCGTCCCTTTTAAAAGAACCGTATCGCTTACCGTGTATACCCCTCCCAGCAAGTTGAAGACTTCCAGTTCCGCCCACGGATCATGCGGCGAGTCCGCCATGCTGACCTCGGCGGCTCCCGTCCGGCGCGTACGGACATCCAACGCCGTGTGCTGCTTGACCAGCGTCGGTTTCAAATCAAATCCGCTGCCATCGATGGCCTGGGTGTATTTTATATTAAAAACCGGCAAATCCTGGCCATAGTAATCCTCAATCATTCTCTGTCCGTCTGCCGCGTTCATCTTCCCGTCCAAATTCACCTGCACCCGAAAAATATCGATTCCATGCCGCCTCACCGTTCCTTCGACGAGGTTCCCGTTCTTGCTCAACTCCATACTCGCGATTTTCTTGGGGAACCCGCAGATCTCCCTTCCGAGCCCCATCGCCATATCGTCATCCACGAGCATGGATAAGCAGTAGGTTCCAAGCTCCCCACGATAGTCGGCGAGTACGAATAACGCCGCTTCTCGGTAGGGAAGCGAGAAGCTGGTTCTGGGATAATGCGCGACGAAAGCATGGACCAGCGGCTGTTGCGCCGCTTTTAAAGGTGCCGGAAGGATTCGCTCAACGATCTCCCGCCGGGTCTCCCAATAAACCGTGAGAACCTCCGCCGCATAAAAAGTTTTCGGCCGTTCCTGGAACTTCCTAATCGCCTTCGGGTCTTTCACAAAACTTCCCATCCTAGTGCCTCCTTTGCTTTTCACGGATTCAATCGAAACTGCCAAGACGCCGATGCGATTTCAGAATACTGTAAATAAATAACAAAGTATATGTACAATTGGGAACGATTGTTTAAAAAATATACAGTGTTTGGAAATTGTATATTTCAATGAAACGCGGAATAGGGGTTAGACTAACGCGGAGACGTTTCATGCGGTTGCCCGCTCTTCAAAAAATCGGCAGATCTTTTCGGAATTTCAGGGTGAAGTCCGAAATGTAAAGTGTTATACTTGGAAACTGTTGAAAGGAACGGGCCGTTATTTTTGCAATTGGCAGAAAAGCTTGTGAAATCATGACTTTTCTGCTTATCGCACGAAGAAAGGGGATGCAGTTTTTGACTACAACCGTCATCGAAATTTTTATGATCGCCATATTGGCGGGAATCGTGGGATCGATTCTGGGGCTCGGGGGAGGCATTATCGTTACGCCTGCGCTCACGCTGCTGTTTGGCGTCGACATCAATCATGCGATCGGAGCGAGCATTATCTCCGTCATCGCCACGTCAAGCGGTTCGGCCGTGGCGTACCTGCGCGACCGGATCACCAATTTAAGGGTCGGCATGTTTCTGGAAATCGCCACAACCGTAGGGGCCATAACGGGCGCCTTTCTCGGGGCGCTGATCGCGCCGCAGTTTTTATATTTCATCTTTGCGCTGCTGCTGCTTTATTCGGCCTACGCCATGATCAAAAAGGGCAAGGAAGAAATCCCGGTGGGCGTCCCGCTACATCCCGTCGCGGAGAAGCTTGGACTGCAGGGAGAGTATTACGACAAGGCGGTCGGCAAGAACGTAGCCTATAACGTCGACCGGGTTTACGAAGGTTTCGGCGTCATGTACGGAGCGGGCGTCGTTTCCGGCTTACTGGGCATCGGCAGCGGCAGCTTTAAAGTGATGGCGATGGACGTGTTTATGAAAATGCCGCTGAAAGTGTCCACGGCCACCAGCAATTTTATGATGGGGGTCACGGCGGCGGCCAGCGCGGGCATTTATTTGCTGCGCGGAGACATCATTCCGGTCATTTCCGCTCCGGTAGCGCTGGGCGTTCTCGTCGGAGCGACCGTCGGGTCGCGAATCATGCAGCGTCTGAAAAGCAAAACCATACGCAAGCTGTTCGTTCCGGTCATGGTGTATATCGCCTGCCAAATGATCTATCAGGGATGGAGGGGTTAACATGAACGAAGGCCATCCGGCAGAAAATCAACGCGCCTTCGCGGTGGAACTCGTGATCAGCAAAATGCTGCGAATCGGCGTCCTCGTGGCGGCCGCGGTCATCATCACCGGCCTGGTGCTGTTCTTGGTGACGGGAGACAGCGGCTATCCGGGAGATACCTTCCCTACCAACTTCGGGGACATCGTGACAGGATTGTTGGCCATGAAATCAGTCGCCATCATTCAGACGGGACTGCTCCTGCTGATCTTGACCCCGGTATTTCGCGTGTTCGTCTCGCTGTTTGTCTTTTGGGCGGAAAAAGACTACCGCTTTGTCCTCATCACCGCGGTCGTCTTCGTCATTCTGATCGCCAGCTTCCTGCTCGGCAAAGCCGGTTGAGGCGAAGAGCGTAAATATAGGTTGGATTGAGGACTAAAACGGGGTATGATAAGATAAGAATAGAAATAAGGGATCGTGCGGCTAACACGATCCCTCTGCACAACACCGCTTTTAAGAGCGGCCGGCTGCGGAAAGCTGGAACAGAAATAGACCGAACCTTCCTGTGGGCGGTCTATTTCTTTTTGCTTTGGGTCAGCGCAATGATTCCAACGATCAACGTCAGAAGTCCGATAATGAACATTCCGAAATCAACCATCAGTGTCAAAGCGTCCTTTACCTCCACAGGCATCACCTCCCCTCGGGAGACTAGCCGACCGCCCTTATTAGCCAATGAGTTGTACATCCAAATTATAACATACAGGACCCATCTGTGACTTCTTTGGGTTGTGCGATCAACTAATTTGTTGTAGTCATCCTGCTTAGTTAAGATTGCCTCAGACAAGCTGACTAAACAACTTTGCCTTAAAACTATGATTCGAATAAGCTCTTTAACAAGGAAACCCACCCTCCGACTGGCGTTCCCCCCACCTGGGGTCCAGTTCCTGCCGGGGTGGTTTCCGTTATAATCATAAACGCCGGTAAACTTAAAACGACACTAGGAGGAAACTCATGTTTCGAACACAATCCATGCGCACTTGGATCATTATTACAGCAGTGCTTGCTTTGGGCGTAAGTACATATTTAGGGATTCAATATTTTATAATGGGGGCCTCCTCGGCAGGGCTCATTATAAACAAAATCAGCCAACATATACACTTGTCCAACATCTACTACATACTGCTCTACCTACACATCGCTACCGGGATTATCGCTTTGGCGACCGGCTGGTTCCAGTTCATTGCATCCTTCAGAAAAAAACACATAGGATGGCATCGCATCATCGGCAAAGTGTATAGTGGTTGCGTTCTCTTTTCGGGGTTGTTTGGTATCTTCGTGGCTTTCAAAGCCACAGGCGGCTGGATTTCGACCCTGGCCTTCCTGTTATTGTCGCTATCCTGGATCTACACCCTGATCATGGCGCTTCAATCTATTGTGGTGAAACGCGATCCGCAGCGCCACGAGCGGTGGATGCTCCGCAATTACGCCCTAACCTTGGCAGCGGTGACACTGCGAATCTACCTGCCGATATGCATGCTTTTATTTGGATTCAAAGACTTTAACACTTATTACCGCGCGATCGCCTGGCTCTGCTGGATTCCCAATCTGATCTTCGCCGAATGGATCATTGCCCGTTTCCTGTCAAACAAGAGTTTCGTCGCATCCATCCCACATTAAAATGCGGAAAGACCACCTGGATAGGTGGTCTTCATCCTGCAACTCCTATTCTAATCGAAAGGTCAATGAAGCCTTCCGGTGATGGTCCGCTTCAAAAACATTTTTCATCCCATCCCCTCCAAAAACCCTTTATCATCAGCCTTTCTCCGCATTCGCACTATCCTTTCTGAAAGTAGCTATCCCAAAAGTGCGTACTTCTTTTGTCTGTGCTCCCCTTTTATACTGAGCTTAATTTCAGATAAAAGGAGCGAACAAAATGGCGCAAGTAAAAACGTACAATCACGACCTTTGGGATCACGGCATCTCCCAGGGCTATAGCGTCAACGGAACAATCTACATTTCGGGGCAATTTGCCCACGATACGAAAGGAGTCTTCGTTGGCGAGGGCGACATCGAGGCCCAAACGAGACAAACCCTAGAGAACCTTGATCGCGTGCTGAGGGAATTCGGCGTAAACCGAGCGAACCTCGCTTATGTGGAGGTTTATCTGACCAACGCGGAAGCGCATACTGAGCCGGTCATCCGGCTGTTTAAGGAATACATGGGACAACACCGGCCGGCCGGCAGTCTCATCGGGGTAACCTACCTGGCGTTCCCCGAGCAGTTGATCGAAATCAGCGCTATAGCACACACAGACTAACTCGTCCAGCCCCAAGGGTTGTGCGGGGGGAGCGGTCGTACTTTTCGGAAAAAGTGCGGCCGCTATATTGCGGTGATTTTCACGTCACCCCCGTCACTCCCATCCCCCGACATTCCGCTCAACCAGCCCCGCCAAGAAATCCAGCCATTCCGGCTGGTCATTCAGGCAGGGGGCGTAATGAAACTGTTCAGTCCGCCCGCCGGAAGCACAAAAGTGATCCCGCCCTTCGATATCCAGCTCATGCAGCGTCTCCAAGCAATCGGCCGCAAAGCCGGGGGCAAAAATCAGAAGAGGGGCGACTCCGCGTTCCGCCAAACTTCCGATCACGTCGTCCGTGGAAGGTCCCACCCACGCCTCCGGGCCGAACCGGGATTGAAACGCCACCTGCCACCGGTTCTCGCACCAGCCCATCGCTTCAGCGAGCAGCCGCGCCGTCTCCATGCAATGTTCGGGGTAAGGATCACCCGTGTCCGCATAACGTTTGGGAATTCCGTGAAAAGACAGCACGACCCGATCCGGCTCCCGATTCAACCGCTCCATATGGCGGAGCAAATGCGCCTTCATCGCAGAAATATATTCCGGGTCGTTGTAATAGGGCTCCACAAACCGGAGCGCCGGAACATACCGCTTGAGGGCCGACGCTTTGGAACCCGTACGGCCAAGCGCGGCAAAACAGGCCTGATCATAGACGGAAGCCGTTGTCGTTGAAGAATACTGGGGAAACAGCGGGACCACGAGAACGCGGCCGATTCCCGCTTGCTCCATGCGCAGCATGGCCCGCTCTATGCTATGTTCACTGTATGCCAATCCCAGCTCCACTTGAAACTTCGGCCCTAATCTGTCCTGTAAAGCGGATTGTTGGCGGAAGGAGTGCACCAACAACGGGGACCCCTCCTCCGTCCAAATTTGCCGGTACAATCGGGCCGACTTTCGGGGCCGCGTCCGAAGGATAATTCCCTGGAGGATCGGCTGCCACAGCCAGGGACTCCGGTCAACGATTCTCCGGTCCGACAAAAATCGCCGCAAATAAGAGCGCACCGCCTTCGCTTCAGGCCTAGCCGGCGTTCCAATTTGGGCCAGAATAACACCGATCGATGGATGGGTTGGCAAAGACAACAACTCCTTCGTATCGTATTTTGCCTTATTTTCCACCATCCGGATCTCTCAGGCTATTCGTTTGCTCACAAATAACCCATGGAGCTTATTGTTAAAGTTTCACCGGCTTAAGCCGGAGGGCCGACGATTTACCATCGGAAACTAAAAAGTAGGCCGTTTGATTCGTGCTGTTGTAATTTAAAAATTTCGCCTCCGCCTCCAGCCCACTCTTTTGGGCAGCTAATAGGGTTCCGTTCGATTGATACAAACTCCATGCACGTGTACTTAAGTCTTGAACGAATACATACTGTCCTACCACCTGCGTCTCCCATCCGGAAGGTTGGCCGGTTACCTGATCAAATTTCAGTTGGTTGGAAAGAAGAGGTTTACCGGTTTCTAAACTGTACAACGCGTGAAAAGTTTGCTCTTTAAGCGGGTCAGGTTGAACCGCATTAGGAGGCGTGATGTCGGAGTAAGTATAGGAATTCCATAGTTCCAGCCTATTTTGCTGATTTATTTTCAAATGGGTGTCGGTCTCCAGATTCCCTACATCTATAGCTTGTTTATTATTCAAGTTAAAAATTTTGACCATATAGTCAATCGCCATCGTTCGTTCACCCGAATACTTAATGACTAAATACGGGAATTTGTCAAAATCCCAATCCACGATATTCATATATTCATAGATTCCTTTGTCCACAGTAGCATCAAATTTAAGGATAGGCGCTTTCCTGGTACTTTCGTAGAGAGAAAAATGATTTCCTTGTCTCACCATCAACCGTTCATTTACTTTGTTCGCGGGAGCTGACCATTTCACTTGTGCGTCTTTGGGGAGGGTCAGCGGGTATTGAACCTGACTTAATTCAACACCCTGATCATTAAAAATGTGCTTTTGGATTTTATGGGTACGGGTAGAAGTTAAAATGATAATCTTCGTAGGTTGGTTTAAAATACTTATGTCCAAGACCTTTTGATCGGTGCTTAATGTCTTAACAAGCTTCCCTTGAACAAGGTCAATCAACTCGACCTCATTCCCTACTTGAGCGACAACTTTCTGGTCGTTTACTCGGTATATGTTGCTTTCCTCCTCAAAGATACCTTTCGAGAAGGCTTTAGGCGCAGCGGAAGAGAGCCCGGGTAATAACAAAAGACTGGCCAACATCAATAACGAGACTGTTAAAATGCTTTTTCTAAATGTCATAAAATAGGCCTCCTGATTCACGATTGTAATAACGACATAATAGCAAATAATGACAAACCATCCAATAGTATTCTTATTGCAATTCCTATAACCGGATACTCATTTATCCATTGGTACATACTACGAATCTTTAGAAAAAAAGTTATTTTCCCGCTGAAGGAGTGTCGATTGTGTCCCAAACTTTCTATGTAATTCGCCATGGTGAAGCTTCCGGCAACGAACCCGAAGCTCCGTTGACGCTTAAAGGAATCGAACAAGTGGAGCACTTGGTAGATTTACTGATTCAACAAGGTCTCACCGACTTTAGCCGGATCGTTGCCAGCCCTTACATGCGTGCGGGACAAACCGCCGTTCTTTTGGCACGGAGATTGGAAAAGGAAATGATAACGGACCCGCGATTGGTGGAGCGCAATTTGGGCAATGCCCCTGAGGACCGGAGCGTCCTGCTGGACGAATTGCGCAAGCACGATGAAAATATGGATTTGAGGTTCCCTAACGGGGAATCCAACCGGGAAGCGGCCTCAAGGGTGCTTGAACTGACCCGGGAATTGTTGGGTCTCCATGAAGGATTCCTGCTCATTACCCACCGGATTACGATGGCGTTGTTGATCCGGCAGTATGAGCCCACTTTTTCATTCGACCAGATGATGGCGCTCGCAAACTCCGCAGCTTATTCCATCACTCACAACAGCGATGGCCGCCATCATGTGAAACGCATATTGTAAAGTCTCTTGGCAAAAAATACTTCCGATTCCCAATGAACTCAAAGGAGGTATTGGTTTGCAAGAGTTATTCAATAAAAATGTGACAAACCGGATCGCCGTCACGACCGTGGACATTTCCAATTTGGCCGTTTGCATCGAGGACGTCAGAAGGGCGGTGTTGACCCCGCTTCAGTCCCCTGAGCCGCCAACCGACTTTCACGAGCTTCGGGGCCGATTGGAAGCGGTCAAGGACAAGCTGCCCAAGCTTTATCAGGAAACGGCGGTCAAGCCCTTCCTGCGAAAATTGGACGAGCTGGGGCCACGGGGCTTCGTAGACATTCTGATCCGCGATCCCGAACGGAATTCCAACGCCCGATTGATGCTGGATATCGCCCAAGCCATTCTTCAGCACGGCGAAGGTTATTTCCCGCTGGCTACGGATGCTTTTCAAGAGGTCGTCAGCGACCTGTACGACGGATTCCTGAGCGCCGCCGACCGTGTAGGCGTGAAGCCGCCGGACCTAAGCGTCATTCCGGCGCTTGTGAAATGGGGAAGCCCGGAAAGCGGTCCCTACACCTGGCCGGTCGACGCCACTTCGGTCTTTGACCTGCAAGCCGCCATCGTCAGCCTGCCGCCCATCCACGCCAATGCCGGGGTCCTCTCCTGGCCCAGCCTGCCTCATGAGGTATGCGGCCACGACATTCTTCATGCGGATATCGGCTTGCTGGAGGAACTTTCACAGACGGTTTGGAATGAACTGAACCGGGCTAACGTCGGCCACAATCTGCCCGATTATTGGGCGTCCCGGATCGACGAAACCGCATCGGACGTGCTCGGCGTATTAAACGCCGGACCCGCCGCCGCCATCGGGCTGGTCGGTTATTTTCGGGGGATGAATGCCGCGTTTACGGGAAAAGCGGCGCTTAGAAACATCGGGCCGACCGATGACCCCCACCCCGCCGACATTCTAAGGGGGTATTTGGGAGCCTATGCGACCGGTCTTTTGGAGTTCTCCGGGGCCCAGGAGTGGCAGCGCGTGATTCTCGCGGAAGCCGACAAAGACCTGGCCTCGATTCGCCTGGAGAATCGCGCCGTCGACGCGAACGCAGCCAGGGAATCGGCCCGGATTGTGGCGGAAACGATCATGAAGAGCAAGCTCAGAAGCCTGGAGCATACCAGCCTCAGCCAGATTCAAAACTGGAGAGACCGGGATGAGCAAATCACCCTTGCTTTACGCTCTTTATTACAAACCACGGGCACGCCGCTTCCCACTCTATATAGAGATGGCTTCTATGCGGCGCATGTCATCGCGGCCGCCGTTACAGAAGCTCTATCCAAAAACGCGAATCCGGAAATCGTCTTCCAACGGATGGTCACCCTGCTGAAAATGATGCATGATGCCAACCCTTCGTGGGGCCCGTTGATCGTCCCGCACCCTGGGGATATTTTCAGACACTTCGCATATATTCCCGTCATTGAAGCGCAGAAGGAAGTGCAGCTTTATGTGTAGCATCGGAGAAAAGGAGAGCCAGTTCTAGCCTCGATGCTGTCAGGTGAAGAAAAAACCAGCTTAGGCTGGTTTTTTGCTTAGGTGAATAAACAACGGGGGAAAAGTAGGTTGGAGGCATTGAAGGAAGATGGTCAGTGATGATGCCCGTGAGGAACAGGCCGAGTCCATTTTGCGAATGGATATGACTCACCCTCTCTAGAAAGCCTCTTCTTCATAAGGATAATTCAGCAGCGCCAGGTTTTCCTTTGTCACAAACCATGTCCGATAATCTAAATGATTATTTATCAGCAAACGCCCTTGAACTCTTTTGAATAAAGGATACGAGGTATGGTCCAAAACAAGCAAATCCAGATTGTTTAAGCGCAACAGCTTTTCAATGACTTCGAGAAATTTTACCCATCCGATCTCAAAGATGTACGATTTAAATTGAATACTAATAAAAACATTCGTATCCACCCCATACGCCTCTAGATTGGCCTGCCGATAACGCTCCATATAATCATCCTCATCCTCTAAATCAATGCTCATTGAAAAATAGGTGCACCCGACACTTACTTCTTGACCATAAGAGTGATTCCATACTTCCGCCTCGTAATCAATTAATTCTACAAATAATACCTCGAACATCATATTGTAGAGCAACTTCCCCAATCCTTCTTTAGGCAAATCAAAACCAATGTTTAATGAAAAATCCATTTTAGGTATACCTCCGGGACGTTCTAAGAACTTGGTGACCTTCAATGACTGATAGTTTATCCGACCAGGGACATCCCAATCGTATTTAGCCTACGGCCACGGCGATCAAAGTCCTAGGCGTATTTTCCAACCCTTCCGATTCCAAAAAGATGCAAATCTGCAGGTATTTTAAGCTGACCCCCTATGGATTTCGAAAAAAGATGCAAATCTGCAGGCTTTTCAAGCGATTTTAGAAAAACGAGCCGGTTTCGTCGAAAATTCCTGCAGATTTGCAGGTATTTTAAAATTATGGATCCGAACAAGAAAAAAACATGCAGATATGCAGGAATTTTATCGAATCATAGGCTCATCCGCACCGACAGCTTCACCAAAAGACATATTATCTGGTGGTTGGAACAATGGCTTTAAACGGGGGATGACCCGTGTCTTGATTGTGCAACAAACTAGGTTTACGAAATCTTAAACTTGTTTGTAATTCGATAATGGGTACTTCATCTCTAACTTCTCTCAGTACTACATTAATCCAAACCGGGCAAAATGGAATCTTACACCCGAGCATATTAATAACGGTTTCTAAGTCAAATTCTCTCCCACTTAAGTTTTCATCATTTAACATCCAACGATGTAGAGTATCATCGGTAGAATTAAGTCTTTTTCCATGCTCCATTTTAGGCACAACTATGAACTTACACGTTTCGTCGATCATAATATTTTGACATATAGAAATTTCATTCAAGGTTTGCAACAGGTGTTTCTTAAACAAGGTTTTATTTATGTTCAATGCGACCATACCATCACTCCGATAAAATGGATTTTCCATTACAATTTAGGTTCTCTAAATTCGGTAATTTACCCAGTACTATTCAGAACTTCACAACCGTTTTCTAGCATTTTCTTTATGACTGCCAGGAACCTGATTTCATCAGTTCCCTGAAGGGACAAAGTAGGAACTACATTGAGGAAAGCCAGCCTGCTAGTTCAGTTCCGTTATGCTGCTCAATATAACATCATCCGCGACTTGTTTACGATGCTCTCAAAATTTATCGAGGTATCGTATCGGCAGATTTGCCAAGAAATTGCAAGAAAACAACGCTAACAAAAAACAGGTCAATCATGGTAATAACTGACCTTAATCGACCTGCTTAATGTAACGGAGAAGAATGCCCTAAAGAAAAAACTTCAGGGCTAATAATCATACCTATATGATTGAGGGAACATCTCCTGCTGGAGTTGTACACTCGTCTTACGGAGTAATCTTCGTGAAATTTGGTATGTGTGCTATTTGTTCGGCTGGTCCATTAAATGGGATTACATTTGCGGTTTCAGGAATCTGAATCCTTGAAATATGAATCCCTTCCAAACAATGATTACACCATAATAAAAAATACCCCTGCCTCCTTTCACTATCTCCAATATATTCAAAACTAATATTTGAACTGGAGCAACTTGGACAGTTAATCTTGGGGACATCAGGAACAGTCTCTTGAACTACTGCTGATAGCCTCAACCATTGTTTAAATTTAGGATTAACCATATTCAGTTTCCTTTCTTCTTAAAATACTCCCAGAAAGTATCTTCAATGCCGTATGCTCCATCTTCGAATAAGCGCAACATCGAATTATCTGCTGCATGCCCATAGATCCTTACTTGAAAAATATGCGTCCTCTCGTGTGCTAAAGTTTTAATTAATTGTTCCTCATTAATAAATGCATTAGGATATAACTGAATTTCCCTACCGTTTGGATTAGCCCAACCTCCAAAGGGAACATCTAGCATTTCAGGATCCCTAATTATTTTTATTTTCACACCATCCAATCCAACACCTGCCTGTTCAGCTAAGCGCTTAACTTCTCTTAACTGCATAGGAACTTCCAAATGACTAAACTCTCCAACGTTGGCTGTTCGACGGTGTAGTTCTAGAACTTCCCCCGCCCCCCGACCATCCCCAAGCTCCCTCTCCCGCTGCGGTCCAAGGTCATCCACCTTGGGCACCGTTAAATCGCCGGTACGCTCGGGTTCAGGGCTGGAGGTTTCAGGGGTTCCTCCAGTTGGGACAATGTTTTGTCCACCTGTTTGGTTACTTTGGAGGAGACTTTCGCGCCGGCCTGGGCCGCCGCCTTAACCAGGGCGGCAACTTCCACCGCTTTGGCCAGCGCCCGCCCAAAACGCTGACTTTCCTCGTAGGAGGCCTTCCCGCTCAGGACTTTATCGTACAGCTCCCGGATCTCCCGAAACGGTACGACAAATTCCGCGGCCGCCGCCTCGCCTGGGCATAACAGAAAACAGATCGATTTATGGTGATATCTGCCCATAACCGATCTGTTACATGTAAAAGCAATCATTCATTCGCGTTCAAAATAAATAGAATTTACTATCCATCAATATCACCTGTTTGATAATCCAAATGAAGGGCATGAAAAGGAAATTCCTCTGTCCCACACAGTTTCTTGTCATCTACAATTACTATATTATCCTTTCGCAAAAGTATCGGTTTATCATTCAATTCAAAAATACAATCCCCATCCAAACAATTAAGTAATTTACCGATAAAAGCCATTAATTCATAGGCCCAATTGCTGTAGGAAGCTATAATGTCAATATAAAAACTAAATTTTACTTTAATACCATAGTCTTCACTCGCGAACATCACACCATGTCCGCCTTCTTTTATAGATAGTGTAAACCCTTCACTAGACAAAGTAAGATTGTCACCAGTGTCTATTGTCACAGCATCTTGAAGTAACCTTATTATCGTTTTTTTGAAGTCACTAAAATCAGAGTTACCTCCAAAATAAAAAGAACAAAACATAATTACCTCCCGCTACTATGGTTTCCATCTTGTAATTTGTCCGTCTTTGATTATGATTAACTCTTCTAATGTTGGAATTTCATAATCCATAAACTGTTCATATAATTCATCCATTGAACCTTTATACTTATCCAAGTTCAGTACAATTCGACTTGCTTGTTCCTCAGTTTTTACAACAACCGTCTTCCATATATTCCTCACCTTGGGCGTTTCCGGCGAATAGCAATCAAATATATTTCCATTTATTGAAAAGTCGGGATTTGATGTGGTTTTAATACCTTTTCCATTTCCACCCTTTTTGTTCGGTAGCATTTCTATATCGTAACCCTTGCTGGCTAATAGATCTGCCGCTTCATTTTGTAGAATTATTGGATTCGGATCATTAGGATCAGGCGTTTCATACTTACCTCTGGGTTTTCCACCTTCAGGAAGTGTTGGCTCAGTTATACCTTGTCCCGCTCCCCGACCATCCCCAAGCTCCCTCTCCCGCTGCGGTCCAAGGTCATCCACCTTGGGCACCGTTAAATCGCCGGTACGCTCCGGGTTCAGGGTTGGAGGTTTCAGGGGTTCCTCGAGTTGGGACAATGTTTTGTCCACCTGTTTGGTTACTTTGGAGGAGACTTTCGCGCCGGCCTGGGCCGCCGCCTTAACCAGGGCGGCAACTTCCACCGCTTTGGCCAGCGCCCGCCCAAAACGCTGACTTTCCTCGTAGGAGGCCTTCCCGCTCAGAACTTTATCGTACAGCTCCCGGATATCCCGAAACGGCACGACAAATTCCGCGGCCGCCGCCTCGCCAATCGCAGCCTTGATGTCTTCGAAGGTCATATCGCCGCTATAAACCGCTTTACCAAAATCGTAATACGCGGGAACGGTTTCCGTCCAGTATTGGAGAGTTACGGGGTTCGTCTTATACGCGAATTGGATCGTATCCCAGGTATCGGTGAGGAGCTGGCTGGCAATCCCATCGCCTACCCCTACTAGCGTCACGGAAGCCGCGAGCCCGCCGGCTTTCACATCCGGGTTATTCCAGATGCCCAGCCCTCTTTCCGCAGCCGCCAAATCCAGCAGTTCCTGCGTGATTTTCCCGTTTACCTCGAACTGATAGCGGTCTAAATGAAACATGTCCCGCCGGACGGCAGCCACAGAACTAACGGTATTACCGATATGCTGATAGCCCGCAACAGCGACTAGAAACTCCAGATTATATTTCCCGGTAATCTCCCCATGGTAGAGGTTCATCTTGTTCAGATATTCCTGCATTTTGCGGATATCCTTGGCCGAAGCTTCTTTATTGTATTGCTCCAGAATCTGCTCTATCCGCTTGCGCTGCTCGACTCCCTTACGTACCGCCGCCTCAATTTGAGGATAATGCAAGGCAGCCCACTTACGATACGCGGGGTTATACAACCCGGCCGCGATGACAAATCTCAATTCGGTTTCCACGGGCATGCGGGAGGAATCATTTTTTAGCGGGTTATAGTCACAGGCGTTTAACGGCGAACCTTTATAAAAAGAGGACAAACTCCTCCCTTCGCCGTACCACTCCTCCGCTACGCCCAGATCGGCCAATCGGCTGCGCTGCTGCTCCATCCGTTTATGTATGTACGCCATGTACTTCTCATTCTGATAGGTTTCATAAATGCGATAGGCCGACTTGTCGCGGGCGATTCCCTCAAGCGCGCCGGCGATGTGCTCCAATTCGCCCCGTGCCCACCGCTGCGCTTCGGGTGAGCCGTAATCCAGCATGTCCAGCAGAGACCCGATGCGCTTGTCGGCTTGGGCCGGGCTTAAACGCCCCTTCAGGGAAATGTCACGGACCTCCAGAAGCGCTCCCTTCAAAGTCTGCAGCAAGGATAGCGGGGTGTTCCGCCCTTCGGCCACATTGTTCCGGCTATGCTGATCGAAGCGGCTTGCCAAACCTAGCGCAAAGCTTTTTAACGTAAAGGCGGCCCCTCGCTTCGCCTGCGCAAGCGCAAAGACTTCGCGTTCCGTTTGCAGGTACGCGCTAGCCGCCTCGCCCAGCGCTCGCACCTTGTCGTACAGCCGATCGTCCAACTGCTTCGCCAACCTCATCATCTCGCTAAGCTGTGCCGTCACTTCACGCGCCGCGTCGCGGACCGAGGGTTCAGGATAGGAAGTTTCCACCTGACTGATCAGGCTGCTTAACTTCCCGGACATATGGGTCAATGCATGCTCCAAGTTCTGCCTCAACCGGCTCAAATCGCTTGATAATTGCTCCACCTTTTGGGTATCCGTTTTTTGCATCCCACTCGCCTCAACATTTCATACACCGAATTCAGGATATTTTACCAAAAACCTGTATTGGAAGGAATAGGAATAAAGTGTCGGTGGGTTGGGGCGGGAGTAGGTATAATGGGTTATAACGCGGCGCCTAAACGCCTAAGCCCGGCAACCGACCGTAACACAGGCCCTTCGAGGGGAGGCGACTCCGTTCATTCCCAGTTCATGAGGCTTCTTATGTAGGTCACCAGCTTTTTCGCCGCTTTGGTATGCGTCGCATGCGAGGGATGATAGTTGACGGTGTATCCATCCTCGGCCGACTGCACGTCAAACTTCATTGCGGAGATGCGGGTATCTCCCGTTTGTTTCGTGTACTCGCGAACCGCTTGTTCCACCTTGGGATACAACCGGTCCCCCATGATCCCGAGCGTACAAAGAATCGTCGCGCCCGCATTCCGAGCCCTGACCCGTTTCAGGAATTCGACGTATTGTCCGGCGTATTCCGCCTGTCTGTCGGCATCGTCCTTCGCATAGGTATCATCATTCGTTCCAAGGTTAATGACGATTAGATCGGGGACAAACTGCCGAAAATCCCAGCGAAGCGACGCAGGATTCAAAACACCGTCCAATCGCCCTTCGGACTTGGCCACCAAGTCGTAATAATCCGGCAAAAGATGCGTCAGCAGTTTTTGATCGTTATCCGTAAAGCCCGAAATAATCCCATACCCGCTATACGATACCATGCTGTAGTCCGCCTGAAGGGCCTGGGCGGTTTGATAAGCGTAGATTTTCGTCACATCTTCCGTCGCCGTGGAAAAAACCGAGTCCACCCGCTCATCATCCACGCCATAGCCACAGGTGATCGAATCGCCGATAAACTCGATTTTGCGCGCCTGTTCCGGGGTGGGCTTGATCCCCTCCGCGGCTTCCACCGCAATCTCCCGAATCCCCACCGTGGACATCGCCGCCTCCGACAGCTTCACGATCCTTACCGTAACCTGCCGCTCCACATCACTTTGGAACAAGGTATACGTTTTCAAAGGTTGACTCACCAGATCATCGACAACCCGCCCTCCATTCACCTCGATACCGATTCGGGCCAGATTCTCCCCGCCTGAGGCGATGTTATCGCCCTGGATCGTCACTTCCGCTCTTTTGCCATAAAACGTGAATTCCACGCCTCCCCCGGACAAAGCCAGCCATAGCGCATCGTTGTACTCATAAGTCCGCCCCAGCCTTTTGACCTGCTTTCCCGTGGCTTTAAACATTTGAACGCCCCCGACATTGGTGCTCATATTGAACCTTCCCCCTCTATTTTAGACCGTGGCTGTATGCCGATTAATTTGCTCTATAGATCGTCAAAATGATGTGCACGATACCATTTTATTAAATTCTCGCTCATGATCACATACTTTTTCTCGGAATGTTCCGGATGCAATTCGATGCCACCGGATGGGCCAAAAAACAAAAGTTTCACCCTCGTATGATCTTTGAACAAAATCTCGCCGGTATTGCTCGCACCATAGGCATTGCCCGGCTCGAAGGGGCTTAGCTCCGCCGCTTGTATCATTTCAATGACCGCGTTTGTCTCCTCTTGGGTTAAGGTTGCGGGGCGGGTCATCCCGATATTGATTTCTAACACCCGATCCGCGGAAAGCTTGTCTTTAAAGCGCGCCGGCCATCCATCCGAAGATCCCACGGATCCGGAGCAGCTCGAAACAAGCAGGATGACGCCGACCATCACCAGGATAAACCCCGCAAAACGTTCCCTACGTAACGCTAAATCACTGGGCTCCGCGTCTTTAAACTTCCATCCAAGTTGCAGATACCATACGGAATAAGGCCGTATTGCGGCTATAAGCCCCATTATAATGAACAAAAATCCAAAAAATCCTGCCATATAAGCACTCCCCCTATAAAGTCCCGCCGTCGGAGTCCGCATCATTAACGGGAAAATTTCCCGTTAATGTACCGCTCTTGGCCCCTCGATCAAATTTAACTGGAAAAACTCCATCTATTTCGCGGCCCTATTGCCGATATACCCAATTTCAGGCGAAATAACGGGAGGTTTTCCAGCTAATTCGCCTCTGCAAGCGCATACGTACCCAATTAACGGGAAGAATTCCCGTTAATTCGAACCAAACCCTTTTTCATCATAACATCCAAAGAAGGACCCGGAAAAATTCTTCCGGATCCTCTCCATCAAGGAATTCTCATACTCTTTCGAGTTTAGTTAGTCCTAGGATCAAAACTCCTCGTACTCGCTCGGATCCTGTCCCCATAACCGTCCGTCTTCGCGGCTGAAGGACGAGATGGCGTCCATCTCTTCCGCCGACAGCTCGAAATCGAAAATATCGAGATTCGCCTGCTGATGCTCCAGGGAGCCCGATTTCGGGATCGGAATCGCCCCAAGCTGGGTGTGCCAGCGCAAAATCACCTGGGCCCCCGTTTTTCCGTGGGCTTGTCCGATCCGGACGATTTTCTCGTGCTCCACAATATCATTCCCGCGCCCGAGCGGGCTCCAGGATTCCGTCACGATGCCAAGCTCGGCATGCTTCCGCCGCTGATCGGCCTGGTCGAAGAACGGATGCAGCTCCACCTGATTCATGCTCGGCGTTACGCCGGTTTCTTGAATCAGGCGCTCCAAATGCTCGGGAAGGAAGTTGCTGACCCCGATCGATCGGATATAGCCGCGCTTGCGGGCCTCGATCATCGCCTGCCAAGCTTCCACGTACCGATCCGTCTTGGGATTAGGCCAATGGATCAGATAGAGGTCATAGTAATCCAGGCCGGCCCGGTACAGCGATTCCTCGATGGTCGCGAGCGCCTCTTTGTAGGCGTGGCGGCGTCCCGGCAGCTTGGAACAAATCAGCAGCTCATCCCGGGGAACGGAACTCCGCTGGATCGCCTTCCCGACAGCCCCCTCGTTCTCATAGTTAAAAGCCGAGTCAATCAACCGATACCCCGCATCCATCGCGGCGGCCATCGCTTTCACGCCCTCTTCCCCCTTCAGGCTATACGTGCCGAGCCCGATCGCGGGGACCTTTAAGCCATCGTTCAGCGTATGTTCCGGGATCTTCCGATTCATTTGAACAGCCTCCTTACAGAAGTAATGGAATCTTAACTCCTTCTATTATAAATGATGTTCAAGAGTTATTACCCGTTCAGGCCGCCTCCGTTCCGCGTTTCCATAAACCGATCGTGAAGATCAGCAAAATCAAGACCTGGGCCGACAACACGGCCAGCGCCGTCCGGTCGAAGGCCACTTCCGTGCTGAAGGAGAGAAAATTATGTACCGTATGCCACACAATGCCGATCCAAAGGCTGCGGGTAATACTGACGATGAGGGCAAGCACAAGACCCGCGAAAAAAGCAAAGGCGATCTGCAGCAGCACTTCGGCCGGATTTGTTCCGCTCAGGGCGTTTGCTGCATGCAGCACGCCAAAGATGACAGCCGAGCCGATCACGGCTTGCTTGCGGCTTTTTTTCGCCAGGAAGGAGAAAGCCAGCCCCCGAAAATAAAGCTCTTCGTTAAAGCCCACCACGATGGTGAACAGAGCCAGCGCCGCGTATTCCGCCCCAGGACGGGTAAACGCGGGGCCGTAAGCCACAAACGGAATCACCTCCATTAGCAGCAGCGGCACGCAAAACCAAATGGAGCGCACCGTGCCGGAAGCAGGGCTGCGGAAACCGGCCTCTTTAGCCGAAAGTCCGGAACGGCGCAGCAACCACATTCCCGCCAAAGCGGAGAGGCTCACGGACGCCGTCATGACGAGATGCGCGGGAATCTCCGCCAATTCGGCCATTTGAGCCGCCGCGGAGCCGACAGCGGTCAGAAAGGTGCAGATCAATGCCGCGATGAGTACGGCGATGTAAGGATGCTTGCGAATAAAATTCGTGGACATGTTAAAGCGCCTCGCCTTCTTTTTGGAGTACAGCTAACAAACCTTTAAATACGCTGCCCAATACGGCTCGCGCCTCCGTGTCGTCCATCGTGCTGCCATTGGTTGCGACCAGTGAGGCAATGCCATGCGTTGTGAACCAGATCCCGGAATATAATTTGCGCGCTTGATCCGCCGATAGGCCGGTCATGCTTCCGATCATCGCAATCACCTGGTCGTCGCCCTCGGTGGAGCCCGCAATATCGGACACCTTCTCCTGTTGAAGCCGGCTGGACATGAACAGAAGCTGGAACAGCTTTTTTTCCGTGCGCGCAAACCGGATATAAGCGAGGCCCATCTCCAAAAACCCGTTCCCGCCGCCCTGCATCGCCTCCAGCATCGCCGTGTTGTAAAGGTGTTCGGCATAAGCGCAGATCGCTTCCCTCAATTCCTCCATCGAAGCAAAATGGCTGAAGATCGGCTGTGTGGAAGTGCCCAGCTTCTTCGCGACGTTGCGCGCGTTGATGGCATCCATCCCCTCTTCGCGCAACAGCCCTAGTGCCGCTTCCAAAACGATGTCCCGCGTTACCTTCGGCTTGGGGGGCATAAGAAATTCCTCCTCGTAAATAAGTAACTATTGTTGTATAACGTATGTTATATTATGCGCGTTATTTAATCAACAGCTTTTTGGAATGAACCCGAGCCTTACATTGTCTGATCGTGCCGCAAAGGAAAAGTGTCTCTTTTTGTCGAATGTCTTCTGATGGAGTTTTCACGAAAGCGAGGAAGGAGCACACCATGAGGCGCAAGCTATCAAACTGGATAAGCGGTAAATCGGATATGAACACGTTAACGGAGAAAAAGTGGGTTTTGAACACGGTGATGATCATCGGAGGAATCCTGATCGGGGCCGGGGTTGCCGACTGCCTGATGTCATTAAACCAACTGGATGTGGATCAATTAGCCCGGGGCCTGACGATCTTCAGTGCGGGCGTTACCATTTGCGTATTAGTGGATAACACCAAAGCGCAAAAAGCTGCCCAAAAAACCCACCTGGAGACCCAGCTCCAATTGAAAAACATAGAAAAACAGCTTGAAGCGATCTATCATGCCCAGCAACTTACGGAGAAAGAAGTTCAGGAGATAAGAAGTGATTTCCAGAACCCTTGACACTCCAGCACTGGAGTTGTTGGCTTTCGTTACTCCCCACCAATGGGGCCGGCGAGTTTGGCCGGGGTCTGTTTGCAGCCGGAGGAAATCTCCCGACCCTTCAAGAATAAGCATACCTCTTCTCAAGACTCACCTGATAATCCTGCACCCTTCCTTCATAGATCAATTGAAAATCGGCAAAATGGGGCAGCTCGGCGGGTTCAACCAACGCAGGGTCCTTGCCGGAAGGAAGGACCTCCCCCTCCTTCAGCACAGAGGCCACGAACTGGGAGCAGAAGAAAGCGTGCTTCCTCGGGATCGGCCTTTGCAGCATCACGCCAAATAATCCGATGAAATTGTAGCGGTAGCGCTCTTTTTGCGCGGCAATTCCCTCAATATATCGATACATTCTCCAATACTCGCTGCGTCTTACGGTTAAAGCGTAGATCGCGCATTCCGCCTGCCAAAACAGGACGGAGCGAAGATTCTCCCGGACGAATCCCCCTATAAAGGGGTTGTTGGCCGTCTTCCTCCCAAAGCTGTAAACCTCGCTCAATTCGGCATCAAACGCGATGGAGGCATGATTATAAGGTTGTCCGGTATAAGACTTAATCATCCGGTTTAACATCGTCCCCGTATCCGTCAAAAGGAGATAGATCCTGGGTTCTCCGCTCAACATCCTCACCTCGGTATTCCAAAATATCGCCGGGCTGACAATCCAAAGCCTGACAAATCGCCTCCAACGTGGAAAAGCGGATCGCCTTGGCCTTGCCGTTCTTCAGGATCGAAAGGTTCACCATCGTGATTCCGACCCGTTCCGACAGCTCCGTTACGCTCATTTTCCGTTTAGCCAGCATGACGTCCAGATTGATTACAATCGCCATGGGCCCACCTCAGACCGTGAGGTCATTTTCGGCTTTGATATCAAGGGCGTTCTTCAACAGCTTCTGCAGCACCGCCGCAAAGACCGCAATCACGAACGAGGCAAAAGTAATGACCAGCCCGATCACAATCAGCCCCGGCGCGTCGTCTTTCTCGGCCATCAAATAGAGAAAAGGCTCGCTTCCCGCAAACAGAATGCTGATGGCGAACGCGCAGTATTTGATATTTTTCAAAGTGCTGACCGCCAGCTCCGAGAAAGCCTGATTCCGGTCAATATAGCCGAGTAGCCGGAACGCCTGGAACAAAGCGAAGTAGAACGGGATCACCGAGACGTAGATCAAGATAAACACCGGATACACCCAATAAGGGGAAAAATACTGCGCCGCCCCGCCCACGATCCTAGGCAGCACCAATATGCACAACGCAAGAACCGGAAGTCCGATCAGAACCACAACGGCCTTTAAAAACAGCGTTTCTCGCTTCACCAAAAAGCACCTCGCTTGAAATTACGATAATTTGATTATACACAGAATTTATCGTTTTTCAATAAATAGTTATTAATTAACGTTAAATAAATAACGATATACCTTAAAAGGCAATAAAAATACACCCTTTAGATGGCAACGAGAGAACCTAAGGGGTGCATTTTTCAATTTTAATAGAAGGGCCTCGGGCTGGTTTCGCCCCGTCGTTGGATGAAGCCGTCCTCTTTTTCGCGAACGGGGTCTTTTTCGACTATGTATCCATCCTCTCCGCATACACCTCAAACACCATCGCCGCCCCGATCCTAAATCCCTGCGAAAAAGAAGCCGCCAGCTCCATCCCCTGAATCTGTTGGTACAGATCGAGCAACGCCTCGAGTTCCTTGAAGTCCTCGTCGGATAGTTTTTCCTCCCAAGCCTCCATGGACTCGGATATTTGCCGGCCCAATTGGCGATACTTCGGATCTTGGGGGACGGCCGTTTCATGGGGGATTAAGTTGCCGTAGTATAGGGATTCGAGGATTGGCATGGGAAGCACCTCCGTTTTCTTTTTATAGTAACAAAGGTGGGGTGAGGGTGTGGTACGTGTATGCGTATAGTTAGAGTTAACAAGTAAAAAAGCACCTCGTGGGTGCTTATTACAAATTTTTTGATGAAAACTGAGTCTATGTCTTTTAAACAGAACCGATACATTTGTTAATAGTTATAGAGGCATACTGTTTGGATCCTATCTGGTAAATCACTTTTACTCTTAAGGTCTAAAATATTCTTCTATATGAGTGAATATATTCGAACTTTGAATTTTACTAAACATTGGCGGCAATGCATTTCCAATCATTAGAGCCAATGACGCTTTAGGAATATGTAGTGGGAATATATAATCAGAGGGAAACGTTTGTAATAGAGAAGCTTCTCTAGCTGAAATACATCTATTCTCTTCAGGGTGAAGAAACCTCCCTTTTGATGGATTCAGGCATCCACCTGTAATTGTAGAGGAAACATCATCCCACCTAAGTCTTCCATATACATCCCTAAAACCCACATTTTCCCTCTTGTGGCACTCAAGAACAAACTCTTCAGGAAGATCTGTTCTACTGCCACCATTCTTGGGAATTTTACTAATCAACTCTTCTATCCTGGTATTATGCTTAGGAAAAATTCTGTGTACTGGATCAGAAGAATTATATGCACTCTCCAAGTCACCAATTACGTCTCTTACTGTTCTTCTTTCATCGTTCCCCGGTGATACTTTTATTTCCCCAATGCGTGAACCCACCATAACAAATCTCTTTCTTCTTTGGGGAACACCGTATTTCGAAACATTCACAACTTCAAAATCAATATTGTACCCCCTAGCCTTAAGCTCTTTTACAACATACTTAAATAGATCATAATTTATTATTGAAGGGACATTCTCCATCATTAGAGTAAGTGGCATGAGTTCCTTCACAAACCTTAAATACTCCAAAATTAGATCATTCCTAGGGTCATCAACTGGTTCCTTACGGTTAAGTCTTCTCATAGAGGAAAAGCCTTGACAAGGAGGGCATCCAGCTAAAAGATATAGCGTTTCCCCATTTAACATCTCATTAATCTGTTTCAAATTGAACTTACGAATATCTTCATCAAATACCAAAGTTTCTTTATGATTAGCAGCATATGTCTCTGCTGCGTATTTATTAATTTCAACAGCTGCAATTACATTAAACCCCGCTTGACGAAGTCCTTCGGATAGGCCCCCGCATCCTGCAAATAAATCTATTGCAGTAAAGTTTTTATTCATTTTCATCAACTCACCCATCTTAACCATTCAACCAATTACTATAAAGTCCTAAATCCCTTTCTTCAAACGTCCCCACAACAAGAGCACGATCTAAGAAGACATTAAATTCTTCGCAACTTGTTTCTGGCAGTAGACCACAAGAGTGACACGCGGCTAGATTTAATGCATCCCTGCCTTGCCCTTTACTATTTATACACACCGGGTCGTTAGAACATATTTCTCCAAATTCGATTGCTTTTCTAAATATTCGAGGAAAACAATCCCAGTATCCTTGCCTAACTAGTCCACCAAGCGTACCTTCAGAATCTCCACTTGCAGTATAAATAAGAATTCCTGACATTTCGAGCCCATCATCTTCTTCACCGCAATAAAGCCTCTCTCTCAAAGATGCGGCTGTATATCCGCATTCAAAGCTCAATTGTCTAATAAGTAAGTGGGATATTGTGTGTAGTAAAATAAACTTAGGTGTAACATCCCTACTTGTTATATCCCCTTGGTATGAAGACTGGTAATGACTATTAATAATTCGTGCCCGCTGACTAATCTTTTCTTTATTTTTTCCTTCAATCCATTTCTTTATCTCGGAATTGTCGAATTCAATAAAAATTCCTTCTCCACGAACTTCGTAACCAGGGTACCATCTTGTTTCCGGTTCTTTAGAAGAGACAAAGCCACGAATATTTTCTTCAGGTGCATGAGCATCTGGGGGGGCTAATCGTGTAAACCCTGTTAATGCCCGTACCTCTCTAATTTTGTGAATAAGAGATATACCTTTAATATAAGGTATAGAATACATGTCTATATCGGTCTCTTCCCTTACAAAATCATTACCATTTAGATCATTACTTGATATTTTTCCTGAAAGTGCTTCAAATTCTTCAATGCGGTACCTCATTCCGTTTGCATTAGGTATTTCTCCTTCACCAACATTAAGCAGACGTCTTGACAATATATTCTTAACCACAGTAATGTCAGCAGAAAGTTCTCTCGCTATGTCTTCCGCCCACTTTTCTATTCGCTTATTAATTCTGTCTATTCTTTCATCTTCTTCATAATCACTTATTATCCTTAGTACATCATTATAACCAACAGAATTAACAATACGCTCATTTATTCTTTCTGAATACGGAGGAATTACAAGTGAACTTACAACCTTTGGATAATATAAGGAAGAGGCCCCTCGTTGCATAGCTCTAGGGGAATCTGCACAATCAACAGAATGATTTTTCCATGGCATCTTTCCTGTACATATAAAACCTATCTTCTCAAGTGCATCTTTATCAAATGCACCCTTTAAGGTAGCACGAGAATTGCAGTTTTTGCATCTAATATTTATTCCTTCTAACCCGGCAGAAGCTGTTGCACCTGTTTCAAATGTTAAGATGGGGTTATTGCAAATTCCACTTTCCTTTTTTCCGTGTGCCCAAAGCACCCAAGGAAAGTCATCAATATGCCCTTTGTTACAAGCCACTACAATACGACTGGGAATCAATCCTTGTCTACATTCCATGCAACGTGGCTTTTTCATGTATGGATCAAATTCTTTTTGTTTGGAAGTAGCTTTTTTAAGATACTCCTTAACCCAAAGTTTCAACGGTTTAAATATTCGACATTTTGGGCAAAAATACCACTCTGGGAACCGGGAATAAGCAATTCCCCAATCATATTTGCTTTGGCCTCCCGGCATGCCAAAGTAATCTACATTTAACGCTTTCTCTAACCTTTCATCATGAATTCGAATAACTTTTGTTTCCCAGAATTCAGGAGCTGCTGTCATTAAAGTTTGGTCTGGAAAGTCAACCATTGCACCAACACCATATTGTAGGATCGCTTGTGCGCTCCTAATGCTATGAGTAATCAAATTCAATCTCTGTATATCCCTTTGCTTCCCAAGTTTTGACATATAATTATCACTCCCAAATAATTAAACCTGCTGTAACATTCTTATCAACATTCCGCATTGATGTAAGAGTTTCTTTAGCAAAATCCGAACTATTATTTCCAAACGCTTTTAGTAGCCTCTTTGTATCTGATGGAGGGTCCTGCAATAAATATCTATCCCCATAATAAAAGTTATTACCTACAGATCGACTAATACGGTCTTCCCATTCATCCCAAAATTCTTCCATTTCCTCAAAAATAACACTGCTCTCATCCCTTAAATGAATCTCGGCCCGGCTTCTTATCTCATTGACTCGTGAAATTATAAATTCTTCGATCTCATTTATAGCTTTGTCGTCCCTTTGAAAATAAGCAGCCGCATTATCAGAGGTGAGATTATATTTATGTCTCATTAAGGTCACCATAACCGCATGGAGGGCTCGATCACGAGCGGGTTTTGAGAAGGGAGTTGCACCTGTTGGTTCTACAAATTTATAGAACGATTCATGGTAACTTCTAAATTGCTCATAGTGTGATCTATCTCTACTTTTAGCACCATCGTATAATACAAATGCCGCCCCAGGGTGAGTTCTTCCAATACGACTAGAAGCCTGGATGTATTCACTTGTTAATTTCGGCTGCCCAACAAGTAACATTATATTTAATCTAGCAACGTCAACACCCACCGAAATCATATTTGTCGCAAGTAATACGTTTATTGGATATTTCTTATCTTTTTGGTTTTCTTCGCTATAAACAACTTGTTCAAGCTTCTCAAGGGTTTCGTTCAATTGAGATGTTGAGATTCTACTTGTTAATTCATATGCCGCTCCAGTGGGTCTAGCTAATTTCCTGTTTCCAAAGCGCTGTGCAGTCCTTCTTATGAAGTCTTTGACGTCATCATCGACTAGCGTTGAGCATTTACTTAAGTCACGTAGACTATTAAAGTAAACAGCCAACGTCCAATATTTGTCCTTAACTTCATAAGGAACATTCATCATATGAACACGCTGGAGTATCGCGGCGATTGATCTAACTTCCATCATCGCTTTAGTCTTTCCGGAGGGCATTATTCCAATATAAATTCGCCCAGGCTTCTCTTTGATATTAGCTTCTCGAGCAAAAAAAGAATCATCTGAATTAATTCCCGGAGAAGGGAACTGTTTGACATCGCGATTAAATAAATTAGAGCATTGATCTTTAGCTCGACGTATCGTAGCCGTGGATGCAATAATTTTAGGCCTCACACCTTTTGCGCTATTCAAAGCATCTATTGCTGTTTCGTATAACCCAACCATTGTTCCTAATGGTCCGGAAATTAAATGTAGTTCATCTTGAATAATCAATTCAGGTGTTCTGTTCTTATCTGTTGAAGCAAAAAAACTTCCAGCGTTACTTTTCCAAGGTAACATTGCAAACTTATCTACTGTACCGAATAGTAGAGTCGGTGGATTTTCGTATAGCTCCTCGTCCACAACTTGAATTGGTAGCGTTGCTTCAAATTCACAACCTTCCTGTGGGCAGAACATTAAAAACCGTTTCTTATCTTTCATTAAATAACCCCAACTGCCAATTAAATTCTTTCCAGTTTTATCATGATCTTTAACAAGTTTAGTACCACACCAAGGACATTTTAATAATTGAAATTTATTATGCTTATCTTTTACTTCTCGAAGATTACTGCTATTGGCTTTGAGAAGTTCATTAAGACACTTTTTAGCATCTTCATTTTTATTTGGAGTATGAGAACCTCCAATCCAAAGGCCAATAGTAATTTTTTCATTGCCGAGCTTATACATTGGATACTGGGATTTATTACCATAACAGTCTTTTCTAATTGATTCACAAGCACAAATAAGAGTACTAGCCCGCAAAAATTGTTGGGCTGCCAGAAGCCTTAAAGTGTATCTCATTATAACCGTAGTCCCGGCAGAACTTGAAAGATGAATGAGGCGTCGATAGAAGATTGTAAATGCGGTAAGTCCTAAATAAGCTTCAGTCTTCCCTCCACCTGTAGGAAACCAAATCAAATCAATTAAATCTCTTTCGGAACAATTTTCTTCTACAATAGACCTTAAACTCATTAAAAGAAAGGCCAACTGAAATGGACGCCATTTGTGATTTTTATCGTCCTCATTATAATAATTTAATTCGGTCAATTTATTATGTAATTTTTCATCGTTAGGGTAATGATCTTCTCTCTGAAAAGCGGAGTGGATTCGTTGCATAAACATAGCCCTGTTAGCTAGTTGGAATGCATTATAAACTGCATCACTTTTCCCCAATAACTCCAGACCATAATACATTCGTTCGCAAGATTCTCTACATTCCTTAATATGGTGTATCACTGCCTCTCTATACCTTTTGTCAAGTGATAAGCCCGTTTTTTCAATTTCTGTTATCCAAGAAGAGTAGGCTTCAACTAGATTTTTCATTAAACTAATTTTCTTTGATTTTTCCGTTTTATCTAAATCTGATAAAAACTTCATTGAGAATGTACTGGAATCGACCCTTGTATCCTTTATATTAAAATCCATTTGAGGCACTTCATAAATTGGCATAAAATCGGACCAAATCTCCCCTTCACCAGTGTCAGTTACCTTCCAATCAGTAGATACTCCATGTCCGGTTGCATATACCTTTTTATTGCGATACAGAAGATCTAATCCCTTTTCCTCCAAATCGCCGTTGTCGGAATACTCACGGTTGGAGTAACATTCAAATTTGAGCCCCTTGTTTATTTTAGAATCAATGAGAATCTTGGGTTGAAAGAAAGAATTAGTGCCGTTATACCCGCCCGTATTCATGTTAACTAATAAAATAGTTATTGCTTGTATTCCGTCAGGGGTAACCTTTCTAAGAGCTACACATTTAATTTCTTCATTATCCAACTTATTTGTTTCAAAATACCCATTGTCTGAAAAATCAATTGTAACAGGTAAACTATGTGGGACCCTAACAAACCCCTTGGTAAATTGGTCGCTTAATCTGTAAAGGCAATCAATTAGATATTCATCATGAATCTCTTCACTCTGTTTTATTTGAGTAACTTCCTTTGGGGTCAATCGGTTTTTTAGTATGAGTAATTTGTTGTCACGATCATATTCAACTAAAAAATTCACTTTATTCGGAAGGACATATTGATCTCCACCTTCCGGGTAGAATGGAATCTTGCAATCTTCTAATACTGCATTTCTATAAGTTCCAAAAGATATGTTAACGATCATTTCCTTTACATGACTTTCTACAAAAAAGGTAATTCCCATTGAAGAAGGCATGTTTTGCATCGATAAACTTATATCTTCATCCAAAGAATTATCCGACTCATCAGCAACATTTCCAAAGTAACTCTGTTCTTCTTTAATATCTTCATCAAAAACAGGAATTACCGGAATATCATTGTCTTGATCAATTTCAAATTGCTTGGGTATTTTAGGTACAAATTCATTACTATTCTCAGCATTTATTAGATTTTTTTGCGGAAACAGTACACCTACACTATACCTAGTCTCGGGTAAATCGGTTATAATTTCATAATCTTCATAAGGAATTGAATATTCAGAACCTGGCCCCAATATTTCTTTCCTTAGTTCGTTTATTAACTGAGTCCTCGTTGTTAACAATTCTTCCATAGATGACAACTCCCTAATTTTAGATTTGGACTGGTCTATTAGCCAAATGAGATGGTACTAGTAGATTTTCTGTATCAATGATTTTTTCTATTTGAACTATTCTAGACATTTTTGTAAGATCAATTGGTAACAAACTTAATATTTCATCATAAACATCTTCTTTTTTGTTATGCGTTTTTATAATATTTTTTCCAAGATATTTTAAAACTCTTACCCTCATAGATCTTACCTCTCTGCTTGATTGGAAAAAGGTCTCGGGACTCGATAGCATCTCAGGATCCTGTAATATTTTTGCTATAATTCTGTACGAGTCGATGTCTCTCGGCCCAATAATATGACTCTCTTCATCTAACCATGCTCTAAGAGTAACTTCATGTTTTGTTGCCCCTAGTTTTTCCATTATGTCTGACAACTGCTTGTAGCTTACATGTCTTTTATTAATATATTCTCTAAGTAAGATTTTCCACTGTTTAGATTTTCGATAAGCTTCTCTAAACTTCTCGCTGCAACTATCGCTCTCCAGAATAATATCCATTATTTTTTCGACAATATCCCGTGTACCACTATCGTAACTAGTAAAAACTAATAAGTCCCCTTCATTTAATGAGTTAACATCCGTCTCTTGTACTAATTGTCTATCAATATTATAAATATATGCTGTATAAAACCTCGTAAAGAGTATTTTCTCTCCAGTTTCTAAAAAGGCTATTTTTACTATTTCTGACGACTGCCCGACTGTACTTGAAGAGGTTGCATACTCCTCACTAAAAATGGATAAAGAAAAGGCTTCAGTTAATGTCTGCAATTGATCTTCAATATATTTTTCTTCAAACTCGGAATCGGAGTTTGCCAGAATTTCATAGTTATAAACTGAGCTACCTGAATTATCTCTAAGCACTGAATTCTTGCTGTTGAGTTCAGCAAGTCTATTTTTTGTGTGCTTATCAGCTTGATGATATCTATTGAGTTCATTAGCATATAATATAAATGATACTGATCTAGTATTACTAATTAAGAGCGGATTTAAGCGCGACCAGTCCCATACCCCAACAACATAAACATTATGATAAAGTTTTGATGAATCATATTTATTAGGAGTAAAAAAATCAATTTTTTGAATAATGTCTCTTAGATGCCAAGGTGCAGCTTCAATAAAAATCCTTTGGTAGTATGCTTTTGCGCAAATAATTGATATTTTTTTTTGATCAAACTTACTGTTAATTATTTTTTCAAGCAAATAATCAAACTTTGGATTTTTATAATTCATCTCGGACATTTTACGACTAATTTCTTCTATGATAATTTTTAATTGAGGTGCTATATTTGTTCCAAGATATTGTTTTTGGCTCAATTCTAGTCCAACAAATTCTGAGTTTGGTGACGGTGCATTTATTTGACCTTCGGAAATCATTTGCTCCATAACAGAAATAGGAAAAAAAGATCTTTCGAGGAGATTAATCAACCAATAGGCCCTTTTCACTATATTAACTAGTAATCCGCTTTCGTCAGGTTGCTTAGATAGTTGTAGCAAGTTTTTCTTAGATTGGAGAAATTCCTCAGCTGAAAAAGGTCCCTCAATTTGAATAACTTCTTGTTCAAGATTAATGTGATTGTTTATTATTCGTTGTAATTGCTTACTCTCATCATGAATATATTCTTCCTGAATATATCCATTTTCATAATTTGCTAATACGTCCCTGGTCCAGATAAAAGGCTTTAGATTATCTAACTCATTAATAACCTGTGAGCCTACCCCTTTACATATCTCTCCAAGCAAGATAATACTCTTTAGTGAACTGCGTTCATATATACTAGCAAGTTCGGATGTACTATTAAAAAAATACCTTAAATCGGAAACGATAAGCGTGCAAATACCTTTATCCTCCAGTACCAATTCCCTAGCCAATGAAATTTTGTTTACAAAACGAATTACAGGATCGGCCTTTGCAACATTACCTGGATAATGGTATACTTCATTCGTTGTAATGTATGCAGCTGGGAACAATTCGCACATTTTAACTTGTTTTCCATTTATAAGGATGCCCATTTTCCCAAATATCTCATCAGCTTCAAATCTATCACAAACTATTACAACCCCTTTATTTATAACACTCTTAATCTCCTGTTTTTTAATTCCAAACAACTCTGAAATAATCCCTGAAACATTTCGTTGTCTCTTAATGCCACGACCGTCTAAAACCTTCCCATCACCATAATAGGGCTGTACTTTATTTGCTAGAGTTATGGGAACATAATTAGTAGTTGAAATGCCACCCCTATCTTTATTTACAATAATAATATTTCCATTAGGATCTCTCCCCTGATAGATCCCCCTTTTGTTCTCATATAAGACTAAATCGCCTATATTAAGGTCATCTAGGAAAGCAGTGTTATCACTATCGTCAGATAAATATGCTTTAAACCCAGCAAGAACAATTGCAAAATAAAGGGGGACTCTTGTGCCTTGATGTAATACAACTCCTCTCTCTCTATTAGAATTTGAAAGCAAACCTATTATCACTTCTATATAGTGTGATATAAACTCATTTTTTTTCAGGTACTTTTCATCTAAAATAAACGAAGTTTTATCGTAAGCAGATCTAAGGATTGAACCAATTTCAGACATGTTAATCAACTCCATTTTACTATTTAAAGCCCTAAAGAAATATTCAGTGAGACGTAACCAAACAACGTTGAAACTTTCTACTTCACTTCAAATTACAAATAACTCCTCTTTTTGTAGACATACTATCACACCAAACGAACTTTTATAGGAAATAAACCCCAAAGGTCTCGTTACTTAAGACAGATATATGATTAGGCAGACTCCCATGATGGATAAAAATGGCATAGGAACAACATTAGTCCATAAGGAATAAGATTAGTCGGTATACTAGCAATGTCCGGCCGCCTTGTGATCAAAAGGCGTGAGCGCACCATACAATCTCATCTGGACTACGGCTTTGCTTTGCCGTAGTCGTGGTTTTTTATTCGTCCAAGGCTGGAGTAACCGCAATAGACGGAAAATTCGGCTGCCGATCCTCAGTATCTTGGTGATAACGATCAAGCAAATGCCACTCTGACTTGGGTAACAGCTTTCGGTGAGGGACACGTTTGGAATGGGCATAATCCATAATCAAATACCAGCCTCTTAGGACATGTTATGATAAAAGAGTTGGCGGTGTTTGCGATGCAGTGGCTGCAAGAATACCGTTCCCCTTTCAAACCTCTCTGATCTCCCCAATCATAATCTTCAACCTTGAGACCACGATAGACTAAGGACGTCTCGAAACAGCCAGACTTGATGAGACTCGCATTGCTAAACATTTCCCCATGCCCAGAGATCTAGTGCTAAAGGTTTATATTCGACAAATTTCAGGAAAATCCTGCCTGATTTGTATAACATAAAGACGACAACTTAGGCAATGGAGGTAAAGAAAAGACCTTGAAGGCTTTTGCCCACAAGATCCCCCTAATTATGTCATTCTACTTAGTAATAATTTTTCGACGATTGAAGTTAAGGCATATGGTAAAGTCCCCCCTTACCTTTATACTCCTTACCACTTTTATCTTGTGCTATCACTCTGTAACCATTGCCGTTACGTTATATGTAATGGAGAACTTAAATCCTTCAACTTCTAGCCAATTCATTAAATCTGTAATAATTGGTAGTAACGTCCCTCGTTCATAAACTTCTCGTGGGGTTAGAATAGTACCTTCATTCGTCAGTTGACCACCTAAAGACCACTCAATCCCATTGAAGTCATAAAAATCATAGTGGGAAAGGGGAAGGACCATTACCTTGGTAAGGTTTAACATAACCCGCTTTATTTAATCTCGCCAAACATTGCTTATCGATATATAGCAATATCTCACCCCTCATCAAATACTGCTTCCCAGATTAAATCTTTCTTATCCCTTATTATGCTCCTCATATAACACGGTACCTTGCTGGCCCTCTAAATACCTCACGAACATGCCAACTGATATATTTTTCTTCCGGTATGTATAGCGGATTTATTGGAGAACGTACCTTTTTACCGTGAAAACGCATGAGCCACTCCTCAAACCCATGCGTTCCGTAGGCCTGTTCTGCCACGAGTAGCTCCCGCTCCTCCGTTATGGTAAAAACACCGCGGTCAAACAATTTATGATGCAAAGAACATAGTGCTATCCCATTCTCCTCCGTATCGGGTCCGCCGGCTTGATGCCATTGAATGTGAGCCGCGTCAACAGCCACTAAATTATGCCCCAGTCTGACATTAAAGCCGCAAACTGCACAGCTGTACTCGTAAGCTTTTAATATCCTATTTCTAAAATCAGGGTCACGCTTCCGCTTTTTCTTTACAGGAAAATCAAGTCCAATTTCATCAAGAATGTCCTGATGGATTGTCTCCGGAAAATGTTCATTCAATAGTAGTTCAGATAATTCCTGAATGAGAGAATCATTGTTTTGAAGAAGTGACAGCACCTCTTGATTAAATCCACCCTCAACTCGGTCCTTTACAAGCTTTTTGTCCGAAAAATGCCTTTTATCAATGGTCTCGGATAATCTCCAAATCCCGTCAGTAGTTAGCCGAACGAAAGGCTCTTCAGGATGATATGACTTCCTAGACGGACCGAATTCGATCAGCAGCCTCTTCAGTTTCCCTCGGACAAGTTCATATAACAAACTCCTATTATTTTGCTGCAACTGAGCGAACGCAAGAAGAATCAATAAAGGCTTATGCGGGGCCCGCTGCCCATTCTTCTTCCAAATCGATAGGTTGGATAATTTTTCTATTAATTCAGACGCTTCCATTGATTTCTCCCTCATATATTCTAAATTAACCGCCTCATTGAGAGTCTCTCCTGCGTAGTTCCGATTTCAATTATAAATAAATAGAGCATTTTCGTCATACTGTGGGTCATTTTCGAACAACAACACGAACGGTTATAAATAAAATAAATTACATTATGTTAAAATACTTTACACTTCTCATTGCTGTCATCTTGATCGCTTAATGCGGCCTCCTTCATTTCGTTAAGCAGAATTCGGCGAAATTTCTAGTTCCCCCCACTTTTTGTTCGAATGTGCAGCATATAAAGGGCCAAAGACCTCACGTCCCTGGCCCATCTCCCTCGTCTTCCTCTCCAGTGAGCAACAAAAATAAACAAGGCACGTTATAATCAATGTATAATATTTCCTCCAAGGGAGAATAGGAGACTGTTTGGTATGAGGTATTTTGGGGCTGCTTCTAAAGGGAACGCCAACTTATGAGGAAAAATCACTACCTGTTGATTGCCGCTGTATTTTTAGTAGTTTTCGATATTCTTTTATATTTGGTGTATTCCCATAGTTATGAATTTATTTTATTTAAAGGAACGGGGTATTTTATTCCGCTGCTATTAAATGTAGGCTTTTTAATGTATATTGCCCTTCGTTTCGGTAAGTGGTGGATGTATATTTTGCCTTCCATCCTTGCTTTTGTGCTGGGTATATATTTCGTTTGGATTTTTATCTTGAATTCTGTAGTGTCTTGGCAGCATGATTCTATTCGCTCTCCACTAGGCCAAGAAAGGCTTACGATTGCTCACCGATCGGCTACTTTAGGGGAAACCACCTATTATTATGAATTTTACAAAAGCTCTTTCATGGGGTTGATCGTCAAGAAACTGGATGGCATGGATTTTGAAATCATGATTCGGGATTCTCGGGAGAAGGGTGATCTTGAAGTGCTTAATGTTAAAAGTCCTACTTGGGTTAATGAAACTACGGTTATTTTCCATACCTTACATGGTGACCGAACGGTTGTTTTGGAATGATGCATGTACTTTCATTGTACTCCTGCTTGTTCCCAACATGAGGCCCACTACTTCCTCCCCATCAGCAAAAAAAGCCCTTCCCACCGGTTACCCAACCGCGCGGAAAGGGCTCTCTTCATTCAATCGACCATCTTATCCAACAAAAGCACAGCATCGATATAGATCTTGATACCGTCCCAAATATCCTGCAACCGCAGGGCTTCATCCGGCTGATGGGGCCTCCCTCTTCCGGCGGGGAAGGGATTTCCGATATCGGAGCGGCTGGGGCCGAACGAGACGGCATGGGGGAGTTTGCGCGCGTGCGTGGCGCCTCCCATGACATAGGTCGGCAGGTCGGTCTTCAGCCGTTGATTGGCCAAATCGGCGAGGCTGCGAACGATCGGGTCCGTTTCGGGAATATAGAAAGGCGGGTTATCCTCGATATTCGCTAACGAAAATCCATACGCCGCCCCTTTCTCCCGCATACGATCGATCAACGTCTGAGCATTGGCCGACACCGGATACCGGAGGTTGACGTTAACGACCAGTTTGCCCTCCGTTAAACGGACAAGGCCTGTCGTATGCGTCGTTTTCCCCGATACTTCGTCTTCGGCATCCACATGAAGTCCGTGGCCGTAATAGTCGGCAAAGGCGGAGGCGATAAAGGCGGCCGCCGTCCTGGCCTTCCCCGTCAACAACCCGCATTCCAGCAGCGCCTTCGCCAGCTTGGGGATCGGGTTGATCGTCCCTTCCGGAAAAGCCGCATGCCCTCCTATCCCCTCCGTCCGGACTAAAAGTCCGTCCGCGGATTCCGTGACCGCAAAGTCATCGCCGAGCGCGGCCTGCACCTCCAAAGCCGGGAAGCCCTGGATGACCGCCGAAGCCGAATGGGGAACGACATTCGATAATTCGCCGGCCGTGAACGACAGCAAATTGCTGCCGGATACATCCGCGACAAAGTCCGCGGTCAATATGCCTTTTTCCCCGTTCCCCAGCGGGAAGAAACCATCGGACACCGCCGAAAAGGAAGGCGTATCCGACCGCAAATAATGCTCGACATCGCGCATGCCGGACTCTTCGTTGCACCCAAAAAACGCGGTTACCGTATGGTTCAGCCGGAGGTTATGGTCTCGCAGAAATTTCAAGGCATAAAGCACGCCGATCACGGCCCCTTTATTGTCCGCAGCGCCTCGGCCGAACAGGTATCCATCCTTTACGAACGGATCATAGGGGTCAAAAGACCAGCCGCTGCCTTCCGGCACAACGTCGAGATGGGAGAAAAAACTGATCGTACGCTCGCTATTCCCCGGATAAACTGCGGAAATACCGTAATAGTCATGCTCTTTGGCCTGAAGGCCGGCCAGCGTGATCAGTTCGCGCGCCAGATCCACCGCCTGCGCACAGCCTTCGCCGAACGGATGGGCTTGTTCGGGGAAGAAGCCTTCCCCCACACTACGGATGCGCACCAAACGTTTCATCGCTTCCAGCATCTCCGCCTGATGAGCAAGAATCCACTCGTCCACGAGGGCGTCGGTAACGGCTTCATGGGGCCCGGTCATCTTGCGATCCCCTGTGCATGGGCGTAGAAGGCGTCGATGCGGCGGTCGATTTCCGTCACGAGTTCGCCGGACAGCTTGAGCTCGGCACCGCGTAGATGATCCTGAAGGTGCTTTTCTTTGCGGGCTCCGAAAATAACGTTAATATGCTCCCCTTTGGCCAGCAAATAGGCGACCGCCAGGCTGGTACGGCTGCAATTCAGCCCCGTGACGATATCCTCCAAACCGTCCACAAATTCCAACACGGCGGGGTACAGTTCCGGTCCCCACAAGGGATCGCCTGCGCGGGAGCTGCCTTCCGGTGCCTTATAATTCCTGTCGTATTTCCCTGTTAGCAGCCCATTGGCCAGCGGGGAATAGGCGTGAAAGCCGATGCCGTTGGCTTGGCAAAGCGGCAGGATTTCCGCCTCCACTTCACGCGACAGCATGTGGTAGCGCCGCTGTACCATAGAGATTTCACCGAGCTCCAAATAACTGTTGATGTGATGCGGCTCGCAGTTGGAAGCCCCGATCGCCCGGATCTTGCCTTCCTTTTTCAAATCCGTCAAGACTCCAATCGTTTCTTCGATCGGCGTCAGAAACGGCTCGACCGCCGGATTATGCGTATAATAGATATCGATATAGTCGGTATTCAGCCGTCTTAAACTCTCTTCCACCTCCACGCGGATGGTGCGGGGACTGAGATTGCGTTTTACCCGGTGGCCGTCCCAAGTAAAACGATAACTTCCTTCCTCATCGCCCCACCATAACCCGCATTTGGTCGAGAGGATGGTCCGGTCGCGTCTTCCCCGGATCGCTTTGCCTACAACTTCCTCGCTATGCCCAAAACCGTAAACTGGCGCCGTATCGATAATATTGACTCCCGCGTCCAGCGCGGCGTGTATCGTGCGGATCGACTCGTTGTCGTCGGTATCCGGAAACTGAAAACCTCCGCCTATCCCCCATGCTCCCAAGGTGACCGCGGAAGCCTTGATGCCGGAACGCCCAATCTCCCTATATTCCAATCGAAACGCCCCCTTCCTTAAGCCTGCTTGTCCAATCGGAGAACACCGCCCACGCCGACGTTTTCGTCAGCATGTTCTTTAACGATGACGATCGTCGTATAAGAACTCCCCGAAAAAAACGCGTCCGCCGCCGCCTGAATATTTTGGACCAGCGCCCGCTTCGCTTCAACCGGTTTGGGAGCCGTATACACGAAGAAGGTGATTTCCTCGTACGACCTTTTCGTAGCGTAGGCCTTGGGAAGCTGATGAAGCGACACGCTCTTCAAATGATCCGGGAGCCCCAGCGAAGTGGTTACGGCGTTGCCGATCACCTCGATAAATTGTTCCAGCTGCTCTCCTGCCAATTCCGTGTTGGAAACGCCAATTACAGTTGCCATTTTATATTCCTCCTGAGTGTTATTGTTGGATGATGCGTGCACGTCTATTAGTTCAGTGGTTGCTTAACCCCGTGATAGGTTTCCAGCAGCCAGTCGGCGTATTCTTGCGACGTCATGAGGGCAATCGTTTTGTCCAGCCACTCCGTATTCTCATATCCTTCTTTCACGACGAAAACAACGCCGCCGTAATTGCTGTAGACTTCCTTCGTTTCCTCGAACAACTTCACCACTTCCGGATCGTTCATTTGATAGACCGTAATCGCAGGCGCCGTCATCGCATCCAGGTCCGGGAAAATACCGACGCGGTTTCGAGGGTCCGTTTCCACAAAATTCAGCTTTTTCGGATTCTCCTCAATGTCCAGCAGGGTCGGCAGGTCGACGCCCTCTTTCAATTTGATGAGCCCATTGGCATCAAGCAATTGCAGTTCCCTTGCCCGGTTCACCGAATCGTTGGCGATACCTACCTTGGCTCCCTCAGGAAGCTCATCGATGGATTTATATTTCTTCGAGACGAACAGGACAGGCGTAGTGAAGATTTCCGGGCCATACGCCGCCAGGTGCGTGTTTTTGCTCTCGTTGAAGCTTTTCAAGTAAGGCTTATTCTGAAAAAAGTTGGCGTCCAAGCTGCCATCCTCGGTAGCCGTATTCAGGGCGATGTTGTCGTTAAATACCTTTGTTTCGATGTCATACCCCTCCGCCTTCAGCTTGTCGGCCACAAATTGAACATCCGGCTGCTCTCGCGCAAGGAGGCCAATGACGATTTTCTTGTGATCCGGCTTATTCGATTCCTGGCCGGAGGAAGCTTCACCGGAAGAAGACGCCGCCGCGTTCTTTGTGCCGCTATTGGAGCAGCCGGTCAGAACAGCGCTCCATATCAAAGCTGTGACAAGCAGAATAATCGTTGTATGTTTTTTCATCGGGTCGATTCCTTTCCATCGTGTTGTAGTTGGAGATCCATTCATTTGATTTTCTTATAGAGTACATTTCCTGAAATTTGCAAAATTTCGACGATCAGAATCAGAATCAACAAGGTGCTGTACATGATCTGATCGTTGAAGTTTTGGTAGCCGTAGGTTAACGCGACAGCCCCCAATCCGCCCGATCCGACCGTTCCGGCGATCGCCGTAAATCCCAGGATCGAAACGACGGCAAACGTCATTTGCGAGACGACAAGCGGAATGGACTCCTTCACGATCACATGGTACGTAATCTGCCAGTCCGAAGCGCCGAACGATTTCGCGGCCTCGACCAAACTCGGATTGATTTCCTTGAAGCAGTTTTCGAACAATCTGGCGATCAAGGGCGACCCCGCTACGGCAATGGAAAAAATAGCGGGCCCGATCCCGATCGACGTACCGCAGATCAGACGCGTCAGAGGGATGATGGCGATGATAAGAATGACGAACGGAATGGAACGGAGGACGTTGATCACGACGCTGATCGTCTCATAAATGGCCCGGTTCGGGCGAAGTCCTTTCGGATCGGTCGTGATCAGGACCAGCGACAGAAGAAATCCGAAAATGACGCTGGCGACGAACGAACCCACCAGCATGAAGATCGTTTCGCGCAGGCCCGGCAATATGATTTTCATCAGCATGGTCTGCCAGTCATACTCATACATCCTATATCTTCCTCCATTCCACGCCGCGATTGTGCAAGTGCCGCTCGACGACAGGGAAGTCTTCATCGCTGACCCGGATTGTAAATGATCCGGCCACCGTATCGCGGTACTTGTTGAGGCCTCCCCAAACCACCTCAAATTTCACTCCCGACTGAATCGCAAGATCCGAGAGGATATCCTCGTTTTCGCCAACCCGCTGAATGATTTCCAGATGGGTTTGCCGCTCCGAGCGGCTGCCGTTGCTCTCTTCGCCCATAAAATCATCCAGCATGTCCCGTTTGTTCAGGAAAATATCCTGCACGTCGCCGGCCACCTTCAACTTTCCTTCGCTCAGTACCCCCATTCGGTTACAGATCTGCTTCACGACGGACATCTGGTGCGTAACGACGACGATCGTAATGCCGAGCTCCTGATTGATTTTTCGCAATAAGGCCAAAATCGACTGCGTGATGTTCGGATCCAGCGCGGAGGTAGCCTCGTCGCACAGCAGAATTTTCGGATTCGTGATCAAGGCGCGCGCAATCGCTACCCTTTGCTTCTGCCCTCCGCTCAAACTTCGCGGAAGCGCGTGAATCTTATCCGAAAGCTCCACCAATTCCAGGACCTCGCGAATTTTTTGGTCCAAGTCTTTGACTTTATAGTGCAGGCATTTGACCGGAAACCGTATATTTTCATACACGGTCTTTCGCTCCAGCAAGCTGAATTGTTGAAAGACCATGCCGATCCGGCTTCGAAGCAGCCGTAGCTGCTTCTTGTTCAACGCTTGAATATCGGTGCCGTCGACCGTCACCGAGCCGGAGTCAAACCCCTCAAGGCCGTTGATACACCGCAGCAGAGTGGACTTACCGGCCCCGCTGATGCCGACCAGGCCGTAAATATCTCCGGCTTCGATCCGGAGTTGGATGCCCTGAAGCACCGGCGGCTTTCCGTCATACGTTTTGGATAGATTTTTAATTTCAATCATGGACATTCCCCTTGCCTTCGAGTACCCGAACGGCGAGTTGTCTTAGAACCGCGTCCTCCATCGGCGGATTATGAAGCCCGAACCGGACGTCGCGGTACATCCGTTGCAGCGGATGCGATAACGACAAGCCGTGGATGCCGACGATCCGCATCGCTTTGTCAACGACCGACAGCGTGTTCTGGACCACCAATATTTTGGCGGCGCCAAAATCACCGTCCCACCCCTGTACGGAATCAAACTCCTGATTCTCGTATTGCCTGGCGACCGAATATAAAAAGTGTCTGGCCGACAAAATTTCCAGCTCGATCTGCCCCAACGTTTGCTGAATATTCGGAAGACTCGCGATCGGATGCTTCAAGCTGTTCGGCTGATAGCTTCGGGCAAACCGCACGGCTTCATCTCGTGCCGCTTCGGCAATCCCCAGATATACCGCCGGAATAAACAAAATGTACGGATTAGGCTGGAACACCCTGGAATGGTTCCTTTCAATGACCTTCGCGGCAAACGGCACGTTCACATCCCGCAGCACCAAATCGTGACTGCCCGTCCCCCTCATGCCGACCGTATTCCAGGTTCGGTCAATGGACAATCCCTGCGTCCCTTTCGGGATCAGAAAATCGGATACTCCTCCCGTTTCCGGTTCGAAGGCCGAGACGATGAAATAATCCAGAACGGGCGCAAGCGAAGTAAACCGCTTCGTCCCGGTAATGATATATCCGTCCGGCGTGCGCTGTGCCGTAGTTTGCGGAACTCCGCCGCGCGAAGGGCTTCCGGTTGCCCCTTCCGAGTCGGCCCGGTTGATCAAAGCGCCGCTGCCAAGGATCTCCCCGCACAGCGCTTCAAAATCCGCTGCCCTCCAGGGGCGAACGGCTCCCAACTGCAGCACGGTGCTCATATGCCAACCGATCGCCAGCGCTGTAGCGCCATCGGCTTGCGCGATGCGCTCCTGGAACGCGAGGAAATCGGTCAAAGAAATGCCCCCGCCCCCAAAATCGGACGGCACCGCCAAGGCCGGGTAACCGATTCTTTTCAAATCGGAGATCAACCCGTAATTCAAGTCGTTTTCGGCATCCGCCTTTTCAGTCCCCGCCGCGTGCTGTTCCAATATGGCATCCAATCGGGCAAGCCATTCCTGCTGTTTGTCTGTGGTTCCCAGTTGCTGCCGTTCTAACGGCATTGGCTGCACCCCCTTGTATGCGTTGGTTAAACTTTTTTTAAAACTATAACAGCCGGGATTCCGAAATTGAATGTCCAAAAGCGATTCACGCATTGTCCAAATGTGACTTATTTTTATTATTCATATATATTTACTTGGTTTTAAGCGAAAGTTCATCTTATAATAAGGCAAAAGTCATACTTGAATCTCACTCGGGAGGTGTATTTCATATGTCGACAAAAGGTGATGAACCTATCCTCAATGTACCAAATAAGTATTTCTTTACTCCGACATCCTTCGAAAAATCGAGCGGCGCCTGGCCGATCAGGATCGGGATCAGCGAAGCCAAGTTCCGTCGTCCCGCTTTCAAGAGTCCGCGCATCGAGCCGCATTACAACCTGATTTTCATCCTGGACGGCAAAGGGATATTTATCCAAAAGGGTAAAAAATACCAGCTAAAAGAGAACGATTTATTCGGCGTGTTCCCCCAAGTCCCCCATGAATATTTCAGTTTCGAGTGCGATCCCATGCACTATATACGCCTGACCTTCGAGGGATCGCAGTCGGTTCAATTGCTGGAAAGAATCGGGATCAAACGCTGCACGCCTTTCAAGGTCAACGGATACACCTCGTCAGCGCTATCGCATCTTCGCGAACTCATCGTACAAGCGGAAAACACGGGAGATCGCGACCGGGATCTGATGCGCTTAAGCACCTTCCTTCAGCTGTTCCGCTCGCTGTCCCGGCATGTTCCGGACGAAATCCGCAATATCGACTGCTCGGACGAATGGCTGGAGCGGGGGCGGGAACACATGGAACTGCATTATTCGGAGGATATAAGCATCGAAACCATCGCGAGGTATGTGGGGATCGAGCGTTCTTATTTTTCAAGAAAATTCAAAACAGCCTATGGAATCACGCCGTTAAAATACTTGCAGAACATCCGGATCAATGCCGCAAAAAAACTGCTCGAAACTACGGATTTAAGCCTTGCCGCCATCGCTCCGTCCGTCGGGTATGTCGATATTTTCTCATTTTCAAAAGCTTTCAAGAAAAATACCGGCATTTCCCCCGCCGAATATCGCGCCGCCGCGAACTGGCATGTATTGCGAAATACAAAATGAACCTGCGCTAGAAAAATAAACGACGCATAAACAAACCCACCCTGCGGATTAACACGGCATACCCAGGCCGAAGACTGCCCGGTCCTCGGTCTTCTTCTTTATGTCCGTCATTCGATCCGCACAAATAAACACCGACCACCTATGTAGGCGACTCGTGGTAGGCCAACTCCACAATTCGCCGTCGCGCATTCACGCTATCCTACATTTGGACCTCCATGCTAACCCAAGAAAGCAATAGAACGCTTTACTTTTTTGGCGAAATCAAGCGGTTTATCGATCGACTCCCAGTGGACATACATGAGCCGCGGTTTCTCGAACAGCCAGTGGTTGTGAACCGCCGTTACTTTAATTCCGTTATTGCGAAGATTCGTCAGCAAACGGTTGACCTGATCCTGGAAAAGGGCCGTTTCCCCTAAACAAAGCGCGCGGCCTGAACTGTCCAGCGATTCGAACGAGAACAGCTGATAACGGATCAAGGGGGACGTGGTTTTTCTCCCCAGAATGGTCGCATTTATTTTTCTGTTTCGGCTTACAAAACAAACCGGGCCTTTGGTGATTTCATGTTCCGTTCCGCCTAAAATCGTGGAGAATTGGTTACATAGTCTTCTGAAACGAGGGCTTGCTTTCACTTGTTCCATCAGTGGGGTTCATCCTTTCAAGTCGTAGTATTAAAATGCAACTGCACTACCGGTCCGCATCAGCCCAGAAATGAGATCGATTCCTTGGTTTTTCTGGCAAACACGACGGGATTCTCAATGGCTTCCCAGTGCATATACATTAAGCGCGGATTTTCGTTCAGCCAGTGATTATGAAGGGCGGTTACCTTGATCCCCCGTTTGCAGAGATTCGAAATCAGGCGATTCACCTGATTCTGATGCACGGCCGTCTCGCCCAAACAAAGCGCGCGGCCCGACTTATCGAGCGACTCGAACGAAAACATTTGCATTTGAACCAAAGGGGAACGCGTTCTTCTACCCAGAATCGTCTCGCTCAGATTCGTCATCCGCGTGACAAAACAAACCGGGCCTTCTTCAATTTCGGACTCGCCTCCCAGGATCTTACCGAATTGGGCGCACAGCCGTTTAAATTGCGGGCTTACCTTTGCCATGTAAATCCTCCTTTAATCGATTTCACAACATCCTATGACTAAAGCGGAAAAGGGAACAAGGCGGATACCCAGTAAATCGCAATAAAATCGGGCGGACCCAAAAAAGACCACACCCTCATGAGGATGTGGTCTTCTAGGCTGAGGAAAACCCCTCAATCCTTATACGGATCAAACTCATCCGCTCCGGCCATGCAAACGCCGATCGGTTTCAGCACGTGCATCACCTCGATCGTTTCCGCGTGCGCGTCCAGCACTTCCTGGAGCTTGCGGTATACAAAAGGGCTCTCGTCCGTGCCCGCGCCGCGCAGCTCCACGCCGAAATCCCGGACGGCCGCCAGCATTTGCTCGGTGCTGATTTGGCCGCCGCTGCGGGTGCGCGTCTTCCAGTTCATTTTGCCGGCCGCCTGGGTCCGGCTCATGATTCGTCCCGCTCCGTGCACGGTGCTGTAGTAGGCGTCCCGGTTCTCCAGGCTGTCTTTCCCCTTCACGATTACCGAGATATCGCCCATGCTGCCGCCGATGAAGCCCATTTGACCGGGCGCGGACGGGGTCGCTCCTTTACGGACGACGACAACTTCTTTTCCGTGATGCGTCTCTTTCCAGGCATAGTTGTGATGGTTATGCACTTCCAGGTCCGCTTCCGCTCCCAGGATGGCCAACACTTGCCCGATCACATAGTCCCTTCCCGCGTAAGCGTACCGTCCGGCCAGCTTCATCGCCCGATAATACATATCGCCGACTTCACTGCTCAAATCCAGCAGCACCGGCGGCTGATCCATTTTCTCGCCCGGCGCGCTGGCGAGGAACTCTCTCCCGGCGGCCAGGTTGATGAAGCCGCTTGCCGTTTTATGTCCGAACCCCCGGCTCCCAAAATGATTGGCGATCCACAAGCGTCCGGTCCCCTTTTCCTCCAGCAAGTCCACGAAATGGTTGCCGCTGCCGACCGTGCCGAGCTGGCTTTGCGCCAACCCCTTCAACTTGTCGTGCTCCTGCTTGCCAATCGCCTTGTACACCGCCCAATCGGGGTCATCAAAAAGCGGATGGTCCACCCTCTCCTGATTCACACGCCCCATCCCGAAGGAAATTTTCCGGGCGATTTCATCCATCAGTTTCGACAATGTCGGCTGGATGTCTTTGGCGAACAAATTCGTTCGCACCGCCTTATTTCCGCACGCAATATCATAGCCAACGCCGGAAGGGGAGATTTGCCCGTCATAGACCACCACCCCGCCGATCGGCTGACTGTACCCTTTATGATGATCCGCCATCAGCAACGTTTGAACCACGTGGCCGGTTGCCGCGCACGTTTTCGCTTGAGCCAGCGCCCCGGCGTCCGGATTTCCCCAGACCCGCACGCCGTCGATCTCTAAATAAGCCGTTCGCTCTTTCAACTCCTACAATAATGTGAAAATAATACGAGTGCATTCCCCGATTCTATATAAGTTGAACTATTGATTTACCCGTACGGCAGCCGTGTGAAATGTTCTTCCGATCGCTGTTGCTCCCGGTTTTCCTAATTAAATTTATAAGGTAGAAATCCGGTCACAAAGGCGAACGCTCCGCTTCTCCAGAATCATTTCACACTCTTGCCTATTGGTAATTCTTAAGTTCAACTTATATAGATCCCTTTGGCCTCCCGCAGCTGATGCAGACTTTCCTTGACCGAGTCGTCAGGTTCCGTCTGTGACAAGTGAATCACGGCCTCCACCAGCCGCTCTCCCCAGGAAGCCACGCTCCAACCCTCCAGCGCCCGAAGCGCCATGTTCCGGTTTCGGACCACGGGGCTGTTCAGTCCGGTAAGAATCAATTCTCCGCCGAGTCCCTCATACTGGTCCAAACGCTGCAAAATATGATCGAGACAGCTGTGGGCCGCATATTTCTCGCCCAGCCCCATCTCGTCGGCCGGCCCCGTGGCGATTTGCTCGAGGGGGAGGTGTTGGACCGCGAACTCGACCAGCTTCCGAATCCGCTCCGGATCCTCCGATTTCATCAGTTGATAGAAATGATAGTCCTGCAAGGGATTTGCGGCAAGCTGCTCATAAAAAACATCCCAAACCTCGATCCCCAGCTTCTCCGCACAAGCGGCCCCATAATAACGTTCCGACGTGCCGCCAGAACGGACGGCTTCGATCACAAGGCTCGCCCACTTGCTGTCGGCCGCAATGGATTGAGCCGCCTCCCGAAGGTCCGCACGCAGCCCTCCGGTCCATCCCGCCGACATCCGCGCCGCCCACTTGTCCTCCTCGTCCGCCAACGCCAAAAAGTCGCAAATCCCGAGCATAACGGACAAATGCCGCACGGTGGTACTCATCTCCCGGGCCAGTCTGACATAGTCGGACAGCACCTGCGGCGCATGCTCATAATCATCGATGTCCTCCGCCGGCCCGCCGCTCAGCAACGCTTCGATGATGTCGGTCGCCCCGTCGAACAAGGCGGCATCGACCCGATCGGCCGCGAGCGCCTCATGCAGCCCGCCGTTCCGGGCGCAAATGCAGGCCAAATATTCGTTCATGACGCTGTTTTGGCAGCCCTGGCGCAGCAGCCAGTCCCGGATTTCCTCGCTTGCCGGCTCCAACCGCTCCACTAGGTGGATTTTTCCCCAGCCATGAACCTGCTTAGCCAGCTCAAAAAGAACCTCGTTGCTGTCCTCCATACCATTTTGGATCGCCACCGCGGCATATAGCGTAAATTCATCGTGTCTTCCCAACGTCAGGAGCAGATCCTTCACATCTTCGTTCTGAAAAAGACCCAGCAAAGCGATGCCGAATTTAACGGCGTTCCGATGCGCCCCATGCTCCGCCAGCCAGACCGCCTCATCAAATACGGCACCCGGCCGGATCCCTGGCATCTGGCGCACCTCCGCCAAAATATCGTCGATCATACCGCGGATATCCGTCCCCACCAGCTCCGCATACAGCAGCTTGCGGGTGGCGTTTTTCGGCTTTCGGGAATGTTTCGCCAGCCGCCGGGCCAGTTCCTGCGCCTTCTCCTTCTTTTCACTCGGCATGGCATGATGCCCCAAAGCTCCATCCAGGCCACCGGCTACCCATCTGAATTTGCTGCCTGCCCAAAACTCCTCATCATCCGGCAGAGAGCCATCCACGGCCTCCCCCTGCTTTCGAATGTACGAATAGATGGAAGTCTTGCCCTCCCACAGAGGACGAACCGCTTTATCCAAGAAAATCACCATGTTTGCATCACCTTTTTTATAACCTGATTTAGCATGAACCGAAAGCCCAGCCCATAAGTCCGTGTTTCTCACAGATCCTATCATCGCTTAATCCGGTCGGAAGGAACATGGTGAAAGTATTACGAAGGGGATCTTCATTATGCCGATAAGGGGTTCGCAAAATGGTATACTTGGATTAAACACCTTTTAGTAGGAGGGATTACCACGATCTATTGGTTGTTTCCGGGGCTGAATCCCCTTTTGCCATCATTCCTAATCTGTCCTATTCTGGCCATCTTGATCGGAGCATGTTCTGCGCGCTTCCGTGGAATAATCTATTTGGGGTTAATTATCGCTTTGTTGCTGCCTCTTATTTTCATAGCTACTGACTTTCAGACCCTTAAAGTGAATGTGGATGCTTGGATAATCTATGGTATGGTCTACGCCCTGATTACATTTGTGGTTTACAGACTGGCACTTATCAAAAGCTAGAGAAATCAAGCTATATAGGTTGAACTAATTGTAGATATAAAGTCCCACCGCCGGAGTCTACAAATTAATTAACGGGAAAATTTCCTGTTAATATCCCGCCTTTGGCTTTTGGATCAAATTTAGCTGGAAAAACTCCATCTATTTCGCGGCCCTATGCCGATATACACAATTTCCAGGCAAATTAACGGGAGATTTTCCAGCTAATTCGCCTCTGCAGCCGCATTCGTACCAAATTAACGGGAAGAATTCCCTTTAATTCAAACCAAACATTTAATTGCATATCATCACGCTGGTCAGTAAACACAATTTTGTCGATTGTTCTCGAAATATGCTAGCATGTAGACTGGGGTTATTACGTTATTCGTCAGCCGCCAAGCGGCAGTGGCAGTGCCCTACTGGCATGAAAGAGGTGGACCATCTTTTGAAACAAAAAGTTATTTATTTGGAAGGAATCCGGGGAGCGGCCGCGTTTATTGTGGTGCTTTCCCACTTCTTCCAAGTCTTCTTGCCTTCCGTTTTTGAAGGTAACGCGGATATCATGCATTTCGCTTTTGAAGCACCGGCTGCCAAAACGCCGATCAACCTGCTGTTTAATGGAAATTTTTCGGTGACATTGTTCTTTATCTTAAGCGGGTATGTGCTAAGTTATCGTTTTTTTCGGGACAAGGAGAACTCGATTATCTACTCCAGCGCTGTCCGAAGGTACCTTCGGTTAGCGATTCCGGCATTTGTTTCCGTTATATTCGCCTTTGCTCTAATGCGTTTCGGATTCGGTTATTTCAACAGTATCAAACCAATCACGCAGTCTTCCATGCGCGATCCTTTTGCCGCCGACCCTAACATTTGGGCCATGCTCAAAGAAGGGCTTTTCCATACGTTCTTCACATACGGGAGTCAATATAATCCGGTCCTTTGGACGATGACGTACGAGTTATTCGGGTCGTTTCTGATTTTCGGCTTCCTGCTCCTGATGGGTAAGCACTGGATTCGTTATATCGCCTATCCGATTTTGATTTACTTCTTCCTGGACTCTTATTATCTGGGGTTCGTCCTAGGCTTACTGCTTAGCGATCTGCATAATAGCGGCCGCAATTGGCTCGAGCTGATCAACCGTCCTTGGGTCAATCTGCTGCTGGTCGTCGCGGGCATTTACGTAGGATCCTATCCTTACGTCGCTCCTGACGATACGGTTTATTCCATCCTGGTCTGGAACGCATCGGGATTCTCGTTTTTTGTATTCTATCATGTCGTCGGATCGTTCTTCATCCTGCTGGCCGCGCTCAATTCAAAATGGATGCAGGCCCTGTTCGGCAGCAAACCATTTGCCTATTTGGGCAAAATATCATTCTCGATGTATCTCGTACACTTTACTATCATTTGTTCTTTTGGAAGTTATCTGTTCATGCGATTATCCAGCAGCTTGTCCTACGGAGCCGATCTGGCTATTGTGATGTCAGTGACGCTGATCGTCATCTTCGGTGTAAGTCACCTCATGTATCGCTATATAGATGACACCACGGTTAAGCTTCTAAGTAGATGGAGCAGCCGTTTGTTCAAGCGGAAACCTCGTAGTAGGCCGATAGAGGAAGGGAACGAATTTCGTAACTTGGCACAGTGAAGTGAAGGTAGTTTAGATCGTTGCCGATGGATAAAAAAAGAGACCTTGAAGAATCGTTCTTCAAGGTCTCTTTGCATAGATCACTTGTCTTTTGAATACAAGCTTCCAGAAGGTTATTGAACTAAAGCTCAAACGATCTGCTTGTGATCCGAACATCAGGATTTAACTGTTTTAATTGCAAACCATAATCCTTCTTCATCCCTGAGATATGCAAGGACTCCAGCTTCGGAAAAAATAAAATCGATGTGCTTGACGGAGGTTAACCCTCCGATCTCGGTCAGATTCAGCTCTTGGGTGCAGCTATTGATAATTAATACTTCAACTCCCGTAAAAATCTTAAGCGTTCGTAAATCTAGCTTTTTGCTGCCGTCCGAGAAAGACCTTGAGGCTGGCCTGAATCATTCGTCAACGTTTGAAAAATGCCTTGAGGAATAGCAACCTCACGGAAAGTGAATTATTCTTCATCCCAATACGGTGACTCGTAGGGTTCAACATACAAACCGATGTTAGCAATATCTTTAATAACCTTTGTACAATCCCTAGAACCACCAAGGTACATATAATAATCGTACCCAAAATGAAGATAAAAATCAGAAGAATATTTGAACTTACACCAAATGTTCTCCCTTAGTATTAACCGAATAAGATGCTCGATGTTAGGTGACTTAACAATATCACCTTCTCGAATAGTTACATATACGTTTTCCATTTCGGCAGTATAATAATCTGAAAATCGTCCCGTTTCTAGACAATCCTCCCACTTGTCTAATGATTCAATTTCTAGGTACGGAATATCATTATATTCCATATATTTTTTTATAGCCCCAACGTACAGATTCTCAACACGAAGATACTCCTCAATAGTGAATAACTTCCCCTGATAGACTTTCCCAACATCCGATATTGAAGTCCAATCATCGCCACAATAGTTTCCAATATTATTTCGGTTATTAGGGTCATATTTTGTTACTCGATAAGAAAAGTCTATATCTATCAGTCCCCCAATCCACTGAGTACACCTTCAGTTTCTTTTGCTGCGTATTCACTCTATCTGGCCTTTTTTTAACTACGTGAAATCCCAAGACAAAGCCCAAAGGTCTATTTAATCAATCGTCGAATTTGTTGAGCCAATACTTCGGGGATATACTGGACAAACCTTTAAGTAAATCTAATGTTTCTCTCTTTTTCAGTTTTAGTGCATCTTGTAGCTTTTCGGGAGCTAGATCTCGGATGTCCTCCAACATACATAATTCTTCAAACATTTCAATTATTTCCCTGTTGGCATTATTTTGTTTTAGAAGTTGTGCTACATAAGGACGGTATAGATACGCATATGCATCCTCAAACGTTAATGCCCCTTCAAGCAAGGAATCAAGCATGCCAAGATTTAAAATACATAGAAACTTCTGAATTTCGTCCGAATGCTTCAATTCAATATGTAAACTCAATGCACCCCTCCTAAAAAGACCTTGAAGTCTTGGTCCCCTATTATGCCTTTCGATTTAGTAGCAATTTTTCAATGATTGAAGTTAAGGCATACGGTAAAGTGCCGCCCTTCCCTTTATATTTCTTTCCACTCTCATCTTGTGCTATCACTCTGTAACCATTGCCGTTATATGGAATCGAAAACACGAAGCCTTCAATTTCTAGCCAGTTCATTAAATCCGTGATGGTTGGTAACCGTGTCCCTTGTTTATTCTAACTTCTGTAGTTCGCTCCCCATCATGTAATTTAACTATATGGACTGTCGGCATAAAATACTCCCCTTACAGTAACAGTTTTAATATCTCACTTGTCTACCGTATGGGGAGCATATCAGGGCGCCGGTGGTTAGAATAATTTTGCTTAATTCGCCCTACTCGATGTTCCTGCAGTGATGTCGATTATGAACTTTTCTTCAGTTATGCCAAGATCTTTTGTAGTATACAGAATATACTGGGATGGATGGTCCGTTGGTTCAAGTTTCACCCAGTGATTAACCTCACTAACCCTAAGCCCCACAATCTGACGTGTCTGAATATCAATTGGGATGTAAAGTTCCTTTCCCGAGCCAACATCCTTTAGATGGAGTCGTGCACTACTGTTCCTTTGAAATAAATTAATCAATTCAATTTGATATTCATATTTTTCATCAGCTGTAATCTTTAATGAGTCACCCCTTATCTTTTCGGTTGCCCAACCGTGGGTGTTAACGCTTTGAATCAGAGCAGCAGAAATTAGTGTTGTTAATACTAGCCCTACACAAATTCCAACATAGTCTATTCCACTCGTTGGAGCCCATCCTTTGATAAGTAGTGTAGTAAATAATATAACGAACAATAGAACTGGAATACCTGCCCCCCACAAATAGGTAGTTCCTTTAATATCCATCCCTCGTTGAAAATATGCCGTAGAACCTAGAAGAAACCAAACAAATGATGAGGCACTAAAAATAATTAGCATTATTAGCAGAAGCCGTAACCATATTTGCATATTCTCCCCCTTTGGATTGTTTGAACTTTCATTATCTCAACTAAAATGATCCTCTACCACCCGAATGCGAACGATCGTCTAATTGTAATATCGGCTCAATGTATTTTTTCCAAATGTCTACATTGCTGTGCATGGTCGAATGAGCTTGAATTTTCGTGCCAGTCTCGCCATCTTTTGCACGCACATTATCTGCACCCTTAAATTTCCTTGTGAATGTAGATCCTGCCCACCACCAACTTCCTCCCAAATCGCCTTGGACAATATCCCTATTATTATACATATGAATATGTTGCCCTACCTCTGTTTTGAGTTTATATTCCCTTACAGGAGTTGCGACAGTAATTAAGGTTTCCACTTTCATTCCCTTCTTAGCCAACAAGTTGGACAACAAAATTGCTACGTTTCCTCCATGACTATGACCAACCAGTCTAATAGGTTCATTAGGATGTTTCTTATGCCATTCATATACTGTGTTTACGAAGTATTCAGCCGCATCAGAACGGGCACCTTTACTATTCTTTCCTGACCATTCTAGCTTGTCACTTGATTCATTAAACAGACCCTCCACATACTTCACAAAATCCGGAGTCCACGTATCTCCATCTGAAAAAGTACCATGAATCAACCAAACCTTATGTCCACTCGGATCAATATACCTCAGCGGATTATTCTCCACATACGTATACAAATTCAGGCTCTGCGGATTGTTTATATCCCCTTCATACGTATCCTGACTCACAAACCGTCCAAGACTCGGGTTAAAATATCTCGCCCGCGCGAAAGAAAGACCGCCCGCGGCATCATAGCCGAGCCCCGTGTAGCCGAACAGGTTGTCCGGTCCCGGATAGTTCAGGTCGAACTTCTCCGGTTCTTTCGGTGTGCCGAACTCGTCGTAATGATAGCGAAGCGCTACCTCTCCACTTCGGTTCAGCAAGGCTAGCGGGCTGCCCAGCATATCGTTCAGATAGTACAAAGTTTCAGGCGCCGTGTTCGGTGCGGCTCCACTTGCCCCAGGAGTTGGCTCCCAGTCGGTTTTGCCGTCCGCACTCGGCAGATAGCTCATGCTGAGCCGTTCCCCGGCTGCTCCGTAAACGTAAGATTGCTCCCATTTCGTGCCGCTGGTATCTGTTGCATACAAAGGCTCCGGCCATGGACTGGTCAAGTCGTAGGTGAAATAGACTTCGCTCTGCTGCTTCTTGAATTGCGGTTCCCAGCCGCCACGCGATCCTGCCGGATGGCCGGATGGATAACGGTCTTGCCGGCTGCCGGTTCCGACGGATATGCCCATGTATACCCGGTTGTTGTCCCCGTCATACCGGTATGCCGACTGGTCGCCCGCCGGGTTGATGTGACCGATCAAGCGGTTTGCCGCATCCCACGTATACGTCTCCAGTACGCCGGGTCCTGCAAGCGCGGCAGCCGTCATCGGGTCAAAAACATCCGGTCCGTAGACTTGGTCCGTTACGCCGGACTGATCGGGTTCCAAAGGAGCCGGATCCATCTCAGTCGAGTCGGCCTGTGTCGGATCCACCAGCGACGGATCGATAGAAGCAGGATCGATAGGGGTTGGATCCAACAACTTCGGATAAGAGTCCGCCTGATTAGGATGTACCGGGCTTGTCCCGTCCGGATTCAAATCAGCCCGGTTCGTATCGCTTACTGCGAACGGGTCAACAAACGCGTCCGCCAATGGATTTACAGTATCCAACACGTCCGGTTTTCCCGTAGCATCCGCCGGGAGCAGCGGGTTGGTGTCACCATTACCATAAACATCCTGCTGCACACTCTTAGAGGCGAGGCGCATCATCGCCGCGGCGCTATCGACGCCCTCTACTTGCAGCAGGTTGCCGCGCAAGTCATACGTGTAGTCTTTGTAGTCGGTCCCTTTTTCCCAGCGGGTCAGTTTGTTGGCCAGGTCGTACGTATAACTCTCCACTTGCGGCACGCCCTGAACAGTCTGCGTCTTCTTAAGACGGTTGCCTGCCGCGTCATAGGTGTAAGATACGGTCGAACCGTTCCTATTCTGAACTTCGATTAACCGGTTCAAAGCATCGTACGTGTAATCCTCAATGTCCGCCGGCTTTGGCTCATCCTGCGGCCGGTCTTCATCTTTGCCTTGCTCCTGCCGTTCCTTGCGGGTGATGTTGCCTGCCGGATCATACACATATTTGAGTTGCTCCAGCAGTTGTCCTCCGGCGTTGCGGTGCTCGATTCCGACCAGTTGGCCGAGCGGATCGTATTGATAGCTGCTCGTCTCCCCGCCCGGCAAGGTCCGGCTGGTGATCTGGCCGTTTAAGTTATAGCCATAGCCGGTCTTCCGGCCTTGGCCGTCCGTAACCTGGGTGATCTGGCCCGCCTTGTCATAGTCATAGACCACGGAGGTGTTGTCCGGGTAAATGATTCGGCTGCGCTGGCCTGTTGTCGTCCACTCATAGCGGACGTTGCGGCCGCGCGGGTCAATCATTTCCGTCAGACGGCCCAACGCATCGTAGTTATACCGGGTCTGGCCTGTAGTGTCATCCATCGTCAAACGGCGATTGGCAAGGTCATAGCCGAATGTGACTTGCTGACCGTCCCCGTACCGGATTTCGGTTAACCGGTTCCGGCGGTCATACTCGTACTGTGTTGTCGTATGGTCGGGAGCGATGACCGATTTTACGCTGCCGTTGCCGTCATAAGTCATGGACGTAGCTTCCTGCAGCGGGTTAACCGTGCTTTCCACCAATCCACGTTTATTGTAACTGTAGCTTGTAACCGCGCCCAGCGGGTTCGTCTTGGTCAGCAGGTTGCCCAGCGCATCGTAAGTATAGGACGATGTGCCGCCTGCCGCGTCTGCAACTTCGGTCAGCCGCCCCAAAGCGTCATAGCTGAATTTCGTCGTTTGTCCTTTGGCATCCGTCAGTTCCGCCACTTGTCCGAGCGCGTTGTAAGTATATTTGGTTTCATACCCCAGCGCATTGCGGATCAAGGTCGTACGGTCAAGCGCGTCATACTCGTAAGACGTAGCGTTTCCTTCAGCGTCCGTGTACGAGGTTAACCGCCCGCGGCCGTCTCGTACGGCGGAGGTTGCACGGGACAAAGGATCGACCGTGCCGCTTTCAAACCCGCGCTCATCATATTGGGTCGTCCAGGTACTGCCGTCCGGCAGCGTGGTCTCCACCCGATTCCCGGCGGCGTCATACGCATATTGGGTGATGTAACCCAAAGCATCCGTCTTCTCGATCATTCGGCCGGCTGCATCATAGTTGTACCAAGTGCTGTTGCCAAGCGCATCGGTTTCTTTGATAAGCCTTCCTGCCGCGTCGTATTTATACTGTTTTACCGCTCCAAGTTCATCCTTGATCGTTAAAACCTGGCCAAGCGGATTATACGTGTACTCCGTCGTATTGCCTTCGGCATCCGTGATGGCGGCCACATTACCATTGCCGTCATACGTGTAGGCAGTGCTGTTGCCGTCGGCATCCGTCATTTTGGCGACCCGGCCCATGCCGTCGTATTCATAACGGTTGACACCGCCGTTCCCGTCGCTCTCCTCCACGACATTTCCGGTCGCATCGTACACGTTTTCGCTAAGATGACCGAGCGGGTTGGTTACCGACGCCATTCGGTATACCTCATAGCCATAGGACGTTTCCGAACCGGCCTCATCCTTGTAAGTCAAAAGATTACCGTTGTGATCATACGTCCATTCCGCCCGTTGCTGCAGCGCGTCCTTGCTGGACTGGAGCCGATCTTTAGCGTCATAAGTGACTTCCTCAATCGTTCCTTCACTATCCCGGGTTGACGTAACGCGGTGAAGCTCGTCTCGCTCGATCTCCAAAACATACCCGGACGGATCCGTCACCGATTCCACAAATCCGGCCGCGTCAAGCGTATACCGGGTTGTCTTCCCGCGCTTGTCCGTCACTTGCGTCGGCACGCCACGGTTATCTCTGTCGATCTCGACACGATTACCGAGCGCATCCTCTTCAGCGGTCATATTGCCTGACGCATCATAGGTATACTTCACGGCTTGGCCAAGCGGATCCGCAACCTCCACCGGCAGGTTCAAATCATTATACCGGATCACCGTAGACTGCCGGTTTCCGTCGGCGACCAGCACCTTGTTGCCCCGGGCATCGTAGTTTGCCGTGGTCTTATAGCCGTTGCCGTCGGTCACGGCGGCAAGGCGGTGACCCGCGTCATACTCATACTGCCAGTTGGAACCGTCCGGCAGCCGCAAATCGGACAGCAGAAACCGGTCTCCCCATACGTAAGTCGTCGCATGGCCGAGCGCATCCGTACGCTTCGTTTCGCCGACCGTCAAGAGTGCGGCCGAAACACCGGCAGGCGCGACAGCCCCTATACTTGCGCCTTTAGCCTTCGCATGACTCATCCCGTCCGCTGCGTCCATAGACGGCGTTTCAGGATATGTCAAAATCGTCTTGCCGCTCCCGACGCCGACGCGAACTTTCGGCGTCTGGTTAGGCACCATATCGCCGCCGATGGCGAACACCCCGCCCGCGGCGACGGACATTTGATTGTTGACATGGACATTGTCGCGGACGAACAAATCGCCGCCCGGGATGTTCAAATCGGCAAGCTGGTTGTTGGAGACAATTCCGCCCAGCGTCATCTCCTTGGCGATGTTCATGATGACTTTCGTATTGATCGACAAGTCGCCCCGGACGATCACGGTCTGTGCGTCAACCGTCAACTGGCCGCTGTTATACGTCAAAACTCCCGCATACAGCGTATCGTCGACTTTTAACGCCGAATCATTGTTCAAGTGAATCGTACCGTTCGCCCAAATGTTTCCGTAAGCCCCGCCCACTTGATAAGCGTTCAGCTTCAGCTTGGTATTGGCGTTAAGCCCCTGCTTCAAAATCAGCGTACCGTAAATGGTGACGGTGATATCCTGATTCGTGTTGATTCCGTCCGCGATCAAAATCACCGGCTTGCTCGAGCTGCCGAAAGTCACGCTTTCTTCCACATTCAGCTGCCCTGCCCGGACGATCACCGGACCGCTTCCGCCGCTTGCGGCGGAAATTTTCTTCTTCACGGCGTCGATGTCCCCTGCGGTTCCCGAGCCCGCCGCCGCTTCAAACGCATCCGCCTTGTTCTGTATGCCTGCCGCCAAACCATCCAGGTAGCTCGTAATGGCAGGCTTCAAACCCTCTACGATTTTATAAGGAGGCGCATTGCGCAAATTATGCATTGTTCCCGACAAAATCACGATGTCCGATTCGGGAATATCCCGCCCGTTGTTCGGGTTGATCGACACCGGACCGGTCGGCTGCTGCGGCTCCTCCTCTTCGCGCACCACCGGAGCGACTTTCCCGCTGTATTCCGCCGTCTCCGTCGCGCCATAGAAATCGGTAAGGCTCGTCACCCGTTGATGCGGGTCATATGTCACGCTCATGACCGCCGTTTGGGCGGGGTCCGATACCGACACCACATGATGGTTCCCGTCATAGCCGAACTTCGTCACCGAACCGTCCACATCGGTAAAAGAAACCAGATCCCCGGCGCCGTCATACCCGTATCCCAGCTTCCGGCCCGTAGGATCGGTGACCGAGTCCAATTGGCCGATTCCGTTATAGCTTAATGTGAGGAACGCTCCGTCCGTGGTCACGTTTTGCAAAAGCTCATTTTGATACACCAGTGTAATCTCATTGCCGTTCAAATCCCGAATGGAAGCCAGCAGTCCGTTACTGTCAAACTGGTAGCTGAGGCCCTGCGGCGTCTTGAGGACATGTCCGCTTCCGTTTTGCTCCAAAATCCAGTCCGTTCCCGCCGGAGTTAAATACTTGCCGCCCGCCAACGGAACAAATTCAAAGCGCGCTCCGTCCGGCTGCATCAACTCTTGCTTCCCATCGATCGGCGTGAGGCGCCATTCATAGGAATGGTGCCAGCCCAAGCCGCTCGCCCCGGTGTACGGGTCACGGCTTAGATAAGATAAGCCGAAGCTCAGCGGCATGAGCGCCTGCAATTCAAGCACATCGGTGGAATAGGCAAAATCCCCGCGCGCCGGCTCCACCACTCCGCTCCAGGATGGATTGACGATGCGCAGCCGCTTTTGGATCGCTTCAGCCGTAAACTGCGCCAAATCCGCCTGGGTGATTTGCCCGGCCGTTTGCGGATTAATCAGCAGGATCGACGAACCGGACACGTTGTCGTCCTCTTTAATGGAACCCAGCCCGTTCCAGGCCGCTATCTCCTGTACTTTGGCATGAACGGAAGCCGAGGAATCCGCCTTGTAGTAATAACCGGCCAGTGCCCGCCAGGTGACCGGGAAACCCGGCACCGTGTAGCGCAGCACTTCCTTGATCTCGGAATAGCTGGAATCTTGTCCGCCCCGGTGGCTGCGGGCGGCGATTTGAAGCAGTTGACCGGCGGGCAGATTCACCGCCTTGCTCCACTGCCCCTGCCCATTCACCGCAATTCCGGTCTGGCTGTCCACCAGCTTGCCGCTTGCGTCGCGCATTTCCAGGCTGACCGTTGCTCCGGCTTCGGCCGTCCCCTTGACCACCGTCGATCCGGAAGCGCCCGCTTCCAGCATGATCGAAGCCGGCGGCTTCGGCCGGGTGCCGTTCACGATCTCGAAACTGCCGATCTGACCGTAATACACGCCGATTCCGTTATAGTCGGCCGGAGATACGGCGATATAGTATTTTCCTTCCGGCAGGGGGACACCCCCGATTTTCCCGTCCCACTCCACTTCGTGCACGATATACTCGCCTTGCGCATTCTTGGTGCGGTATTTGCCGCTCGCAATCAACTGACCGAGTTTCGGCGGCCCTCCGTTGGTGCCGGGCGTACACAAATTAATGTTGACTTCATGCTCCACCTTACCGCTATCCGCGGCGCTGAAGCTGAAGCTGATGACGGTCTTTTCGCCCAGGTCCGTGTTGATCTCGCTCGGCGAGATGCGCAGGTTGGTCGAAGCGCTCGCCGTTGGGATGTTCAAGCCCGGAACCCATGGAACCGAGGTCACCAGCAGTACGAGGACCAGCATGCTCATCAGCACGGCTTTGGCTCGGACTGCGCGCCATGATTGAAATAAGTTCTTCGCTACATTCATTGACCTGTATCTCTCCATTCCATAAAAATCTATGAAATTACAATTGTCCGATTCGCTCCAGCAATCTATAGATGACCACGGCGGCTTCCGCTCTCGTGGTGGTGGCGCGGGCGTTTATGGCGTCGCCGCTGCCCTCAACGAGCCGCAACGATACCGCCTGCTCCACGAGCGGCAAGGCCCATGCGCTGATGCTCTCATGATCCTTAAAGCGGTCCAGTCCTTGGCCTTTAGCCTCGCTTTCGCCAAGGCGGTCTTTGGCGGCACGGACCAGCATCGCCATCATTTGTTCCCGGCTGAGCGCGTCTTCCGGCCGGAATAGCCCTTGATCGCCTTCCACTATGCCTGCGGCGGCGGCGGCTTCCACCCAGCCGTAGCTCCATTTGCCGGAAGCGACGTCCCGGAAAGTCGGCTGCGCCGGGGTGATCGGCGGGATGCCAAGCGCGCCGGCCAGCATTTTGCTGAACTGGGCGCGGGTCAAAATATCTTTCGGCGCATAAGTACCCGTTCCCGTACCGTCCACGATGCCGCGGGCGGCCAGCACTTCCACTTCCTTCACGGCCCAATGGCCGGCATTCACATCGTTGAAGCTCACCTTCCGCAGAAGAACGGCATACGTGCCGGACGAACCGATCGGGGTACGGACGTAACGTCCATTGTGTTCGCCGGTGTTTCCGCCAACATAAGTCCAATACCCGAGCGAATTATCGTACCGGTAAATGCCCAGCTTCTCGCGATGGTCCGTCCAATAAGCCTTATCGTCGTACGCGAGGGCAAGCTGCGCTTTTTTGCCGAATTCGGCGACGGCCTGAATGTTCCATACCGCTCCGGCCGCTTCCAGCGTGCGTCCTTTCTCGTCTTTCAACGGATAGCCCGCTTTGTCCACCTCGGATACCGTCACTTCCGTCTCCTTGGCAAAAGTCCCCGAGGCAACCTCCAGCTTGACCCGGCCATCCGTGAGGCTGAGCGTTCCACCTTCGGCGCCCACGACAAATTTGGCCGAAGCTAGTGCGGCCTTATTTCCGTCGTTCTGCGCACCTGAGTGGGATCCGGTTGAACCTGAAGACGACGAAGATCCCCCGCCCGTCACCGGTCCGGTGCTATTTTTGCTTAAATCCAGTGAACCCAGCGAACCATCCGTCCCCGTGTAGAAAAGGCGGTCGCCGCTAAAACCTATGTATTTTTTGCCGGATCCGGCTTCACCCAGCGAGTATACTTTGGCCGATGCCAGGTCTACCCCTTTCAACACCGCCTGCCCGCCTTCGTTCATCATGAAGACCGCCTGCGTGTCTCCCATCGACATAAAGGCATATTCTTCGGCTTTGGCGCTCATCTCTGTCAAATCCTGCGGATCGGACAGCCGGTTCTGAAGGGAAACCATCCCATACTTGCTTTCGAGCTGGCCGTTCTTTTGTTTAAAAAGCACGTACTCGCCGTTCGTGACAAACCAATCGACGTAATGCCCTCCTCCCAGACTGACCAGGGGACGTTTCACGCCGCTGCTCAACTCAATCATGCTGAGTCCGCCGTCACGGGCATTTTGATACACGACCCGTCCTTGGGTCAGCACCGGATAGCGCCCTTCGCCGAGCAAGACTTCAGCCCCGGTGGCGGTATCATGGTAAATCATCCGGCCGTATTTCTGGTTATCCGCCCAGACGACGCCATTCCCGCTTACGGAAGGATGGGCATATTCCCCGGCCTTGTTGTTCAGCTTCCGTTCGACCCCCGTGGTTAGGTCGTAGCTGTAAATATCCCAGTTGGCGGACGACGGGTCTTGTTCCCCTTTATCCGCCCAAACGACCGTTGTCCCATTGATATAAGGAACATCCTTCGCCGTATTCCGGGTGGTGAGCGCCTTGATCTCACCGGTCGTTTGGTCGCGGGCGTAAATCTGCCGCTCTCCATCCGCCGCCGTATTCAGCCAGACGACGGTTCCCCCGGACACGCTGGAGTCCGACTGGCTCATTGCACCCGCCGGGACCGTACCTTCTCCCGCAGCTTTAGCCGGGGCCGCGGCAGACCCGCCGAAGCTTCCCGCGAGGCAAATCGCAGCCCAAAGCAGGCCTGCCCTCCTCCAGCGTCGGGATCCTCTTTTTGTTGCGTGTTCACCCATGCTTTCGCAATACCTCCCATCTATATAAGACATAGTTCCTAATTCCTGTGTCCTATGTCTTATATATATATCGGAAGCATTAATTGGAAATGAAGGGTTGTGTATGGTTGGTAGTAAATAATACCCAGTTGACTAATACATCATCAACCAATGCAGTAGGAGAAAGCTTCCCTGGCCGCACACTGCATTAGCGGCCTTTTGGTCCGCTATCTCGACCCGATTCGGCCCCACGAGAATCATAGCGGCCCAAAAAGCACCGACGTTGCATTAAACCTGACATCGTGCTGCCTACCTACAATCTCTCTTGCCGCCGCCCGTTATAATAGCGGCGTTTTGGGCTGTTATTTCGGTCAGATTCGCTTTCGCGGGAAAAATAGCGGTCAAAAAGGGCCTTATTGTTCTGATGTAGGTCCCAAAATTGGGTTTCGGCCCGCTTTTTCCAAAAATAAGGCCTTAAAGGACCCCTATTTCACACCGAAAGGGCGAATTCGACAAAATAGCGGCGCAAATGGCTCTTATCCACCCGCCCGGTTATCAAAGGGGGCGGGCTCCGCCGAAAGCAGCAGGGTGTTAGTCCGGAAATTTTGATCCAACAGAAAAAATACAATTGTGCAGGAATTCTATGTAAAACAAGGTTGTCTGATGGAGCAGCGGATTCCACCATTAAGACCAAACCCCGGCCGGAGAATGCTGCTCCTTCTTCGCCTGAACCCGTTTGCAGATGAAAGGGTTACCGGGCAGATAGCTTCATTCCAAGCACGGAAAAATAAATGGCCTCCTTTCCGCGCCATGCGGATCAGGAGGCCATGTTCTGCCCCTATGTGGACAGTCTCATGCTGTTATTGTACATTTCAGTCGCACCCGAGTAGGGGTGCGATTTTGTTGAAGGGGCGACAGATGCCAAAGCATACATATTTCAATCCACGCACCCGCATAGGGTGCGACGATCAATGACGTTTCCCTCCAGTTCAATTGAGTGGATTTCAATCCACGCCCCGCATAGGGTGCGACATTTGGTTCTTAACAAACGAATCAATTTGATCTTTATTTCAATCCACGCACCCGCATAAGGTGCGACTAAACCTCCTTATTCTTACGCCGTCGGCGGAGAATTTCAATCCACGCACCCGCAAAGGGTGCGACGCTTGGAGAGCATATAGGCGAGCAGCCCGCGGGCTTTATTTCAATCCACGCACCCGCAAAGGGTGCGACTGACTATATAACGCCAAAGGGCGACGGGGTTATTATTTCAATCCACGCACCCGCAAAGGGTGCGACCATATGTTCCGGGTTGGCCCTCATGAGATTAATCATTTCAATCCACGCACCCGCAAAGGGTGCGACTGGGGCAATGATTCCAGATGACGATGACGACGATGAGATTTCAATCCACGCACCCGCATAGGGTGCGACTCCGATTTTTAACATAGAATAAGCCACAAAATGAAAATACTGTAAAAACAGGCTTTCCAATCAGCAGATCTTCTTCTCTTTCACATAAAATCAACTAACTTTTATGTAAAATAAAGTAATTCCCTTGGTGCGAATCCCCCAGGAAAATCATGTTCGCTTCATATCGCACCCATTTGTGCGTTCTCCTTTAAGGTCGACACCTATATTTAAGAAGGTCTAGATTTCACCCTATTCCCAAAATAATATAAATCCCCTTTTTTAGAAAGCCTTAACGCCTGCATGATCACTTGAGAATTGGCCGGAATCGCCCATTGGCGATTTATCCCACCTTACTCTTTTGCCGGCTCAACGTCCTCGACCCCATATTTAATAAACATGCTCCTACTTCGAAATATCCAGGAACCCTTCTCCAAACACATCCCGCACATCGTGGATGGTGAGAAACGCGGCTTTGTCGATGGATCTGACAATCTTTTTAAGCGTGGACACTTCTTGCTTGCTGATGACGATGTACAGAACTTCCTTCGGATTTTTCGTATAGTATCCATGGCCGGACAGAACTGTAACTCCACGGTCCATTTGGGTAATGACCATCTCGGCGATGTCGTTTTGTTTCTCCGAAATGATAGTAACGGCCTTTTTGGGATTCAGCCCCTCAATGATGAAGTCCATCACTTTCGTACCCACATATAAAATGACGATCGTCAGCATCAGTTTTTCCGCACCAATAATAAAGTAGGAGGAAAAAGCCACGATCAGATCAAAAAACAACAACGCATAGCTGATATTCCAGTCGAGATATTTATTGGCGATCCGGGCCAGAATCACGGTTCCCGCCGTCGTTCCCCCGACCCGTACGATCAGGCCGATTCCGATCCCCACCAGCACACCGGCAAAGATCGCATTAATGACCGGCTCGTGCGAATCGATCCTCCAGTTTTCCGTGAAGTGTAGAAACAGCGAGTTAAAAGCAACCGCAATCACTGTATACACCGTCGTCTGCCGATCCAGAAATCTGTAGCCGACAATCAACAGCAAGCCATTAATCACTATATTAACTAACGAGGGCGACCACTGAAACAAATAGTACAGAATAATGGTGACCCCTGTAACGCCCCCCTCGCCAAACTCATTCGGAATGACAAACAGATTGACGGCCAGCGCAAATAAAAAGGCCCCAACAATGATCAATGCGATATCCGCAACTTTCTTTTTCATCACTACTCTGATCCTCTCTCCTCCGATAAATCGCCGGACGGGATTCGCCGACTCTGGGGTTACAGCACACTTACAACCAGATCATCGTATCCACTTACTTCTATAAAGTCAATATAACTTTGACACTTTAATTCGCTATCCAATTCACATAGAAAAGGACTGCATCGACAAAATTATACAGCGCAAAGAACGTGCAGCGTTAGAGGGGGAATCCCTCAATACCACCCGTTCTATACCCCGATCTATTCAATGGCGAGCCACCTTCAAGGCGGCTTTTTTCACGCATAGTCACTGACCTATAGGCCCCTGCATAGGATGGAGAAAATGAATGAATCTAAATTGGAGGTCACGACGATGAGCTTGCAACAGCAGGGACAGCAAGAACAAACACTGTATCGGATGGATCCGACTACTAGGCAGAACCTAAAATCCATCCAGGATCATATAGCAACCATCAGTAAAAAACATGTTAATAAGCCTGTTCGAGTGGAGACCGTGGATGGAGATGTTTTTGAAGGATTACTTATCCACTGCGAAAGGGGAATTTTATACTTAAGGTTACCAAGTCATTCGACTAATCGAGGCTTTGTTCCCGGTTTCCAAAGTGATTACGTTTTACCCCTAGTGCTGTTCAACTTACTCGCCATTTCACTATTATAGGCCTGATTAAGCCTAATCCTCTAATAAGGAGTGAAATCTTATGTCATTTATGCCGCCTCAAGGACCACAAGGAACACAGCAGCCACCATCCTCTCCCCCTCCACAATTCACCCCACAACAACCCGCTGCTTCAACGTTCGCCGTCGACCCCGGTGCCATTGCCGGTTGTCTATTCCGCAACACCTATGTGTGGCTGAGGAATGGGAACGCATTCTGGTTCTTCCCAACCTTTGTAGGGCGTACATCCGTTTCCGGTTTTAGATGGACCGGTCGAATGTGGGTGTATACTGGGGTCGATTTAAGGAGCATTGTGTCATTTACATGTTTTTAGAGAAGAAAATAGCGACCCAACGCTCTCCCCTTCCTTAGCGTAAATAGATGCGCTGTCCAATGAAAGCGGGATGTGGGTTTCTTTAATGAAATTCTATGTTAATCATCAAGTTGTCTACCGGGACATTAGTCGATGATCATCCTCCAAATTCACGTTAAAGAGGCCGCCGTCAAGTTCACGGCAGCCTCGTCCTGTTCCATCTGTTCCCCACCAAATGATTGCTTTAGTTTTCTATAAATGCGAACCGCCGCTGGCGTCGATGACCTGACCCGTAATCCAACCGCCCTCCGGCGATGCGAGAAATGCCGCGATATCCGCAATATCCCCCGGTTCTCCCCACCTTCCGAAAATCGAGAAATTGGCGCCGAACTGCCGGCTTTCGGGATCCTGCAGCATGCCCGCGTTCATGTCGGTCGCTACGAACCCCGGCGCAATGGCATTGATCGTAATTCCACGCGGACCGAGTTGATTGGCCAGCGAAAGCGTCAGTCCGTTGACGGCTGCCTTCGACATGCTGTACGCCGGTATGGCCGGCAGAGACATGCGGGTAACGGCCGACGAAATCTGAATGATACGTCCATCCTTTCGGAGATGGGGCAGCGCCTGCTGGATCATGAAAAACGGCGCCTTTACATTCAGCGACATCAGGTAATCAAAGTCTTCCTCTTTCGTATCCTCGAGGGTTGTAGTCAGACCGATCCCCGCATTGTTGACCAGAATATCGATTCCTGTCGAGCCGAACCGTGTGTGGAGTTCTTGTTCCACACCGTCAAAAAGCGCCCGTATTCCCTCCAGCGTGCTAAGATCGGCGCCAACGGCAAAAGCGCTACCCCCGCTGCGCTGGATCTCTCCTACAACTTCCTCCGCTGCGTCTCGACTGGCCGAATAATGCACGGCGACCGCGCCTCCTTCTCGTCCAAGCCGCAGCGCGATCGCCCGGCCGATGCCGCGGCTGCCGCCGGTGACGATCGCTGCCTTGCTGAACAGTTTTCCCATATTCTCCACCCCTTGATATAGTGTGTTGTTCCCCTTTTGTTGTACCACACCCGGCATTTCGCGATGTTGCGCTTCCATTCCCGCCAGGATAAGTTGTTGTGCATGTTGTCGTTTAATCTTAATGAAGAGGGGGCCATTCGAAGCTTTAACCTAATCGGCGAAGGATACCTCAACCCGAACTCATATTCTTCTGAATAAAGCCGAAAGCCCGCTCAATGAGCGGGCTTTCACACTTAAAGCACCCTATGAACCGGCTGTATCATCCTACATTCCCTCATTCTTCGGACCAGCCTCATCCCCGACCTAAGCCCAGCCGTAAAACTGTCCCAAGTCCGTTTCTTCCCCGCGTGGAATCGCCTACAATCAAGAAAAATCAACCCACCCTAGGAGGAGATGTAAGAAGTGCGTAAACTCATCGAATTCAAAAACGTCACGAAGGAATACCAAATCGGAGAAGTGAACATCCAGGCCCTTGCCGGTGTTGATTTCTCCATCTCGGAGGGCGAGTTTGTCGTTGTTTTGGGGGCCAGCGGCGCCGGAAAAAGTACAATATTAAACATCCTTGGCGGGATGGATACCGCCAGCTCAGGTCAAGTGTTTGTAGGCGATCAAGAAATCACGGGATTCAGCGAAAAGAAATTAACCGCCTATCGAGCGGAGAAAATCGGTTATGTCTTTCAATTCTACAACCTCATTCCGAATTTAAATGCCCTGGAAAACGTGGAGTTCGCTACGGAAGTGTGCAAGAACCCCCTCGATCCAAAAGATATTTTAGATCAAGTCGGCTTACAGGACCGCATCAAAAACTTCCCTTCCCAGCTCTCCGGCGGAGAACAACAAAGAGTGGCCATAGCGAGGGCGGTTGCCAAAAACCCCTTACTTCTACTCTGCGATGAACCCACCGGCGCTTTGGATTATGTCACGGGCAAGTCTGTCCTAAAGCTGCTTCAAGACTTAAACCAGGAGACAAAGAAGTGCGTCGTCTTGGTCACCCATAATTCCGCGATTGCGCCCATGGCGGACAAAATTATTAAAGTGAAAAGCGGGAGAATCGAAAGCATCACTTTGAATCACGAAAAACAGAGTGTCGAAGGGATTGAGTGGTAATCATGAGGTTGTTGATAAAATCATTACGGGATATTAAGCAATCTACGGGGCAATTTATCGCCTTTGTTTTAATTATCGCGGTGGGTGCCTTTTTCTATGCGGGGTTGACGACCCTAAGCGAGCATCTTGGCGCCTATACGAAGGTTTATTTTCAAGAACATAACCTAAGCGACTTGAATGTCTACTACAGCCAAATTTCCGATCAGGACGTGGACGGCTTAAGCGAACTCAAAGGTATAAACAAAATAGAAGGACGTTACACCCTGGATGCCACGCAAGATTTTAAAGATAGCCAAGCCTCCTTAAGAATCCACACCATCCCTCCAAATCCTGAAATAAATACCCCCACGATGATAGAGGGCAAGTTCCCATCCGGAGCAAATGAAATCTTGATTGATTCCCATTATGCCAAAGAACATCAGCTTCAAGTCGGTGATCCCATCCACGTAAGTACCGGTGAAAAAAAATGGACGTTTACCGTCAGCGGCTTGGGCGAGAACGTGGAATATGCCAAAAAAAACAGTACTCAGGACCATAAAAACTACGGCGTAGCTTACATAGCCGAAAAGGCCATACCTGTTATCGCAGACGGATTTTACTATAACGAGCTTTTGATTGATGCTCAGGAAGGCTACAATCTCGGCCAATTAGGCCAATCCATTGAGGAGAAGTCCAAAGGCCTCCCCTACTTAAACCAAATTAGCAAAGAGCGGACGTTCAGCTATACTCAACTACAACAAACGATTCACAATAATAAAATGATGAGCAAGGTCATCCCGTTGGTCTTCTTTATCATTGAAGCGATGATCCTATTCCTTACCATGTCGCGGATTATAGATTCACAACGAACTCAAGTAGGGATTATGAAGGCGTTGGGTGTAAAAAACAGAAATATTCTGCTGCATTACATGGAGTATCCGGTGCTGGCGGGGATCTTGGGCTCCCTTCTCGGCGTTGTCCTGGCCTCCGTAGTGTTTATTCCCTTAATAGCGGCGTCGAATGCAAGGGCCTATTCGCTGCCCGGCATTACTTTCACCTTATCCTGGTTCTCCGTGATTCCCCCCATCCTCTTCTCCAGTGCTTTCGGAATCCTGTCCTGTTACTTGAGCGGCAGGGTCATACTCCATGAACGGGCATCACAGTTAATGCGCCCCAAACCGCCTAAGAAGATGACAAAACCGCTGCTCATCGAGAGAATTCCAGGATTGTGGAACCGTATTTCTTACAGCTATAAACTCATTTTCAGAAATATATTTCTAAATAAACCTAAAGCGTTGGCAAGCTCAGTCGGGGTTGTGGCGAGCACCGTTTTATTGATTACCGCTTTCGGCACTCAAACGGCCCTGCAAAAAGTAGCTGCCCAGGTTGAAGAAGTAAATACCTACGATTTAAGAGTGGATTATACGAGGGGGGCTGCTCCGGATCCATCATGGCTGCCTGCCGGCATAAAGAACAGTTACGATTTATCCACCTTTCCCGTGGAATTCATCAAAGGCGATGACCGCGAAAATGCCACGTTAGTCGTTACGGAAAAAGAAAACCGGCTTATTCGTTTCTTCGACGAAAATGACACCCCCATCGCTTTGGAAGACCATGGCGTGGTGGTACCTAAATCCTATGCGGAACACTACCGAATTGCCGAAGGGGATGTCATCCGGATGAAGTTCACAGCACCGGAGCTGGCTGACAAAACAGTGGACATGAAGGTTTTGCACATTTCCAACCAATATTCGTATCCGTCGTTCTACGTTACACCGACTTATTTAAAGAGCCTTGGCATCGACTTCCGTCCGACCTCGCTTTTAGTGGAGGCCAATAATGCGACAGATCTTCTCAGCGTACGTAACTTCTTTGAACAAGAGCAACAGGTGGATACCATCGCGGATAAGAATGATCTAAAAAAATCGGCTCAATATATTATGAAGCAAAACAGTTTTATCTTTATCATGTTCATCATTTGTGCCGCCGTTCTCTCTTTTGGTGCCATCTACACGATTTCTTCCATAAATATTTATGAAAGAAACCGTGAACTGGCCACGCTTAAGGTACTAGGTTATCCCCAACGTAAAATAAACCGACTTATCTTTTTGGAGAACATCCTGCTCACCACCTTTGCGGCCATTGTAGCGTTGCCGATCGGCGGCTATATGTATACCATTGTTGTCAAGGCCTTGTCGAGCACTCATCAGCAAATCCCCGACCAACTCCATCCGGTCGCGATGCTGACAGCCGTAATGGTCGCCTTCGTGCTCACCCTTCTCGCCAACCTGCTGCTTCGGAGAAAAGTATCACGCATCCATATGATGGAATCGTTAAAAAGTGTGGAATAGCGATGATACAGCGGCTAACAGTACGGCATGCCCCGCAATTTTAGCGTTTAGATGCAAAAGAGCTTTTCCGATGAGTCGGAAAAGCTCTGATTTCCTCAATCTATTCAATTCTTCGTCTGATTAGGACTTGTATTAGCTAGAATAGGCAGCATTTTCTCACTCTTTTCCATCAAGGAATTGCATTGGCCGCATATCGGTTGAATTAAAAAAACAAAGTTATCCCTCATCCATCCATTGCACTTTACATTTGTGCATGACCATATCGCTGTCATTTCTTCTGGAAGATCCATCAACGGTCTTTTCCGTGAATAGTACAAGCAGCATCCCTCTTTCTCTTCTGGAATCATGAGCGAAAAAAAAGCCCCAACACGATGTTTGGGACTTTCTAACAGGCAGCTTTACAGTTTAACAACATTCTCGGCCTGTGGGCCTCGATTGCCTTGTACTACATTAAACTCAACACGTTGACCTTCGTCCAGCGATTTGAAACCGTCGCCTGTAATGGCGCTGAAGTGTACAAACACGTCGTCCCCGCCTTCAACCTCGATAAAACCAAAACCTTTGTCTGCATTAAACCACTTTACTGTTCCTTTTTCCATGGTGAATTACCTCCATATTTTTATTTTTACATGATCCTTCAAATTTCAAAAAAAAATCACATATTGTACAAGGTTACACATCAAAATCATAACCCTCTACAATATGTGATCCAGGTCGAAATTCTAATAAAATAAATATAGCACAGCTGGAATTGATTTGCAACTTTTACTTTGGATATTGCTTTTTCCATACCACGCTCTCTCCGTAGTTCTTTCCCCATTCGTACATCATTTGCAAGACAGGCATTAAGGAAATCCCGTATTCCGTAAGCGAGTATTCTACTCTTGGCGGGACCTCCGAGTATACTTTCCTTGATATGAGCTGGTCGTCTTCTAACTCCCGCAATTGGTTGGTCAGCATTTTTTTAGTGATATGGGGAATTAGCTTGTTCAACTCACCGAAGCGTTTCGTTCCTTCATGTCCTAAGTGCCATAAAATAATCAGCTTCCATTTGCCGCCGATCACGGCAAGGGTAAGTTCTTTCTCGCAGTTAATTTCCGACAGGTTGATACGATCTTTAATTTCCGTCGCCACCCCCATCACCTCCATTCTTGTTCTTAAAAATATAAAACTGTCCAAAAGGTCTGTCAATCAGCCCTTCTGGACAGCTCCAAACGGAACCCGTATTTATCCGCTCTTTTTATCTTGTCCGGCGCTGTGACGGGCTATTCCAAATTGGCGTGTCTACCGAACATTTGACCCGCGTTTTTTCCCATCTGATCCATCAGCTGAAGAACAACAGCATCCAATAAAATAATTAACATTTGTTCAAACAGAGAAGCCATCGGTTGAATGGAGGCGGTAGACTCTCTATCCTCGGAATCTTTTGCCGAACCGGGCAACTGCACAGTAACAGACAAACGTCCAAGTGTGGAATTCGGATGAACCGTAACCAGGGCTACCGTCGCTCCGATATGTTTGGCTTTGTTTGCCATCCCTATGAGGCTCTGTGTCTCACCCGACCCCGACCCGATAATCAATAAATCTCCAGGGCCAATGCCCGGTGTCACGGTTTCGCCGACCACATAGGCTTGAATACCGAGATGCATGAGGCGCATGGCGAACGCACGTCCCATCAAGCCCGACCGGCCCGCCCCCGCCACAAACACCTTTTCGGCCTTTAAAATCAAATTAACGAGATGTTCGGCCTCATTTACTGAGATTTTATCAACGGCCCGCCGAAGCTCCTCTATAATACTCGAGGCATATACGATCGTACTCATTTTGCCCTACGCTTGGCTGACAAGCTGCTTCATTTCTGCCGCAACAGCCCGCTTGTTATCCTGCGCGGAGGTGATGCCTCCCCCGACAATGACCAGATCAGGACCGGCGTCAATAACCTGAGGCAAGGTGGCGAGCTTAATGCCGCCTGCGATGGCCGTCTTGGCGTGGGAGACTACCCGCTTGATTTTAAGCAGATCCTCAAATGAGCTTATCCCCGCGGCCTGATGGTCATAACCGGAATGTACGCAGATATAATCAACGTCCATTTGGTCAATCTCCTTAGCACGCTCTTCTATGTTTTTAACGTTAATCATATCGACCATGACTTTTGTGTTCTGTTTCTTGGCTTCTTTTACAGCCCCGCGAATCGTGGAATCATCCGAAACCCCTAATACCGTAATGATATCGGCTCCAGCTTCAGAGGCTTTCATGACTTCGTAGCCACCCGCATCCATGATTTTTAAATCCGCTAACACCCGAAGGGAAGGGAACGCCTGCTTCACTTCCTTGACGGCTCTCAAGCCTTCATTAATGACCACGGGGGTTCCAATTTCCACGATGTCTATATAATCCGCTACTTCATTTATGATATCCTTTGCTCCCGCTATATCCACAAGATCCAGTGCCAGTTGAAGTTCCATAAATCGAGTCTCTCCTTCGTCCTTCGAATTTGGTTTCATAAAACACAAACTCATTGTAAGGGCATCGGTGCGATTACGTAAGTAGGCACTATCTCGTAACAAAGTTACTTCGACGTAACCAATGGGGAAACGTATCGATTATGCTTGCGGTTCATATCGGCGGGTCCGCCTCAGGGAAGCAAGCTCCGAAATCGGCACAAAAAAAGTGAGTATGCCCTTTAAGAGCATGCTCACTGGTCTTACCTATGGACGCGAACCACGGCCCGGCTATCTTAAAGCTCTCTATGCGCCGGCTGCATCAACCCTTGAGGGGACAGATCCTCTGTGTACTCAAAATATGGCGGCTGAACAGGCTCCTGCATTTGAGCTTCCATGGGTGCGGACGGCCGCTGGTAAGGCTCATCCACATACATGATTCTGCGCTGAATTTGCATCAGCCCGTTCACAATGCGCAGGGCGACCCAGAAAAGGACAAGACCCACGCCTACGTAAAGCAAATATTGCTGATTATACGTCCAATCAATATGGAAATAACTGAACAAGCTATTTTCTAAAATATCCAGCTTCATTTCATTCATTAAAATGATATGCACGGCGGGGAGTGCGATAAACCCTAGTCCCAGTGAAATCGCCGTTACCATAATAACAAAGAATACAATACCTGTTACGAATCTTAGTAATACGAGCAGCAGATTCCGAATGAAGAGCCCCCCGTCAAAACCTCTCACCATGCGCATAAACCAGTTCTTCCCGGGCTCAGACGGCGGATTGGAGGCATACGAAACGGAAGGAGCAGGTAAGCCTAAAATTTGTCTAATCATGCTTTGCTCAAAATTCACAATCCCATTCAACAGCTTGGCTACCCCAAAAAACAGCGGTATTCCGATAAATAGGGGAATTAAAGCGATGGATAGTGCGAGTCCAGTTACCATTATGGTAAAATAAATCACCCCTAACGGGAGCGATAGCAATAAATAGAGAATCGTCGCATAGGTTTTGGGATTAAAAAGCACCCATTTCACCTTGCCTGCCCGCGCTATGTCCGTCTTTTCCACTGCCTTCAAATTCAAACACTCCTTTTAGCCTTATATATCACGCTCAGAAATATAAGTTCATTATATCCGCCTTATTTGCGTGACATAACCGTCTTAGGGGGTGTCTCAACCTAGACCTTAGACTAGGAAACGGACGAATAACTGCATTGAGGTATAGTTTCAGGTATGCTATGATAAAAATAATTAAGAGCCGTGCTGGATACACGGCTCCATGTACACTTACCGCTTTAAAGAGCGGTCGGCTGTGCTAAGGTGTTACGATCGAAATAGACCGCATCCTTTGCAGGGGGGCGGTCTATTTCTTTGTGTTCTGATTAATCGCTACGACGATGGCCACAACGAGCGTTAGTAATGCAATAATGAGCCCACTAAAACTGATCATGATCGTCAAAGCGTCTTTAATCTCCACAGGCATCACCTCCCTTCCGGGAGATTTAGCCGACCGCCTATTAAGCCAGTTTCATGGAACATGGCTGTGAAACTGCTGCAAAAGGCTTAAGTACGCAAATATAATTATGTTTTTACGCACACTCACCCTCATTTTTTGTAGAACCTAGTTCAGCTAACTAACTTTAGCCCTACGGCGGAACCGAGAACCATAGCTATAAATAAAATTCTTAAGAAGTTTCTGGGTTCCCCGTAAAAGATCATCCCGAGGACGGCTCCTCCGGAGGCGCCTATTCCGGTCCATACCGCATAAGCCGTTCCCATCGGCAGGGTCTGCATGGCCAATGACAGAAACAAAAAGCTCAAGCCAAATCCCGCAACCAGTAACAGAAACGAGACCGCATTGCGATCTTTATTTAATTTATTCATCATAAGAACCCCGGTCATTTCAAAAATTCCCGCCATGATAAGATACACCCAGCTCATGAATGACTCGCCTCCCCTTCTTGTTTCTTACTCAGCATTTTGAGACCAATTACACCTAACAAGAGAACGCCGACCAGGATTAGTTTTACGGGTTGAACAGAGGACCCAAAGAGAATAATGTCCGCCAGGACGGTGCCGGCGGTCCCCAACCCAACGAAGACCGCGTAAACGGTCCCCACAGGAAGGAAGCGGGAAGCCCTGATCATTAATGTAAAACTTATGATGATAGCCGCCACGGTAGCCGCCCACTCTAACACTCCACTGGCGTGTTTCAGTCCAATGACCCATCCCACCTCAAATAATGCGGCAATAATGACAGACAACCAGGTTTTATTCATGCCTTTCACACTCCTTGTTGAAAAAAAGTTATTTTATGGTGCCCTTGCTAAATTGGACAATACACAAAAAAAGCCCGAGGAAATTACTGTTTGTTCAACAGTGATCTCCCAGGCTTTTATCCCTCCGTGTCACAGCGCATGCTGTGGGTTTTCTCTCGGACCAGACCAGAATAGCTGCGGAACCCTAGAAAACCTAACCTATTCTATTGGGTACAAAGACAATACGTTTTGTTTCAATCTCCCGATCTAATTCCCTGCCAAAAGACATGCCATGATGCTTCAAGCCTTTTCCTTGCGCGCTCCTTATCACCGTAAAGCATTTCAACAAATACACTGTCCAGAATCGCCATGTACGCGCCGGTAGCCTGTTCAATCGACACGTTTAAGCGGATGGATCCGCGATTTGCAGCCGATGTGAAGAGAATTTTGGCTAAGTCGGTCATTTTATCGATATACCCCATGCTCAACTTCATGGATTCCATTCTCAGATGGGTTGGAGGGAAAAAAGACATTCTCAAGAAGAATTTTGTCTCCTCTTCACTCTCGTAACGCTCCATATACTGAATTAAAAAATGGTAGAGTTGAGTTTTAAAAGTCGATTTACTATCGGGTGTCAGATACGCTTCAGCAAAGCTAAGTTCCTTCGCGGCCACATCCTGGTAAACGGCCATGAACAATTCGTCCTTGCCCTTGAAGTGGTTATAGATGGATGGTTTTTTAATCCCCACTGCGGCCGAAATATCGCGAAGCGAGGCACCTTCATAGCCGTTTTGTGCAAAATGGTGCAGTGCTGTTTCCATAATTTTTTTTGCCGTCATGCAATCCCTCCATCGCATAACTAACGATCGGTAGTTAGTTTAGCATATCGAATGAGAAAATGCAACCGATCCCTATTGAAGCTACGCAAAAAAAGCGACCATTAAAGGTCGCCTTTCGCATTCGTGCCGGCCTAGGGCTTCCGATTCTGACGCAGATTAGCCAGCTTCTCCAAAAAGACCGCTACGGTTTCCAACGACATTGCGTCGTAACTTGTCAATAATTCCATCGCTTTCTGATCCTGCTGTTGGTGAAATAACCGATGCAGTTCGGCCAACTCGGCGCCAAGCGGAGTCACCGAAAAGTAAATTTCCTTCAGGTTATCCGGCAGCTGGGTTTTCCGGATCAGACCCTGATCCAGTAATTTGCGGGTAATTTTGGAGACGGCGCCTTTCGTTATCCCCATCTCGCGGGCGATATCGACGCCTTTAATGCGTTCATGCGTATCGATAACGTCCAAAACATGCAGACCTGAGATGGATAGGTGGGGCAACAGCCCTTTTAGCCGGTCGTCGGAGATGTGCTCCATGAGCCATAGCCGATCCTGGTTCTCGTCGTTTTCGCTGATGAGAATCCGGTACAATGACTTTTCAATGCGATTTTTGAGTTGAAGCAAATCATCATTCATATGAGGCATAGGGCAAGCCTACCTTTTTTCTTTTTATTATACCATGGTTTCCTCGGAAACCATTTGACAACGATTCTTCTTCCTGCTACTATGGTTTCCATGGAAACCATTTAAATGCGGTATTCATACAACTTTTAAAAACCATCCATTTGGAGGAAACCAAAATGAATGAAGTCATACAAGTCATCCGCCAGCATCGCTCCATCCGCAAGTTTAAAAATACTCCGTTGACCGGCGAACAAATTGAAGCCATTGTCGATGCCGCGCAGATGGCTCCATCTTCGGCGCATATGCAGCCGTTCTCGATCATCGGCGTTACCGATCGGGAACTGCGGAAGAAGATCGCGGTACATTCAAAAAATCCGCCGATTGCAGAGTCCGGCTACTTTTTTATATTTTGCGCCGACCTTCATCGGATCAAGTTGGCCGCCGGGCCAAGCCATCAGGAGAAGATGGGCCAAAGCCTGAGCTTCTCCTATTTTTATCAAACCGCGGTGCTGGGTGCCGCGCTTGCCCTGCAAAATGCCAATGTCGCGGCCGAATCGATGGGACTCGGAGCCGTGATGATCGGCGGAATCAACGAGGCACTACCTGAGCTGGACGAATGGCTGGGCCTGCCGGATTTCGTCATTCCTTTGGTCGGCCTTGCAGTAGGCGTTCCCGACGAGTTCCCCGAGCAGAAACCGCGGTTGCCGCGGTCAGCGGTGTTTTTTGAAAACCGGTATGATCCCGACCCCGAGCTTAAAGCAAAAATCGACAGCTATGACCGGGAAATAGAGCAATACTACGCCGCGCGTACGAACAACAAGCAAAAGGCTAGCTGGTCCGGCAAGTTCGTCGCCATGCTGGATAAAGATCTGCCGTTGGGTGGTTATACGGAATACGTAAGAAGTAAAGGGTTTGATTTGAGGTAACTGCTTCGAAAAAATCCAAATCCACAACCGGTCTCGGTTGTGGATTTTGGAGATTGACATCAACGAGGGGATCGGCTATATTCAATACATACCAACCGTATGTATGAAAGGAAAGAGCAAATGGCCAGAAATAAATATCCGGAAGAAACAACCAACCAAATCCTAACCGTGGCTCTTAATCTGTTCATCCAGAAAGGTTACGAGCAGACCTCCATTCAGGATATCATCAACGGATTGGGCGGGCTGACCAAAGGGGCTATTTATCATCACTTCAAATCGAAGGAAGAGATCATGCAGGCCGTCATCGACCATTTGTTCAAAGGCGTTGACGGGATGCTGTCCAGCGTCCGGGACGACAAGGAGTTAAATGGCCTGGAGAAGCTCCGTAAAATTTCCCGCGTCTCACTCAGCAATCCCGCCCAGAACGAAATGGCGTCGGCGGCACCGAACCTTTTGCGAAATCCGAAGCTGCTGGCGGCCCAGATCGAGCACTTGATCGAAAAAGCCATACCCGTCTATATCCAGCCCATCATCGAACAAGGGATGCGGGACGGCTCGATCCAAACCGACTATCCTAGGGAGCTTAGCGAAGTGTTGTTGATTCTCACCAACCTGTGGCTCAACCCGGCGGTTATCCAAGCTTCGCCCGAAATGATGCTGCGCAAGGTAAAATTTTTCGACGAAATCTTGAAAGGCCTGGGGCTTGACCTGTTTGATGATGAAATGCTTCAACGCTACGAGGAACTGTTTCGTTTGTCAGCTAGAGAAGTCAATCATGATAACTAAAAAACTGCCGAAAGGCAGTATATTTTTAAACTTATACATACCATCGGTTGGTATGAATGAAGAATCCAGTCTCTAGCCGTTTGTTAGAAAACGTAATTATATTGAGAAAAAGTAAAGTGAGGGAAATCAAATGAATGAGAATGCAATGAAACCGAACAAAGGTGGCTTCTCCAAAACAGGGCTGCGGAAAATGCGCGACGTGCTGACAAGGCATGTCGATTCAGGGAGAATTCCAGGGCTCGTCGCCCTCATCAGCCGGAACGGCGAGACGCACGTCGAGGCAATCGGTACGATGCGCCCTGATAGCGGCGCGCCGATGCGCCGGGACACGATCTTCCGGATGGCGTCCACTTCGAAGATGGTCGGGGCTGCGGCGGTGATGATCCTGCTCGACGAATGCAAGCTGCATCTGGATGACCCCGTAGACAAATGGCTGCCTGAACTCGCCGACCGCCGGGTGTTGAAACGACCCGACGGCCCGCTGGACGAAACCGTACCGGCCCGGCGGCCCATCACCGTGCGGGACCTGCTGACCTCTACCTTCGGGCTCGGCATAGATTTGACGTTGATGGGCTCCCCGATCCTAAACGCGGTCTTCGAGAATGGATTAAATGACACGCCAGGGCAGGAGTTGCCCGAGCCGGATGAGTGGATGCGGCGTCTGGGTACCCTCCCGCTGAGCTACCAGCCCGGAGAGCGATGGCAGTATCACCTCAGCAACGAAGTGCTTGGCGTGCTTGTTGCCCGTGTCACGGGTCAGACTTTCGGGACGTTCCTGCGCGAACGTATCCTTGACCCGCTCGGGATGAAAGATACCGGCTTCTACGTACCCGAAGGCAAAATTGACCGGCTGCCCCCTGCCTACATGCTCGATCCGCAGACCGGAGAGTTCATCGTCTGGGATGAAGCCGCAGGGGGACGCTACAGCAAGCCTCCCGCGTTCGAAGCGGGGGGCGGCGGGCTGCTCTCGACCGTCGACGACTATCACGCGTTTTTACAAATGCTGCTGAACCAAGGGATGCACGGGACCAAACGAATCCTGTCCCGGCCCGCCGTCCAGTTGATGACCACAAACCGCCTCACGCCCGAACAACAAGCCTTCCGAGACGACTTGGCCAAAAATAACGTCCATTTATCGTATGGCCAAGGGCAGCACGGCGGCTGGGGCTTCGGGATGGCCGTACGCACCTACCGCGGCGACTATGCTTCAATCGGTCAGTTCGGCTGGGACGGCGGAAGCGGCACCACGGCGTACGCCGACCCGGACAAACAGCTCACCGGCATCCTGCTCACGCAGATGGGGATGTCCACCCCGGACCCGGCGCATCTTATCCACGACTTCTGGACCATGGTTTATCAGGCAATCGAAGATTAAGACCACAGGCCTGGCCTGGTACAACCATCCTCGGCGGCCAAACCGTCGTCAATGGTCATAAAAAGAATCAGGCAGTGAGTATGAAGTTACTCACTGCCTGATTTTTGTACCTCGTTCGCCCCCCAATTCTACTTCTGTTCTAATCCTAAGGTTAAGATTACACTTACAAGTACCTCAAAATAAGCTAGCCAACAAGGCGTCAATGTGATTCACGTCTGCATTCATAATGATCACGTTTGACAAATTATTGGATAGCGTGCTATATTTTAAATGTGAATCAGAACTATACACATCTAAAACACATTAGGAAGGTGTTCTCTCTATGACACGAGTATGGTTACTTCGCCCAATACCGCACGGTACTAACCAAATGCAATATTTCTTGGACAACAACCGAGTAGCAGTTGGTTATCCTGTAAATTGTTCATTGGAGAATCTCTCTAATGATGAACTTCGAGAACGACTTAGAAACGCACCTAATAATCAAAACTGGGAATCAGGTATAGGTAATGTCGAGAGGTTAGTGCGATTCATGAAACCTGGTGACCTAGTTGTTGTTCCCGATGAAAATGGTAGAGATGTCTATTTCGCTGAAATTATCAGTGACTACATCTATGAACAGCATCTAGACGTGGATCAAGAGGGTAATGGATTCCCACATCAGCGTGAAGTGAGATGGTTCTTCGACAAGCAACCTGTTATACGAAATGAATTGCCAGAAGCATTGCTTAAATCGCTACGCTTCCCAGGAGCAACGGCCGAGCTCACGAAGCATCTCCCTTTGATTGCTGAGATTATAGGGGATGCAGATTTAATTGGGATTGAACTCCAGCCTAATATAAACATTGGGCATTTAACCGAGAAGGCAATTCAAGTGCTGGAGGAAGCACTCAATAGCCCTGATGTAAATGTCTCGCTTCAAGCTGCTGATATCGTATTAAGGTACTCAAAAATATAACCTCTTAATAAGCAGGCATGCCCAACCGGTTGTGCCTGTTTTTTTATACCTAAAACCCATGAAACGAAGGAGATAGGTTGAGTCTAACCTTTATAACTGTATAATTGTTATAACGATTGAATATGATGATAAGGAGGGAATTTCTATGAATAGGATGTTTGAAATGGAACGAAAAGTGACCAAATTCGGAAACAGCTTAGGCATAACCATGACGGACGCTTTGAAGCAAATTGGACTGGATCAAGGCGATATCGTCAACATAGATGTTAACCCGGAATCCGGAGAAATTATTATTAAGAAATCAACAAAAGTTTCATTACCAGAAGGAGTTAGTCCAGACTTCATGAGTACTTTGTCAGATGTTATTGAGGCATATGATCAAACACTGAAAGGTCTCAAAGATAGATGACTTCAACTCGATTTTTATCTGTTCAAGAAGTCATAGCCATTAATGTTGCAATGATACAACGTTACAGTCCAGGTGAACTATTAGGAGTTAAAGAACCGGGATTGCTTGAATCAGCAGTCCATCGACCTCAAACTTCTGTACTTGGCGATGAAGCTTATCCTACGATCTTCGAGAAAGCGGCGGCTTTAATGGTCAATCATCGTTTTCAGTTTCAAGAGGTGGCTTCGATGATCGAAGACCACTGTTTTTTCATCCCTTGAAATTTATCCTAAGAATAAAGGTTATTCTTATCTGTATATCACCCTAGAGACTCCCCGTCACCGGATTCTCTTCGGGTCAGCCTGATTGTCTTCTTCAGCTAGCCGCAGGCGGAGATTTGAGAGCCTTTAATACAACTTTAGTGACTCGACACCATAGTCTTGAGAGCTAAAGTCATGCTTAAATTTCTCATAGATTTTCTTTTTTCTAAATAGCGTTTCCAGTAACCCCCTATTCCGCAAATAATCTAAATAAAATAAGTAGGGAATGAATTCTTCAACAATCCAATGATGGGTATAATCAACCCTCCATTTAATCAGATTATCGAATCCCTCCATTTTGCTTTGTGACGGTGTAAATCCCGATTTCCAAATTATATCAACATATTTAGAACTTAAATCTTTTACATGTAACTCTGCTAATATATCTGCTTCTATTCTACTTAAGTGATTCTTGTATATAATTATTCGGTCTTTTTTATAAAGATTAAGGGGGTGGAATATATCCCACTTAGTTTCACCCCAATAGTGGTCATGTTTTTGTGCAAAATCCACCATTTCTTCCCAAATATATTTAGGTACCCGTAGTATTTGGAATTCCCCCGGTTGTATCTCTGAAAAATCGATAGCTCCTACTACACTAAGTATTTCTTTACGTATTATTAAATAGTTTTTATGAAATTTAGTAATAATATCGCACAATTGTTTTACTGTTTCAAAATCTGTTACAAATCTATTATTCGGAAGTTTGATCCCTATTTTGTCTCCATCTATATACCAGATGAAATTCCGTTTCTCAATTTCTTTAAAATCATTATCACCATAAAACAATAAATCCCTTATTGAGTCTTCATCAAGAGTAATCATGCAATCCGACAGACCCTGCTGTTGAAAAAGGATGAGACACGAAAGCTTTTGTTCAAAATTAACTGGTATGTAAGCATCAATTCTAACCCGTCCTAACCCATACGCAAAGTAGCATACGTGTTTATCTCTTAATATTGTTTCATCTATATAGAGGCTTTTATCTTCTTCAACCGATTTAATTAATCTGATTACATTACTGTCGAGTTCAGACTCAAAGAAATGGAGTATCATCCCTAGTTCCGAAGTAGTCTTTTTGGCAATTTCCTTGAATAAATCATTAAGATCTAGCAAATTGTCAGTGGTGATAAATTGAAATTCAGGATATTCAAATCGTTTCCTTCTTGTTTTGATTTTGTTTCCGATTATCAAGATGTTTATTACATCAAATTCTTCGTACAATTTCAAATTTCTGAATTGATCTAAAGTTTCTTTTATTTTGCTAGAAGTAGATTCAGCAGTTACTTGATAACAAACACGATTCTCTTTATCACCGAGATCAATAGCAGGAAAATTCATTCGAAGTTTATTCATGTTTATCAAATTTAAATTAAACATCAGATTTAACAAACCATTAAAAAAATCTTCACTTCTCTTATTAATATCAAATTCCCCAACGTCATTACTGAGTTCAATATAGTACTTTAGGATACTCATATACCCTTTTATCTTATTTAGTAATCCAGTTGATTTTAGCGTATTCTTCTCCTCCTATTCAAATACCTTTGGAAAATACTTTGACTCTTTCTATAAACATAGAACGCAATTAAAAAAAGAACTTCTATACTTCAACCACCAAATCGGGTAATTAACAGTAAGATCAACCCAAGGTGGCGATAAAAATGAAAAACGAAGAAATCGAGCGCTTGAACTTAGCCATGAAAGAAACATCAGATAAACGGCTTTACGAAAGGTACCTGGCCGTACGACAGCGATTAGATGGACATACCTTTAGAGATCGGTAATTTACTCGGTCGCATTCGTCAAACCATCAGTAACTATTTGCAATGTTATCAAACCCAGGGTCTTTCCGGACTGGAAATGGGCCACTCCTCTGGACAACCACCTAAGCTCACGGAAGAGCAACGCATCCAATTAGCCGCTATGCTGGAGCAGAACCAGCCAGCCGATGTAGGGCTTGAAGCTCGCTACACCTGGATCCTGCCACTCATCGCAGAATGGATCAAGCGAGAGTTTGGGGTCACGATGAGTGTGCGCGGAATCAGCGCCATGCTCAGACGCATGAACTTCAGCTTCACCAAAGCAACCTATACGCTGGCCAACGCCGATGAGGAGGCCCAGGCGTTTTTCCGCAAGCACACCTTTGCCCAGCATTAAAAAACAGGTGGAAGCTGAAGAAATCGATCATCTGCTGTTTGAAGACGAATCGATGATTCGTTCCTATCAAGCACTGCAATATAACTGTTTTCCGCGAGGCAAGCAAAGTCCACATATGGGAAGCACGAAGGGGCGAAGCTGTTCGGTGCGATCAATTATGAAACCGGACAGGTGCATCATCGTGAAGAAGAACAGGCCGAAGTCAGGGGTGGTCAATAACGTTTTTTTGAGAAGTTCTATAAGATTAAGCTTCATATCAGCCAGTTTATAAAGCGAACCAATAAAGCATCCGATGGAAACTATGGATCGCCTATTAATTAGGTTTTAATCTTAAATCCGTTCTATATAGCCTAGTATGTATAATATCCATGAAACAAAATGCAACCGTCAGGCCTCAGCATACTGACTAAGATATTTCAACGTCCTCGTTCCACCTCATCTGCAAGATCCCCGTTCACATCAAGAAATCGATACGGAAAAATAAGCTGCTGCCTTATTTTGAAGAGCCTCTATTACGAATTGAATCTCATGTATAGGGAGCTGAAGTAAATTCGACAATTTTGAAATATTGTATCCCTCTATTAAATGGATAAGAGTACATTTCTCAATTGAAGATAAGCCTTCTATAAATTGTTTGACATCAATAATTGTGTCGTCTAGCGGAGGAGTTCCTACATATCGTGATAGTACAAATGTAGTATTATCGTCTACTTGCCCAGCGTCCAACGAGAAAAGCGACTCTAGTTTCTTTACAGCCCAAGCCTCCTTGTTTTTTTGCTTCATGATAACACTAAACCGCTGAAACATGTAATCTTTAAAGCACCCATACTGAGTTTTATAAGTTCGGATTGCGTCTAAAAGTGCGATTTTGCCTTCCATCAAACAGTCCTCCATCTCCATTCCTTTATAGGAGTTTTTGCACATTTGTATCACATCAGGCAAATAAGATTTAACAACATCCTCTTCAGTAATACTCCTCATCGCATCAATTCCTTCTTTGGAAGCATTGCTTTAAGCCCGTTAAGTCTTGGCTTTTTTGGTGTTTTCTTGGGGATGGCTGGAATAGGGGTCGGCGGTACTAACTTAGCTATCCAAATACCATCCATATTCTCGACTAAGTACCTTGCGGGTAGACGGATGCCTCGTTCTGTAATTCTTTCAATTAAGCTCTCAGCTTTAATTCTCCCATTTTTGGGGACACCGAACCCCTTTATATCCTCTAGTAAACCAAGCATGGTCCCGTCTGAGTTTACTCCTATCTTGATGAACTTGGGAATACTCTCGCATAATTTTGCGTTTAAGTTAAAATTCTTTTCATCCGGTATAGTAATTGAGAGAATTTTTTTAGGCGGAGTCGGTAAAAACCAATCAAATTCACTTTCGAAATAATTCGAGGCCATGCACTCACTCTCCCTTTTAATTGGAATTTTATTACTTTATCTTACTTCATCGAAAGTAAAGTGTAAATATAAATAATACTACTATTGAAGTTTTTTGTTATTCTGTTATTCTTATTATGTCAGATAAATATCTGTGGATTGAAAAAATAGTAGTATTATTTACACTTGAAACACAAAAAAGCGACCTTAATCGGTCGCTTTTTGCGTGCTACATATGGAGGCGAGGGGAGTCGAACCCCTGTCCGAAGGCAACGCCACATAGGCTTCTACGGGTGTAGTGACAGTTTTGATGTCACCCTAGAGACTCCCCGTCACCGGATTCCCTTCGGGTCAGCCTGATTGTCTTCTTCAGCTAGCCGCAGGCGGAGACTAGACAGCGTATCCCACTAAAGTTGGGCCCTATTCCCGGCACATGGGCGATGCAGAGATAGAGCTAGCACGCAGGTTATTAAGCTGCGAAAGCTAAGTTGTTGTTTTGTTTGCCGTTTAATTGGCTTTAGCGTTGATAAAGCGGACGCGTCCCCACTACCCGCTACCCATGCTCGATCTACCCCCGTCGAATCCAAAAACGCCCCCGCAATAAAAAGTCCTGCGGTCCGCCGTCCCGGTTCAATCGGTCAGCTTCAAGCAAAGGAGCAATAAAACATAAAACCAAACCTTGCTTCCGTCATCATTTAATGACGGTATTTCCTTACTTATTATATAAACAGCAATACGCTGTTTACATCAATTAGTATATCATACTCTGCAATACTCTGCTTCATAAGTTGCTGGTATGTCTGGCAAAAGTACACTCCGCTGACGATACTCCCGCACTCACTTTCGGCCTTGCTCTTACCGCGCCACCTTCTGCTTCTCCCGCAGCACGCGCTGAATGTCGCGCTGGGCATCGCGTTTGGCGGCGGCGTCGCGCTTGTCGTACTGCTTCTTCCCTTTACCGAGGCCGAGGAGCAGCTTGGCGTAGCCGTTCTTGATGTAGATCTTCAGCGGCACGATCGAGTACCCTTCCTGCTTGGACAAGCCCAGCAGCTTGTTGATCTGCGCTTTGTGCATCAACAGCTTGCGCGTCCGGGTCGGATCGGTCGGGTTGTGTCGGTTCCCTTGCTCAAACGGGCTGATGTGCATGTTGTGGATGTGAATTTCGCCGTTTCGGATCGTCGCGAACGCGTCGCCGATGTTCACTCGGGCGTTCCGGATCGACTTGATCTCGGTCCCGGTCAGCACCATGCCCGCTTCGTACGTATCCTCGATGAAATAGTCATGGGAAGCTTTTTTGTTCTGGGCCAGCACCTTGCCGTCATTTTTCTTCGCCATGGTTCATCCTCCTCATCATCCCTCAACGATAATTAACCTTTCACGATATCGCATCATCGTGCCAGACTTTAATTGTAGCAACTCCGCCGCTTAAAATCAAGGAATGCCCTTGATTTACAAGGGCAAATCCCGCTTTCGGAACCGAGCGACGGCCAAAGCGAACACCATCAGGCCGATCCGACTTGCCGACTAAAAGCGAAGCTCACCTATAACACCGGTTTGTACAGCACGATATTCATCTTTCTAAGCTTCTTCGGTCATAATAAAGAATATAATTCGGACGGCTCACACCAGGCACAAGACCCGGGCCCCTTCCCGAAATCTCCAACCGACAACCCGATCGCGGCACACCTGGCTCAAGCCTTCCCGCGCGGCAATTTATCGGCGTAACGCTTGCGCAGCTCGCCCAAAACTTCCAACTTGGACAATACCTTGTCCCGGTTCAGCAGGCCGATGCTCAGGATCATCTCCTCCACCAGCAGCAGCGGGGTTACCATAGAGTGGAACTCTCCCATCTCCCCCCGGCTGACGTAAAAAGCCGCCTCCACCGGCACGCCGTATCGAAACTCCTCCCGGTCCGTAATCATGACCGCGGAGCAGTTGGTCCGCTTCACGCAGTCCAGGATCACCTCGGTTTCGGGCAGCAACCTCGTAAAATGAAACAGCACCACCACATCGTCCCGCTGCACATGCGCGAGCGATTCCAGGACCTCATGCCCGCTGGCCGCCATCATCCGCACCGACATGCCGAAACGCGACAGCCGGTAGGACAAGAGCTCGCCCAATGCCACCGCAGGACCGGGAGCATAGACGTAAATCCGCCGGGCCCCGGCCATTAAGGAGGCGGCGCGCTGAAGCTCTTCCGGCTCCGTTTTTTCCGCCGTTTCGCGCAAGTGCATCGTGGCCTGCTCCAGCATTTTTAACGGCAGACTGGAAGGGTCGAGCTTCGAGATCGTCGTCTCCAACTTCAGCGCCGGCGTCGTATCGAAAGCGGAGCGCAGCTTCAGCTTGAACGCCTTGCCGTTCTCGTAGCCCGCCGCCCGCCAAAACCGCGAAACCGTGGCAATGCTGGTCCCCAGCCTGTCGGCGATCTCCTGCTCCGTCATAAACAGCACCTCTTCCGGGTTGCGCTCGATGAAATCGGCGATTTTCAACTGCCCGGGCGAAAACTTCTTTTTATCGGGAAATCCGGGATTCCGATTCAAATCCATGGCGATTCGGTTCATGACGATTCATTCCTCTCCGCGTTCTTTTTCCATGTTCTTTCCCCAGCTTAGCAGAGCTTTGTTATGTAAGTTTTTTTTCACTGTTTTCACTATGTAAAAATTATTACACCTCGTTGACACAATGCCGCTATTCTTTTAATACTCCTCCTCTACACTTAAGAACAAATTCAAGTCCAAGGAGGCGTTACCCCCATGAGCCGCAAGTCGCTCTACACCCTGACCTCATCGCAAAAAATGATGATCTTCGTGCTGTCCATGTCCCTGTACGGCCTGTCCAACATGTTCACCGAGCTGATCCCTTCCCTGCAACTGGGTCCGATCGAGCTGTCCGTCGAATACTTTGCTTTTATCCCGTTGACGCTGTGCATGCTGTTCCATCCTTTCTATGCGGCCGTCGGCGCGGCGCTGGGCGAAGTCATTTTCGGCGAGCTGATGCTCGGGCAGTTCGGCGGCCTCGGCGAGTTGGAGAAATTCCTCACCTTCTCGTTCGCCATGTACGTCGCGGGCCGCATCGTCCGCAATCCGCAAAACCGCACCCAGGTCGGGATCGCCGCCATGACGGGCGTCATCATCCATCAGCTGTGCAGCAGCCTGGTCGACATCGGCAAAGTCTGGATCGGCGTGGAAGAATTCGAAGCCGTGCCCGGCCTGGCCGAGAGCGTCGTGCTCGTGGAAGGCGTAAGTTTTCTGAATGACGTCCTGTTTTCCGGGATTTTGTTCGCCCTGCTTCCGACGCTGTATCTGGTACCCCGACTCTATGGAAAAATAGAACCCCTGCTCGGCATCAAGCCCCGCGAAAAAAGCACCCGATACGAAGCAGCCGGTGTCGTGTCACCCAAGCTGGTCCTGACGGGCACCCTGCTTGCTTTGGTCGCCTTCGGCGCCGAATCCTTGTCCGAAACGGACTGGAATTTCGGGGAGTGGGACAGCGGCTTCGCCGAACAGCTGGGCGACGGCGCGATCTGGCTGAGCATCGGCGCGGCGGCCGTCGTTGCGATCATCGTACTCCTGGCGATGCGCGCCAAAAAAGCCCGCGCCGCCGCCCAAGCCGGCGACACCGGAGGCGTGCCTCATGCCTAATGAACATCGGTCTCTTCCGGCAAGCGCCATGCCCGAAAAAACCGAATCCCCGGCCATTGAAATCATCGGCGTGTCGTTTACCTATCCCGGCTCCGAGCAGCCGGTGCTGAACGGAGCGAACTTGAGCGTCGCCCCCGGCAGCTTCACCGCCATCATCGGCGGCAACGGCTGCGGCAAATCGACGCTGTGCAAGCTGTTTAACGGGCTGATCCCGCATTATTACTCGGGAGATTTCGAGGGGGAAGTGAAGTTGGGCGGCGTCCCGTCCCAAGGCCAAAGCGTCGCCGAGCTCTCCCGCAAAGTCGGCTATGTCTACCAGGACTTCGAGAACCAGCTCGTCCGGCCCACCGTGCTGGACGAGGCCTGCTTCGCGCCGCTGAATTACGGGCTCCCGGATTACCGGGAGCGGGCCCTCCGCGCGCTGGATCTGTGCGGCCTCGCCCCGCTGGCCTCCCGCTTCATCTGGGAGCTCAGCGGCGGGCAGAAACATCTCCTCGCCCTGGCCGGCGCCCTGGCGCTCGAGCCGGACATCCTCGTCGTCGACGAGCCGGTGTCCCAGCTCGATCCCCGGCATGCGCGCCAGGTCTATGAAGTGCTGCGGCGGCTTAACCGCATCCACGGCAAGACGGTCATCGTCATCGAGCATCATACGGAGTTTATCGCCGATTACTGCCGGGACGTCTGCCTGATGGAGCAGGGCCGCGTGCTGTGGAAGCTGCCGGTCGCCGAGGCGCTCAACCGCCTCGACGATCTGGCGCGCCTCGGCATCCAGCCGCCTGAGGCGACCCAGGCCGCGGCCCGGTTGGCGGCGCTGCGGGGCACGGCCGCGCAGCCCCTCTACCCGGTGACCACCGGAGAGGCGCTGCGCCATTTCGGCGGCCTGCTGGAGGGGCCGATAGGCGAAGCGGACGATAGGAGCCGCGCAACCGGGGATACCCGGGATATCGGGTCGACAGAAGCAGGCACATTCGGGGCTATCGGCACCATCGATGCGGCCGATGCGGCTGATGCGATCGATGCGATCGATGCCACCGTCGTACGCGACGCGATCAGCGCGGCCCCCACGGCCCGCAATCCCGTCGGCGGGCCCGCCGAGCCCAAACCGGACCAGCGCCCGCCCGCGGCGGTGATCCGCCTGAGCCAGGCCGCGCTCAACTACCGGACGCTCCGCAAAGCGGAGCACACCGTTCTTCGCGGCCTGACCCTGGACATCGCCGAGGGCGAACGCGTCGCGCTGGTCGGCAACAACGGCGCCGGCAAATCCTCCCTGCTGCGCCTAATCGCGGGGATCGCCAGGCCGTCCGGCGGCTCCGTCGATGTCCTTGGCCTCGACACGCGCAGCACGTCCGTCGAGGAACTGTCCAAACATGTCGCCTTCGTCTTTCAGAATCCCGAAGACATGTTTATTGAAGACAGCGTACGCAAAGAAGTCGCGTACTGCCTCAAAAAACGCGGTTACCCCGACGCCGGGGCCACCGTGGAAACCATGCTCCGCAGCTTCCGCCTGGAAGAGCTGCAGGACCGCGACGCCCGCCTGCTCAGCGGCGGGCAGCAGCGCCGCGTCTCGCTCGCGATCGGCGCGGCCGTCCGCCCCGCGGTGATGCTGCTCGACGAGCCGACGGCCAACCTCGACCTGGCCACCCGCGAGGAGCTGCTCGGCACGCTGCGGGAGCTGGAGCGGCATGTGCGCACCGTCCTCATCGCCACGCATGACATGCAGCTCGTCGCCGGTTGGGCCACGCGCGTCATCGTCCTGCACGAGGGACGCGTGGCGGCCGACGGGACAGCGGCCGAGGTGTTCGCCGACCCCGAGCTGATCCGCCGCGCCGGCCTGGCCCCGACGCAGAGCATGGAGCTCTCGGCCGGGCTCGGGCTTCGGCCGCCGTGCGCCGCACCGCAAGAGCTGGCGGACCGCTTGCACCGCATACTCGCAGAAAAGGAGGCCCCTTCCCATGGAGCTCGTCCGCAACTGGTTTAACAAGCTGTCGCTGGACCGGATCCAGCTCGAACTGATGAACACGGCGTACGGCAGCGGCCATGCCTCCCTGTCCCGGCTCGATCCGCGGGGACTGCTGATCTGGTACCTTTTTTTCGCCATCGTACCTTGGTTCGTCAACAGTCTGCTCGTCCTGGCCGGCATGTGCCTGTTTATGGTCGTCACGACGATCCTGTCGCGCGTCACGCCGTTCATCATCTTCGTCCTCTGCCTCGGCCTGATCGGGCAGGTGGGCTGGCTGTTTGTGATCTCGCTGTTTTTTGGCGGAGATATCTCCTCCGCCCTGCCGCTGCTGAAGCTGACGCTCAAGTTGTCGGTCGTGTCCCTGGCCAGCATCACCGTCTTCTCCGGCATGGACCCGGAAAAAATCAGCGACGGCCTGCTCGCGCTCGGCGTCCCCGCCGCCTTTTCGTTCAGCCTGTCCTATGGCTACCGGATTCTGCCCGTGCTGTTCGAGGAGTTCCGCAACGTGCTGCTGTCCTACCGGCTGCGCGGCAAAGCCCCCGAACACCCGGGGCTGCTGTACTGGCGCAAGGGTGCCTACTATTTGAAGCTGCTGGTCTACGCCTTCTTCCCGCTGATGCTGGCCACCGCCAAGCGGTCCCGCACCACCGTGGAAGCCCTGGAGACGCGCGGCTTCTCCTACGGCCTCAAAAACCCGGCCGCCAAAAAACTGAAGCTCTCGCACCTCCGTTTCCAAACCCGGGACGTGCTGTTCCTGTCCGGCTCGGCCGCGTACGTGACGGTGCTGTTCTGGTTCGGGTAGGCCAGAGGGGGCTAACCCGGACCCTTGGCCGTGTCCCTGGCCAGGCCCGTGTCCCAGTCCCTATCTCAGACCCTTGGCCCGTACCAGGTCCGGCTCTCGGCCTGACCTGCCCAATAACGGCCGAAAAGACCGTTATCCTGGCCATCCAGGACTTTGAAAACAAAATAGCGGCTCATAACCGCCTCTCTTTGAAGCCGGGCGAGTAAATAAGGGCCATTTGCGGCGCTATTTTGTCGAATTTGGCTCTTCGATGAGAAATAGCGGTCATTTGGGGCCTTATTTTAGGGAAAAGTGGGCCGAAAACCGATTTTTGGGCTCGCACCAGAGAAATAAGGCCCTTTTTAGCCGCTATTTTCCACGAAAAAGCGAATTTGGGCGAAATAGCAGCCCAAAACGCCGCTATTATAACGGGCGGCAAGTGAGATCGCGGGGTCGGCAACACCATGTCAATTTAATGCAACGCCAGTGCCTTATATTAGAGAAAGTTGGGAAAAACCGGATTTTTGAGCTCGCACTAGGGAAATAGGTCCCTTTTTAGCCGCTATTTTTCCCCAAAAAGCGAATCTGGACGAAATAGCAATCCAAAACGCCGCTATTATAGCTGCCGTTAAAAAAGATTGCGAATAAGGCAGCACACCATATCAGATTTAGTGTAACGCCAGTGCCCGCAAGACCCCTATCAGGGAAAAAATCGCCCTAAAGAATACTTGTTCCAAAAGGCAACCCGAGCAAATCGGACCCCGAAAGCAGCAGAGACAAAAAAACTAATCAACCTCACCTAAGGAGTGTTAATTCATGCGAATCGACCTGCATACTCACGCCAAACTGTCCAAGGCGAGCGATTTCTCAACCGCCTATTACGAAGAAATGATCCGCGAAGCGGTAGCGAACGGGCTGGACGCCGTAGCCTTGACCGAACATTTCAACACACGCCGTTTTTTCGAGGTCTACGAAAATCTGGATCGGATGTACCCTTACAACGGGGAGTATTATGAAGCCGGCTCCCTGAAAATCTTCCCCGGAATGGAAGTGGATATCCGCGAGACCGGCCACATCCTGCTGATCGGGCGTAAAGAGCATATTTTGGAAGCCCGGCGACACCTCGAGACCTACACGGAAAAAGGCCGCTTCATCCCTTTTGCCGACCTTCTGACCTTAGCCGAGGCCTATCCGCTGCTCAAAATCGGGGCGCATCCGTTCCGCGCATCCACGCCGCTTCATCACTTGGATCCCGCCGAACTCCGGCGCCTTGACGCCTTCGACCTGAACGCCAAGGACATGTACGAATACGGCAGCGAGGCCAACCGCGAGCGGGTCGAGCGTTTTGCGGCCGCACTCGGCAAGCCGGTGACCGCGGGCAGCGACACCCACCAGTGCCTGCAGTACGGCAGCGTGTTCAACGAACTAAACCATCCGTGCGGCAGCGTAGCTGAACTTAAGCAGGCCATCGCCAGCGGAGCCTATGACATCCATGTCGCCGACAGCCTCCCCCTGCAGGTCAAGGCCTCCGTCATGCTCAAAAAACTCCTGAAGCGCCTGGCCCAATTGGAAACCGAAAGTCCCGCCCCGGCGGTTGCCATCGGCGAGTCCTCTCCGCAGGGAGCCTAAGCATAGGTTAAAATCAAAACTACCCGTGAGAACGGGTGGTTTGCTCTAAGACTATAAGCCATTATTACCGGCTCGCGTCTAAAGGCGCTAGCTTTCACTACGTTCAAGCTACTATGCCGTTGCCGCTTTTGCCTCCCCCTGAAGGGGGGGCGATTATCACTAGTGCCCTGTCAGACAACCTTGGTAACATAGAATTCCTGCATATCTGCATGCTTTTTTCCTGTTTGGACTCAAAATTTCCAAATTCCTGCAGATTTGCATCTTTTTTCGTTTTCCCCTCGGGGATCGGCTTAAATACCTGCAGATTTGCATCTTTTTGGAGCTGGAAGCTTGGAAGCAAGCACACTAGGCGCCTCTTTGTATGTGACATATCACTTCCATTAGCCATTAAGCCACCTTTTCCTTTCGGTATACATCGTAGCTTGAACACTCGTATTATAACGACCAGGTGGTTTTTGCTATAAGCATCACTACACCACCCGCATAGCAGGTGTTTTTTCTTTCGCACGCCTCGCGAGCTCAACTGGCTAAAGCCCCAAATAAAAAACATGGGTGATCACTCTCGAAAAGCGAGCACCCATGTTTTTTTGTAAGATGCGGTTAGCCATCTTCTTCTAGTACGAACAGTCCATCACGGTCTCTCCCTCGAGGACAAATCGAGAAAGTGTCCATCCAAATGTGGACAAACAGATATATATCACAAGCGGAAACTTGCATAATATCACGGGTCCCAGACCGGGTTGGCCGATGCCAGGGCTCCTTCGAGCGGCAAAGTAAGTGTAAATTTAAATAGGTTGTTTGTATGATGGAGGGTTAAGGTTCCGCCATGCAACTCGATAATATGGATGCTGCTTTCTTGAGCGATCGGTTCAAACTCAAAAAGCAATTGATCGAGAAGCTGGGATATATCGATCTTCTTCAGATCCAACCAGGTTTCGACCGAAGTAAGCCGGGTATATTCAAACAGATCATCGAGCATTTTTTTAGATGAACCGCCTTGTTATAAGTGTTTTGAACAAACCGCGTATATTCCTCTTCATTTCGGAACGAGTTGGTTCTTAAGAGCTCTATATAGCCGATAATACTTGTAAGCGGCGTACGCAAGTCATGGGAAAATGCCCGTGACCCCGCTCTAAAGTAACCAAATCTTTGACCATTCGCCGGGTCAATATTATAGAAAGATAAAATAAAGATGGCGATAAACAGCGGAGTCATAAGATAGGGCATGTATAATATTTTTCACGATCGAGCATGAAGAAAACCCTGGATACTGTGGATGTGGTCAAAATCGCAATCAGGAAACTTAACACGAAGTGGGATAAGATATGTAACCGGATGCTCTTTTTTCTTCTTTGTTTTAAAGGCCGCTCAGTCAATTTTATAGCCCACTCCCCAGACTGTTTTGATGTAATTCGGGTCCCTTGGAGATTCTTCTATTTTCTCCCGCAAATTACGAATGTGAACCATTACTGTATTGTCCGAATATCCATACGGCTCTCTCCACACGCTTTCGTAAATCTTTTCGGAGCTAAATACCTGGCCGGGGTGGCTTGCCAGCAACTCCAGAATGGAGAACTCCAACGGGGTCAGTGATATGTGGTTTCCTTTTAAAGTAACGGAATGCTTGGCCTTATCAATGATCAAATCTTTGATAATGATAAGAGAATTGAATTCTTCTTTTCCCATTAAGGACTGCCGCCGAAATTGCGCTTTTACTCGAGCGATCAATTCCAACGGGTTAAAGGGTTTTATCATGTAATCGTCCGCTCCGGTCATAAGACCTGTAATTTTGTCCATATCCTCTTCCTTGGCCGATAGCATGATAATGGGAGTGTTCGAGATTTCCCTAATTTGAATGCACGCCTTAATCCCATCCATTCGCGGCATCATGACGTCGAGGATGACCAGATGAACGGGCGTTTTTTTAATGACATCCAGCGCTTTCAGGCCATCCGCAGCCTCTATGACATGGTATCCTTCATTTCGCAAATATACGTGGATGACATCCCGAATCTCTGAATCGTCGTCTACGACAAGTACGGTGTTCATGATACGGTACCTCCTTTGGATCCCGCCGCGGTTCAGTTAAAGCGTATCCTTTTTACGACAGGTGTATACAACGACTACACCCCATTATACCTGATCCTGTTTTCTCTTCGTTTTGTTTCTGGTTGAAAAAATAGTAACGAAAAAATCTAAGGATTTTACGGGGATAGATCTAAAGAAAATCTGAAGATACGGGGAGGGATAAAAACCTGTGATACATCAAAGGCCGGAGGCTCCGCAATGATGACGGAGTCCCCGGCCCGTGTTTGCCTTACTTTTTCTTCTTGCGGACGAATGCCGCGGTTCCGTTACCGCTGCCCTTGCTCTTTCCTTTGCCGCCCCGCTTCTTGCGCGGGGACGCTCCGCCCTCGTCGGCGCCAGCGCCGCCCGCGCCGATGAAGATGCCGCTCGCGGACGTCTTTTTGCGCCGCGAGCCCGATCCTGAGCCGCTGCCTTCTCCTGAGGAGCGATAGCCTCCGGAGTCGCGGCTCAGCGAGGCCGGCCCGGCGGCGTAGCCGCCCTTGCCGGAGCCAAACCCGAAGCTCACGGCCGGAGCGGCCCCGCCGCCCTCGGCCGTGTCGCTTCCGCCGCGGGCGGCGCGCTTGCCGCGTTTGCCGCCGCCTCCAGGCGCCGCCACCATCGCGGCGCCTTTCCCGGGCTTGCCGGCACCGGCACCGCCGCCGCCCTTGCCCTTGCCCCGCTTGCCGCCGCGCCCGGCCGCGCCCTCAAACCCGGCGCCGCCGTTTCCGCCTTCCCGGCGGCGCGGCTTCATGTCGACCAACTCGAAGTCGATCGTGTGGTCGTCCATATTGACGCGGGCTACGCGGATTTTCACCTCGTCGCCGATCCGGAAGATCCGCGACGTCCGCTCGCCGATCAAGGCCATATGCTGCTCATGGAAGTGGTAATAATCATCCGTCATCGTGCTGAGACGGATGAGTCCCTCAACCGTGTTCTCCAGCTCGATGAACATCCCGAAGCTCGTTACGCTGCTGATAATACCGGGGAATTCTTCCCCGACCTTATCCAGCATGAACTCCGCTTTTTTGAGCTGTTCCGTATCCCGCTCGGCCTCCACGGCCACCCGCTCCCGCTCCGACGATTGCTGCGCGATTTCCTGCATGCGGCTGGCGAGATACTCCATCCGCTGCTCCGGCAGGGCTCCGCCGTGTTCGATGACCTCCCGGATGATCCGGTGGATCACAAGGTCCGGGTACCGGCGGATCGGCGACGTGAAATGCGTGTAGAACTCCGCCGCCAGGCCGAAGTGGCCAGTGCTCTCGGCATCGTACTTCGCCTGTTTCATGGAACGAAGCATCATCGTGCTGATGACCGTCTGCTCCTTCGTGCCGTGGATATCCTCCAGCAGCGTCTGCAGGGCGCGAGGATGCACCTTATTGCCTTTTCCGCCCTTGACGGCATAGCCGAAGTTGGCTACGAAAGCCATAAAGTTCATCAGCTTCTCCTGGTCGGGATCTTCGTGAATCCGGTAGATGAACGGCACCTTCAACCAGTGAAAATGCTCCGCCACCGTTTCGTTCGCCGCCAGCATGAACTCCTCGATAATCTGCTCCGCGATCGAACGCTCACGCTTCACGATATCGACCGGCTTGCCGTTTTCGTCCACGATGACCTTCGACTCTTCAAAGTCGAAGTCGACGGCGCCCCGGCGCATCCGGTTGGCCCGCAGCTTCAAGGCCAGCTCGCGCATAAGCTGGAACGTCTCAACCAGATGGCTGTAACGCTCCGTTACTTCGGGATCCTCTTCTTGGAGGATTTTGCGCACATTGGTATAGGTCATCCGCTCCGTCGTGCGAATCACGCTCGTAAAAATATCATGCTTCACGACCTTCATCTGGTCGTTGAATTCCATTTCGCAAGACAGCGTAAACCGGTCCACCTTCGGATTCAGCGAACAGATACCGTTCGACAGCCGGTGCGGCAGCATCGGAATGACCCGGTCGACCAGATACACGCTGCAGCCGCGGTTGTACGCCTCCTGGTCCAGCTTGGAGCCTTCGCGCACATAGTAGCCGACGTCCGCGATATGGACGCCCAGCCGGATATGCCCGTTCGGCAGCCGCTCCACGTTGACCGCGTCATCGAGATCCTTGGCGTCTTCGCCGTCGATCGTCACGATGATTTTGTCGCGAAGATCGCGCCGCCCCTGCTTGGCGATTTCCGCCTCCTCGATCACGTCGGGCGCCTGCTGCGCCTCCGTCATAACTTCGTCGGGGAACGCCTCCGGCAGTTGGTGCTTGCGGATGATCGACAAAATATCGACGCCCGGGTCATCCTTATGCCCGAGGATCTCGATGACTTCACCCTCCGCGGCGGAGCGGCCTTCCGGATAATTAACGATCCGGGCGACGACCTTCTCCCCGTCCACGGCGCCGCCAAAAGCCTCCTGCGGCACAAAGATGTCCCGGTTGATCCGCTTGTCGTCCGGAATCACGAACCCGTAGGTCTCGTTGTGCTGGAACACCCCGACCACCTGGGTGATCGCCCGTTTTACGATCCGCACAACCTCGCCCTCGAGCTTGCCGCCGCCCGCGCTCTTGGAACTGATCCGCACCAGGACCGTATCGCCGTTCATCGCGCTCTTCAAATCGTTTGCGTGAATATAAACGTCGGGATGCTCCCGGTCATCGGGGATCAGGAACGCGAAGCCTTTCGCGTGGGCCTGAAGCCGTCCCCGGACCAGATCCATCCGCTCCGGCACGCCGTAGCGGTTCGTCCGGGTCAGGATGATTTGCCCTTCCTGCTCGAGCCGATTCAGCATCTTCAGGAATTCCTTGAACTCGGAAGCATCCGTAATCTGAAAATGCTCCTCCAACTCCTGATAGGTCATCGGTTTATACGCCGTCTCCCGCATAAATGCGAGCAGCTCTGCCTCTGTAATCAAATTCAAATAATTTCACCTCAAACCGGCTTGTCCTTTAAGCCCGGATGTTTTATATTCGTACAATCCAAGAACTTCCTATATACGTATATACCCTTAGTATACACGAATTTCACATCCGGCATCCGTTTATCCGGGAATCCGCAAACGACGAACAGGCTCGCCCGTCTGTAATAACGGGGGAGCCTGTTCGTTATAATGAACTTACCACTTCGGAAACGCTCATTTGCTTAATACGCTTTAACGGCCCGATCACCGACAACACCGTGACACCCAGGATAATGAAGAAGATCAGTAACATTTGCCCTGCAGGGAATCTCCAAATCAAATGAAGATCGGATAACACGCCGTGAATTAACGCCCTCTGCAGCAGCACGCCGAGCACCAGACCCGCCAAGGTCCCGGACAGCGAGTAGACGGCCGCCTCCGTGAGCACCATCCGGCTCAATTGCCCGCCGGACATACCCACCGCCCGCATTACGCCGAAATAACGTATTTTTTGGGCCACGCTTGTATTCATGGTATTCACAATGTTCAACACGCTGATTAGGCCGATCACCGCAACGAATCCGTAAATAAACACGGCCATCGTCATGAATGTCTGATCGTTCTCGGCGTTTCGCTGCCGGCTGTCCAGGTACTCCACATCCGGCGTTACCAGCCTTTTGATCTTATCCACGGTCCGAGTCTCCTCCCGCCCGTTCAGTTGGACATCGATCGCCCTGTACCCGGACTGTCCGGTCAGCTTCGGAAACTGCTTCTCCGTGGTTATGAACGCGGCCGACACGGTTTCGGACGAACTGAACGGAACCGTCCGCAGCACGCCCGTCACCTTTAATGACTGAACCCCTTGCGGCGTGTTTATTTTGACTTCATCTCCAACCTTGAGATTTAACGCCTCGGTTTTTCGGTTTTTGCTGAATATGGATACCACTGCAATGACGCCGTTCTCTTCGTCCATTTTCGCTTCCGACAACACCCCGTCGACAAGATCGTCCCTGGCCCAGCTCAACTGGGTTTGATCGTAGGAAATGAGCCACGATCTCTGGGGGCCCTCCGTCGGTTTTCGGTTATCGAAATCCGCTTCCGCATACCCCATCATCCGCCCGTAGACATGCTTGATCCCGTCCATGTCCGTCAAAGCGTCATACGTCTCTTTGCCGATCACGCCTTCCTTGGCCGTTAGGGAAATATCCGGCGTGTAAGGTTTGGTCGTCTTTATGCTCGTATGCATAAAATCAACCAAAACCTGAAAACCCAGGAACAACACGATGCTGATGGCGATGGAAGAAGCCATTAATACCAGTGTCTTTTTCTTCATCATGACATTATTGACCCCCAGCGCCAACTCCGCGCGGAACATCCGTGTCAGCAGACCCCGTTTCCGGCGTTTGCGCGGTTTGAATTCCTCGCTTCCGGTCACGGCGTTGACGGGGGAAATGCGGGATGCCTTTCGGGCCGGCAGCAGGGAAGCGATGTAGACCGTCAGGAAACCGACGACCACCCCGGCGGCGATCCCCAATACGCTTACGCTGAACAGCGGGATGTCCGCGAACAGCTCGTCATTATAGAACTTCAATATCGCCGAACACGCAAATGTAATGAGCATCCCGGCCAGCACCCCGAGCGGAATGGCCATCAGCGTGATCCTCAGCCCCTCCCGCCGGACCAGCTTACGGATCTGGGACGCCGACGCCCCGATACATCTTAGAAGACCGAACTGCCGCACGCGGTCCATGACCGAAATATTGAAGATATTGTAGATCATGACAACCCCGGCGATCAGTACAATAAAGAACAAAACCGCGCCGGTGGCGTACAAACTCATGACCATATCGCTGCCGCCCTGGCCGGTTACCGCCAGCAGCCGCGTGTTAAATCCGACCCGATCCTTGGGAATACCGAGGCGGTGTATGATATCTTTGGCGGCGTTGTTCACATTGACCCCATCCTTGAATTCGACCAGCAGGGTCACTTTCTTCTCTCCGCCAGCGATGGTCTCCGCCGCCGCGGCGGACAACAGGACCCCGGGCGAGCCCGAAGCCTTGCGGCTGCTAAGGTCACGATAAACCCCGCTCACCAAGAATTCCGTTTCCTTCAGGCCGGACAGGGCCACCTGTACCTTGTCGTTCAGCCCAGCATTCAGAAACAGCGGATCGGACGCCCACTGTTCGATCATGATCTCATTGGGCTTGACCGGAAAGCGACCTTCCAGCAGGCGGACATTCATATTTTCGGCGAACTGTTCGTCAATCGCTCCGAATTCGCTGTCCACCCCTTTCACCGTTCCCTCCTTCAGCCCGAACCATCTTCCCGTTCGCTCCACGTCGAGCCGGGCCGATACGCCCTCAATCTCCTTAGCCGTGGGTGCCTCGATCCCCAAATGATAGTTGCCGAAGTCATGAATCACCTGGGTTTTTTCGAATTTCAGCGCCACATCGAGCATGGAAAAAATCCCCGTCACCAGCGCGACCGAGATGGCCACGCTCGCCACCGTCAGCCGGGTTTTTCGCGGGTGCGCCGATAAGTACTTTCGCACCAGCCCCAAATAGCTCTTCATTGGCTATCGCCCCCCAGTTCGGTCACGATGCCATCCTCCACGTTCAGCACCCGGTCGGCGACGGAGGCGAAGCCCGGGTTATGCGTAATCATCACCAGCGTCTGGTTGTACCGCTCCACCGACAACCTCATCAGCTTGATGACATCCTTGCTGTTTCTTGTATCGAGATTTCCCGTCGGTTCGTCGGCCAAAATGATCTTCGGCTTCGCCGCCAAAGCCCGGCCGATCGCCACCCGCTGCTGCTGTCCGCCCGAGAGCTGGCTGGGCAAGTGATGCCTGCGTTCGGCGAGCCCCAGCAGGTTGAGAAGTTCCGTCAAATAATCGGCATCGGGCTTCTTGTGGTCCAGCAGCAGCGGCAGCGTCATGTTCTCCTCCACGTTTAACTCGGGTACGAGGTTAAACGCCTGGAACACGAACCCGATATTGCGTCTGCGAAAGACGGAAAGCTCCTTCTCCTTCATCCGGAACACTTCCCTGCCGTCCAGAACCACGCTCCCCGCGCTGGGGAAATCAAGCGCCCCCAGCAAGTTCAGGAGCGTGCTCTTTCCCGATCCGGACGGCCCGACAATGGATACAAACTCCCCCTTGTTGATCGAGAACGAAGCGTTTTTGAGCGCTTCGACACGGGTTTCCCCTTGACCGTACGTTTTACTTAACCCGTTTGCTTTTAAAATTTCCATCATGGCTATCCCCCGGTCTATGATTGGTTAAGATAAGAACTTGCGCCTGCCCCATCATGTTAAACGCGGGAGCTTACCGGCCGATGAAATTCCGCTTACAAATTCGTAAGCTTCGGGAGATGGATCGTAAATTTCGCGCCTTGTCCGGGCTTACTGTCCAGTGAAATAAATCCGCCGTGCATCTCGATGATCGTCTTGGCCAGACTAAGACCGATGCCGATGCCCTGCTTGTCCTGCGAAAAACGGCTGCGATAAAACGGCTTGAACAGAAAATTGGCGTCATCAGGATGCACCCCTTCTCCGCGGTCGGCTACCTCGATCTCCACCAGCAGCGGCGTTTCGGCAAGGCGCGCGGTGATTACGCCGCCCGGGGCGGAATGGTCGATCGCATTGGTCAACAGATTGCTGACGGCCTCCAGTAACCACTCGGGATCGCAGGTATAGGTGACCTGTCCGGCACTTTCAAGATCGAGCCGCTTCCGCTCTCGCTCCAGCCGGGTCTCCAGGCTGCCCGCCGCCCTGCAGATCAGCTCGTTTAACCGGACCGCCCGCATTTGCAGCTCAATAATACGAGCGTCCAGCCGGGCCATTTTCAACAAATTCGCAATCAACCGCTGCATCCGCTCCAATTCCTGTCCGCTTTTGTCGAGAAACCGGATCACCGTGGGATTGTCCACCAATTCTCCCTGCATGATTTCGTTGTACATAAACAGCGCGGACAGCGGGGTCTTGAGCTGATGGGAAATATGCGTCATCGTGTCTTTCAAGAACAAGCGGCTCTGCTGTTCCTTATAAAGATGGGTCTGGAGGGAGGCTATCATCGTGTTGATCGCCCCGGCCAACCTGGACAAGCTCCCCTCCTGGGTATCGTCGATCCGGGTCGACCTTCCCCCGTTCATGATGCGGTGCACTTCTTCCTGATACCGGTCGATCGTCCGGTACAAACGCTGGAGAAAACGCAGCACCGCAAGCATGGCGAGCACGCCGGCAATCGCCCAGGTCAGGCCGGCTCCGAGCGCATGAAGGCGGTATGATGACCAGACGGCCGGAAACAGCCGCATCGGCGTGCCAGCCGTGTAGCGGGCGTCCGCGAGAATCGCCCTCCCGGCCTCGGCATCCTCCGCCCCCGCCGCTGCGGTGAACAGCGATGCGATTTCCGCGCCGGTCAAGCCGGGATAAGCCCGCGTGATCCGCCCGGCCAGTTCGGCGTCCCGCTCCGTAAATACCCGCTGAATCCCGGTGGACTGACCGTAAACCAGCCATTGTCCCGCCAGCAAACCCGCTGCCCACACCAGCACCAACGTCAGCAGCACCGGCTTGACGCCTTTGTTGTTCAGTACGTCCATGGCCGTTCCTTTACTTCATGACATTCCATCGGTATCCCATCCCCCTGATCGTAGTTAAAAATTCCGGATTCTTCGGGTCATCCTCGATCTTCTCGCGCAGCCTGCTGATATAAACTGCCAGGGTGTTGTCGTCCACGTAGCTGTCGCGGCTGCCCCACAGCCTCTCCATCATCTGCTCCCTGGTCAACACGAGCTTCGGGTTGCGCATAAACAGGCAGAGCAGGCGGTACTCAGCCGCCGTCAGGTCCAGGTCGGTTCCGTCCTTGATCGCGCGCCCCTCCAGCAGCTTGACCGTGATTCCGTTGCTTTTCAAGATAGCTTCCTGTTCCGACGGAGGCTCGGAGCCCGGCCCGGAGCGCCGCCAGGCCGCATTCATTCGCGAGATCAGCTCATTCAGTTTCAGCGGTTTGGTCATATAGTCGTCTCCGCCGAGATCGAGCCCCATCACGACATTGGCTTCCTCGTCCAAAGCCGTCAAAAATATAACCGGCACCTCCGAAATTCTCCGAATTTCGCGACACAATTCGAAGCCGCTGCCATCCGGCAGCATAACATCGAGTAACACCATGTCAAACGAACCAGCCGCGATACACGCTTCCGCTTCGGCCACCCCGCGAGTCACGGTTACCTCGTACCCTTGCTTCTCCAGAAAATAACGCAAACCCTCGATCAGACTCAGATCGTCCTCCACCAGCAGTATTTTTTTCATAGACACCCTACCCTTGTACCAAAATGCCTACCTTGCCCGTCCCTATGGGATCAGCAGCTCGTCGATCGACGAGAACAAGCGGCTGTTATTTTTTACCTCCTTGCTATTTCCAATTATACAATAGCTTCCAGCTTCGGCCACCTTGTCCGCCAGATCTGCAACCCGGAGAAGTTCTTCCTCTTCGGCGGTGTCATCCGCTCTTCCTGCGAAGGCGGACGATCGCTCCTCCCGGTTCCCCGGGGAAGTTAACTGTTTTACGGTCTCCAGGTCATTCCAAGGTGTGCTTCGCATAGGCTGTGTCCTTCCGTGATGGAGCCGGGCGTAATCCGTCAGGGCGTTCCTGATTGCCGCTAGGTTCGTCCGTATATACTTCCCCGTACTGCGAAACGCCTCCAGGGTCGGCTCCAGATGGGGGGCCTTCATGGCGGCGAGGAGCAGGTGATTCTCGATGACGCTCATTTCGCAAGCGTACACGTCCAATCGTTGACGCAATACAGGAAGAAGGTAATGATCATTAACTAGTCCGCATAAAGCTTTTAGTCGCGGCGAAGCCTTCAGGCCGCTTCCCGTCAGGTCCGAGCACAACACCATTTGTTGGGTGGGACTGGCGGAAATAAAGCCCTCGCGCCGTCCGTGCAGCGCCTTAAACTCCATTCCCGAGGGCCAGGCACAACCTGGATCGAGGGAGCGCACCATCCGCTCGATCGGTTGCAAAACGCTCCGTAGATCGCGCGTATACACGCTGACAATGAGCCGGGAACGGGTGAAGACTACGGCTGCGATTTCGGCGAGACGCCGGGCGATCAAATACGGTCCGCCGGCCTCCCGCAATAAGGCGGAAAGGCTGCGGTAGAACGCAATGCCCCTTAGCGCGTCTTTTTGATGGCTGCAGCCGGACGTGTACGATAAGGCCCGCAGCAGGATTAAACTTCTGACATCGGTCATCAGGGTAAGGTCCAGGTTGGCTTTCATGATACTCAGCTCTCTTTCCAGCCGCAGGCCGTCCGCCAGTAGGGAGGGGGAGTCCATCATGCGGCGGCATTCGTGCAACAACCGGTCGAACCGGCTCAGCGAGTCTCCGGAAAGGCTCACCCGCAGAAAGGACCTTGCTTTCGCTCGTTCCTCGTCCTGGCAGGTGGTGCAGCTTACCCGGATTTCTTCCCCGAAACCGTGAGCGGATAACCACAGGTTCATCGAGCGCGCCAAAATAGTGGCCCACGCCCATTGACCGGCCTTTAAGTCGCTGATCTCAAAATAAAGATGACCATAATGTCCTCCTTCCAGTTGGGTATACATGTAGCCGGCAATTCCGGCTATGACCATTGGCTCGCATTCCGGCGGACGCTCAGGGGGTTCATTTGAAAGGCAGGAGGGAAATTGGACGGACAAAGGAAACGGGGGAGCGACGGTTCGCAGGGGTTGCGGAGCGGCATCCGCGGGGGCGGGAACACTGCTCGGCGAAACCGTAGCGGCGGCAGCCGGCGGCTCGGTGGCAGCAGTTTCGCCGCCATGGGCATCCCGACCCGGTTTAAGGCAGACGACCGCACAGCGGGAAGCGCGAAACTGCGTTTCGAAAAGCGCGCTCCAGCGTTGGCGGTCCGTCCGCTCCGCGCTTTCCCGGATGTAAGCGAAGGCGGGCAACCCGCCGAAATGCGCCTCCATGAGATAATGTCCCAGCTTTAGCAAGCCGGCCCGGCCTCTGCCCCGGTCGATTAGCCGGGCGATGTAATTGGGGATGTCCGTGCGTCCCGCCTCCGGGCCGATGCGATCGAGCAGCGCGGATGAATATCGGACGGCCTCCTCGCGGGCCTCGCCCGGACAGAAACCGTACATGAGCGCAAGATAGGGGCGGAGCAGCGAGTTTTTGAAGACTGCTTTGCATATCTTGCCGGGACAATCGGCCGCCAAGTCGTCCGTCGCCGCTTCGGTCAATCGCCTTTCCAGCCAGTAGTAAGCATTGTACTCCCCCTGGGTTTGGGGCTTGACCAACGGGTAATTGACGCCGATAAAATCATGCCCGCTTACGGATTCGTGGACGGCCGGATAGCGGCCTTCATAATATGGAATCGGCCGGCAAGAGACCGGGTCGGATACGCTGGAGACGGCGGAGACAGCGGAGGCGTTGGCGGCGTGCCGAAAACCTTCCGTGAAAAAGCGGTCTACCGCTTCCAATACCCCGTCGTAATCCAGGTTGCCGTAGATATACATGCAGCACCGTTCAGGGACGTAATACGTCTCGTGATACCCGACCACTTCTTCATAAGTCACCTTGACGATTTCCGCGGGTAACCCGCCGGCGATATTACCATGCACCGAATTAGGGTATAGCGTAAAAGGAGCTAGCTGAATCAGCCGATAAATCGGGGACGATAGCAAGTCCCTCACCTCGTTCAGCACGACGCCCCGAACAAACCGGCGTCCTTGATGCTCTTCGGCCCGCCATCCCTCGCGTAGAAAGATCGCTTTGTCGGCCTTAAAAGCGGGGGTGAAGATGCCTTTCAATACGAGCCGGATTTGCTCGAGCTCCCCCTGCTTCAGAATAAACTCGTAACTGGTTTTATCCTGATAGGTGGCGGCATACCGCCGGAGCCCCCGCAGCCCCTCGGGAGGCTCGGCGGCAATGCAATGCTCGACGATATGGGAGGCTCCCTTGTGATCGATGGCCGGAGTCCCCACCGTTATATTTACGGCGATTTCGGTGCTATGGCTGTCATGAAACAGCAGGAGGGTCATCCCGCTTTCGTGCCGGAATGCTCGCCCCTCCACTTCAACGCCGACCTGGTTCAGGCCGGTCTGCTCTATCAGCCGAAAATTCATATTCATCCCCTTGCGGCTCCATAGGCCGATTCCAGCCGTTCCACCACTTTGTCCAGCTCGGGCAGCCAGCGTTCATCCCGAAACAGTTCGTAGCAGGCGTGGCAAGTATCCACCAGATTCTCTTCCAGAGGAATCGGTATGTTATGCTCTTTGATGTAATCGTAGTAGGGCTGGACGCCGTGCTTGCGGATAAAACGGTTATGCCGGTCCTGTTCCGCCCGTTCGATGAGCGAAGCCATGGATTGCTCGGCGAGCGAACCCGTGAGCCGGCCGGGAACGTTCGAACACATGGACCCGCAGGGGTAGACGTTCCCCTCCGGAGTGACGATCAGCATGCCGCTGTCCCGGCAGGAAGTCATGGCCCGGTTTTCGCGGATAAAATCCTCTTTCCTGAACATCTCCCGCGCGCGGCCGATCGGATAGCAGGTCTGTTCCATCAGGATCACCCCGGTGGCGGCATCCTGAATATGCTCCAGCAGCCCTTTCAGACGGGAACTGTTCTTCAACGAGGTGCAGCCGAGCACGATCTTCACTTGCAGCTCCTTGGCCGCATTCAACACATTGGCGATATTCTCGTAAGGAATGTACCGGCCGTGGAACTCGTCGGAGCTGATCTTGATATGTCTGACCCCGACGTTTCGCAGCGCATCCAAGATGACATAAGCCCGGTCGAAGGAACTCCCCCAATAGCCATTGCTGGTCAAGGTGATATTCATGCCCAGGCCATTAGCGTAGCTGGAGAGCTCGAGAATTTCGTCCAGGTAGAGCAGCGGCTCTCCGCCGGCCACACCCAGCATTCGCATGCCCAGCTCCTTGCCTTCCCGGACGTAGCGCATCGCCTCCTCCAGTTCCATCTTCTCTTCCCGCTTCGGAGCGCAGTAATAAGTGCATATGTCGCAGGACGCACAGCAATTGTAGGTGTATAGCAACGCCAGCATATAATAAGACATCCGTTACCCCTCCTTAAGCTGAACCTTGCGTTTTTTCTTGAACGAATAATATTTCAGACCATATTCCGTGATCAACTTCGCGTACTCGCACATCACGGGATCGTCCCGGTCCAAATAACAGCCGCCTCCGCACAACCGTCTGGCCCAGCAGCCAAGGCATTTCTCCTCGGGCGCATATTTCCGCTGGAACCTTTCCCAATCAATACCGTCCCTTACGTTTCCGGCACGCTCCTCTGCCTGCCGCTCCGTAAAACTGCACTTGTATACTTCCCCTTCCGGCGTGAACTGCAGAGAGAACGCATTGAAATAGGTGCATTCACCTTTCAGCGACCTGTTGTCGATCGACTCGTACAGATCGGTAATCGAGCGGATAATTTTCGAGTTCCCTTGGCGCTCTTCTTCCTTCATCTGCTCCAGCAACCCGTCGAACTGTCTCCGCAACTCCCGCAGCGAAGACGGATCGAGCGCAAGCTCGGGCGAGTCGGATTTGACCGGGTCGACAAAAACATGATTAAACCCCATCCGCCAAAGGAACTCGACATCCTCCCTCAGGGAGTATACGCCCTGTTTCGTCAACGTCATTCTGGCGATCAGATTGTGATATCCCCGGCCGCGAATGGCCGCCAAATTTTTCGCGATGGTCCGGAATGTCCCGCCGCCGCTGCCGAACCTGCGGTGCAAGTTATGCGTATATTCTCCCCCGTCGATGCTGATGTTGACGTACATCCGGTTTTCTGCCAGCGCCCGCAAAATATCCTCGTCCAGAAGGGTCCCGTTGGTGGTAATGATGTAATGAATGCTCTTCCCCGCCTCCCGGGCCTTCCCGTTGATGTAGTCGACGGCATAAAGAAACGTCTTCTTGTTGAGCAGCGGCTCTCCGCCAAAAAAATTCACATTATACTTATCCGCTTGCCGTGCCGCGTATTTGAAAAAATAGTCAATGCACGCTTTCGCGGTCTCCTCCGACATCATCACTTTGTTCCGCAGCCCGTAGCCGCCGAAACAATACGCGCACTGCATATTGCAGCCCTCGGTTAGGGACAGCCACAGTTTCGTCAGCGCCTTCCCGGCAAACCAGTCATCCTTGCTCACGCGCTTGGGCTTCCGCACCTGAAGGCTTCGCGGCGCTGCCGGCGCGGTGCCGGTCGCGGACAGCTGAGACAGCACGCCAAGGCATTCTTCGATTTCCCGGAGATCATCCCCTTCCGCAGCGAGTACGCTCCTCGTCGCCCCCTCATCCAGGCCCGTGTTCATCAGCCGCACGGCGTCGTGAACCAGTCTGTTGGCGCCGTAAACCATCCCCGTGTCTGTATCGTACAGATAATATTGCCCGTCCGTCGTAAAAGGAAAATATTTCGGATCATGCATGGCGATCAGCTCCAATTGAAATATTGCTTGGCTTTTTCGGGACATTCCACCTGCATGCGGGCGTAGAACTTCAAACTCTGTTTCAACATAATTTTCGTTTTGGCACACCAGGCTTCGGCCGGGACTTCCGGATCGCCGGTGTAAATCTCGTTCTCGTAAGCGCAGCCGTCCCCGCAGTAAAGCTGGGCCCAGCATGCGGAGCACTTGGAAACGCGTTCCTTTTTGAAGCGGTTATCCAGCAGCGCCAACCCGGAATCTTGGATGCTTCCCAGTTTGTACTCGGGATTGCCGATGTACCTGTAACATCGATACGCATCCCCTTCCGGCGTGAATATAAAGGCCCCGTTCTGCCAAAGGAAGCAGGAATCGGAGAACTTCTTCTTATGAATCCTGCCCGCAAGTCTGACTAAGCCATGATAGGTATAAGGCTTGTCGTCCATAATATTGGCGAAGGTCATCGCCGCGAGCCTGCCGATCTGCTGCTCATATTCGGCAAAATCTTCATATTCGTAGATTTCGTCCTCATGAAACACCAAATTGGAATGCACCCGGTTGACCCCGGCCTCCCACAGCATCTCCACCGATGGCGTCAAAAAGGGGATGTCCCGCTTGCGGACCGTAATCTGCGAGGATAGCGGCGAGAACTCGCGTTTGAGCTCCGCTATATTTTGCAGAATGCGACCAAAGCTGCCCCGCCCGCTGGCGAAGGGCCGGTTCCTGTTATGTATCTTCTCGATGCCGTCGATGCTGATGCTCACAAGAAAGTCGTTGTCCTTGAACAACCGCAGCAGCTTGTCATTCAGGATCGTTCCGTTGGTCGTAATGTTGTACCGCACCCGGCCGCTATGACCGGACATCAACTGGTTGATGTATTCGACTGCGAAAAAAAGAACCTCCTGATTCATCAAAGGTTCCCCACCGAAAAAAGCGACATCAAACAGCTTTTGGTCTCTATTCAAATGAGCGTACCAATAATCGATGCACGCCTTGGCGGTTTCCCGGGTCATCAGCATGCGGCTGTGCCCGTAATCGCCGCCGTTGCCGAAACAGTAGGTACATCTCAAGTTGCAGTCATGGGACAAATTCAGCCATAAACAACCGCCGAAATACCCGTTTTGGGCGCTTTCGTATTTTTCATCGAACAGCTCGTAGATTTTATGTTTATGTTCCAAAAAACCCTGCCGGTTAAAATCTTGAATCGCCCCGACAGCCTCGTCGATTTCTGCTTCCGCATATTTGGGGGTTAGCAATTCTCTCAGCTTAACCAGATCCTCTTCCCCGTAAATGTCGTAAATGGGAGAGAGATTCAAAATATCGTAAACCAGCTCGCCGATTCGGGACATTACCCCGCTGCTTCCGTCAAATACGAAATACTCTTCACTCTCGGTGAAAGTCAAAAAAGGACTCGCCAGCGTCGCAGCCCGGCCTTCGGGGCCGGCAACGGCTTGTTCCGTTCTCACAGGGATCCTCCTCCTTAAAGCTTCAGTATTTGCTGAACTCAAAACCTTCCGCCTGGTGGACAAGTGCGTCATAGATGTATAATTTGAGCGAAAAGATATGGCGTTTCAGCTCGCATCGCAAAGCGCGCTGCTCCCGGTTGTCCCAGAGCTTGTCCGCCAGACATTCGCCTCCGCATAAATACCGGGCCCAGCAACCGTCGCATTCTCCTTCATCCGCCAGCCTTTGCTTCAGACCGTTAATGCTGGCCGGGTCGGCCCCCTGCTCGGTATCCCCTAGGCAATAGTCGTCCCACATCAACATGTCGCACGGATAAATTTTTCCGTCCGGAGAAAAGGCGACCCTGCGGTTGAGCGTGCTGCAAACCTGGAGCACCGGTCTGCGGGTATGAAGCTTGTTCAAGTCCTTCAGCAGCGGATAGCAGCCTACCCGTTCGCCGGAGATCAACTTATCGAGCAGCAAATCCGCGAGCTGATCGTATTCCCGTTTCAGCTCCTCGATTTGTTCGGGAGTGAAGCACATGTCCTTGCGATCGCTTTTGACCTCGGTGAAGTGAATGTAATTGACGCCTCGCGCGAACAGATGCCGGGCGATTTCGGACAGGTTCATATTGTAAGGGGTTACGGTAACATTAATGCGAATGATCTCGCGCTCATCCAACGCATCCCAACGCTTCATAATCGCGTCATAGGCGCTCCCCCCGCTTCTGTCCCCTCGCAGGAAGTCATTCGTGGCCCGGTCGTGACTGTCCAGACTGATGATATAAGCCACATCGTATTGATGAAGCAGCTCCAGCGCCCGCTCCGTGAGCAAGGTGCCGTTGGTGGTTGTGGCGAAGCGCATCGTCTTGTTCCGTTTCCCGGCTTCCCGGGTTCCGTAGCTGGCGACCTCCTCGAACACCTTCAAGTTCATCAGCGGTTCTCCGCCGATGATCGTGACCTTGAGCTGGTCGTTGTCGCCCGCGTGATCCAGCACATAATCGACGACCTCTCTCGCCCGCTCCCGGGTCATCGCCCCCCGCTTGCCATGGCTGCCGCCTTCGGCAAAGCAATATTTGCAGTTCAGATTGCAGCCGTAAAACACATTGATATCGCAGCCCGCAATGTTCAAATCCCGGTCCATGTAATCCGCCTGAGCGGCTTCGATCCGCCGCTTGGCTTCGGCATCGCGCTGGGCATAGCCGCGAAGCAGCGCCGCATTGCCGTCCTCTTCCGCGGCTCCCCGTTTCAGCCGTTCCACGGCATCCTCGACCTCGGGTCCGCACGCAAACATCATCAGCGAGTGGCGGAAGAAGAGATACGATTTATCCTTCACACGGATCGTCTCAAGCACGCTGTCCATCCCCCTTCTCGGCGATTAGCCCATCCGGTACGCCAACTTAAATAGCTGAGGTTCCTTCTCATGCAAAGTAGCATAGAGCTTTAAATTCTCCCAGATGACCATGCGGGTAAACTCGCAGGAAATGTCATAGGGAGTATTCAAATCGTTGCGGTACACCCAATTCACTTGCGAGCATCCCACGCACAGATGCCGTGCCCAGCACGCAGAGCATGCGGGAGGTTCCGGTTTGTCGTTATCGTACCTGCCCCAATCGATATCCGTATGGATGTTTCCGTAGTGAAACTTCGGGTCTTCAATCAACCTGTGGCATTTGTAAATCTCCCCGTCGGGCCCGACCATCAAGCTGTTTTTGGCGTAAAAAACACAACTGTTATACTGGTGGTTATGCATCGCTTTCGCGTATTTGGTCAAAGTGCCGACGTATCGTTTCCGCCGGTGGACGAGGTTGTCGTACACCTCCCGGGCCAATCGCTCCAATTGCGGTTTCAGGAGCTGAAGATCCTCCGCGGTAACCCTGAATCTGTCGTCGGTGGAGGAAACCAAATCAAAGTTGACATTGCTGATGCCCAAATCCCACAGACTGTGCACCGACTCGGCCAGCTTCGGAACATGCTCGTGAACCAGGGTCAATCGGGCCGTAATCGGCAGACCGCTTCCTCCCAGGCGCTCGACCGACTTGCCGATCCTGTCGAAGCTGCTGCCTTTGCCGGACGCAAACGGCCTCGATCGGTCCTGGATCTCCTTGTCCCCGTCAAGACTGATCGTAATGCGGAAATCATTGTCGGCAAACAGCCGAAGTAGCTCATCGTCCAGAATCGTCCCGTTCGTGGTCATGGCGTAGCTGACATTCGCCCGGTCGCCGAGCATGCCGTTAATATAACCGACGGAGAACATCAGCACCCGCTTGTTCATCAAGGGCTCCCCGCCGAAAAAGACGATCCTGTACTCGTCCGCATCCTTGTCCGCCCGGGCATACCAGTAGTCGATAATTCGTTTGGCCGACTCGACCGTCATCAGCTTTCTCCGGCCTCCGTAGGCCCCACCGCTGCCATAGCAGTAAACGCATCGCAGGTTGCAATCATGCGAAATGTTCATCCACAGGGAATTCAGTACCTTTCCTCCCGCCCAAGCTTCCGGGGAAACCTTGCCGTACTGTGCCGCTTGTTTCCGCCGCTTCCTGTCCATTTTCGCCGCCCACTGCCGCAACAACTCCAACTGTCCGCGGACCAGCTCCTCCGAATAACGGCCGCCCAGTTCACGGCACGCCTTCTCGGCGTCAGAACCGTCCAGCCGATGGGCCAGCTCAAACAGCAGGTCGGAGTGTTCGAACAAAGCCGTCAATTCAGGCATAAAAATATACCTGGTCCCGCTGTAGTTATGCAGAGTGCATACCTCAGAATCCATGGTATTTATCATATGGGCTGCCGTTGTCCGGCTTCCCTCCCTAACCCGTATTATGGGAACCGGCTTCAACCGGCGGGTTGTCATCACCGATTGAAGCCGTCCATCAAAAAAACAACTGCTCATTTTGCCAAAAAAAGTGGAAACGATCTGCTTGAATTAATGATAAGTCGGATCACAAACGCCTACACAATCATCACAGACATCATCAGAGCCGCACAAAATCCATTCGTTCTTGTCCTCGTTGATTTCCTCGTTAATCGGTTTGATCAGCGCGTTTTCTTTCATGATCATTTCTCCTCCTTTGATTTTTGGAACGATTGAAGCAAGTTGTTCGACAGAGCGACATGGAAAGTTATCTATCTCTTCTGGCCAGTGAAAGAAATAACTTTCACAAACAAATATTACCAAACTCAGTCTACTATTTCAACCCTTTTATACTATTTTTTTGATATAAAGTTATATTATTACATTTTCTCCTCTCTCGTTTGTCGGGACGTTTGAACGGATTGCGGCGGTGTGATATCGGGTGAATTCCCAATAATCGGCGAATTCGGTGAGATGCCCGTCTTCCAGATAAAATAATCTGTCGGCGTTCTCAATTGTATACAGTCGATGGGCGATTACGATAACCAACCGATCCTCCGCAATCTCATCGAGCAGCTCCGTGATGATCCGTTCATTCTCCGGATCCAGAGCCGAAGTAGGCTCGTCAAAAATATAAAGAGACGGATTTCTGACCAAAATTCGGGCTATGGCCACCCGTTGTCTTTCTCCGCCGGACAGATTGATGCGCTCATTGATGATCGTATGGTAGCCCTGATCGAGTGAGGCGATTTTCGCATCGAGCTTTAATTTTCGGCATGCCTCCTTTATCGCTTCGTCTGCGATATCTGCATCTCCACACCGGATATTGTCCAGAATACTCACGTTATATAAATCGATTTCTTGCGATATATAGCCGATTTGCTCTCTTAGCCGGGCTACGCCGATATGTCCGATATCCCGCGAGTTAATGATGATCTCCCCGCGTTGCGGGGCGTAAAGGCCAAGGATAAGCTTGATCAGGGTGCTTTTTCCGCCGCCGGAAGGGCCTATAAAGGCAAACTTGCCCCGACCGGGCAGATGGAAACACACTCCGTTCAAAATCTTGCTGTTCCCATAGGCAAAATGTACGTCTTTGAACCGGATATCGGCGATTGGACCGACCGGCCGTCCATCTCCCCAATCCTCGGCGGGCAGCTCGTCATACTCGGCGATCCGGTCGAGGATAGGAACGATCCGCTGATATTCAATATAGCTGTTGATTAGCTCATTAACGGGGCTGATAAGCTGCTGGATATAGATGCTCAGACTGATGACGGCCCCAAGGGTCAAGTTCGTGCTCATGACCAGCCAGGTGCCATAGCCGTACGTAATCGACAGACACACGACCATCAGCAAAGAAGACAGGTTATTCACCAGAGTGATATACAGGGCGTAACGCCGGTTGTCATTCAAACTTTTGCTTAAGATGAGGTCAAAACGGGAGAGAAAGTAACTTTCGGAGAGAAACGTCTTGATCGTGGCAATGGAAGCGACCGTTTGCGATACGGCCACACACATGGCGTCGTTATTTTGCTGAATATCCAGGGAGATTTTTCTGAATTTGTGCTTGACAGTGAACTTCAGGGCAAAAAACAGCGCATAGACCCCGAGAATCAGCAGGCTGATCCGGGCAGACATCATAAACATGCCGGCCAAAATCATAACAATCATGAATACATCCTTTATCAAAGAAATGAAAATGCTGCCGATAAACTTGCTGACCCCTATGCCATCATTGACGATACGGGAGACCACTTCCCCACCTTTCGCCGTATCGAAAAAGGTCATCGGAGCCCGCAGTACACTGCCGTACAATTTGGTCCGCAAATCATAGGTAATTTTCTCGGTGATGGTTCGAAACAGGTAATCCTTCGCGAAGCCCAATGTCGGCTGACAAGCCATCACCGCTACAAATATGCCGATGCCCGCGAGCAGTCCTTCCCGGGAGCGGTTGGGCAGCACATCGTCGATCAGATACCGGGAAGCCAGGGGAGTGGCAAAAACACACAGCGTGTAGAGGACGGTCAACAGCAGACCGAGCAGTTCGAGGCCCAGATATGGCTTAATCAGGATAAAGATTTTTCTCGAAATCTTATTCATCACAACAACCCCGCTATCTGTTTGAATTTGGAGAGGTTAAATGAATTCCCTGTATTTTCCTTCTTCCTTAGATTAATGCAGTTGTTATAACAAGAACAAGTATTTTAACAAAATTGCCTTTTTTATCCTCACAGGATACATCAGGCATGCGTCACATCACGGCAGGGACGCCTTTCCGATGATCCCCATTGACCGTTCCGAGCCTTCGCCTTTTACCACGCACAAAAAAGCCCCGCTTCCTGACGGAAACGAGGCCCTGATCTCATCTTTAATTCATTAATTGGCGACAACGGCTACGACGATCGATAGTACGAAAAAGCCTACCGCCAATCCGACGGTTACCCGTTCCAATACGAGCTCCATGCCGCGTGCCTTGGTCTTGCCGAAAAGATGTTCCGCTCCTCCGGAGATGGCACCGGAAAGACCTGCGCTCTTCCCTTTTTGCAGCAGAACGACCGCAATCAGACCGATGGAGAAAATAACGAGCAGCACTTCCAAAAACATATTCATCCAAATCCACCTCCTAAGTGGGAATACATACTATATAAAACACAGTATTTATATTTTATCACACCCTACCATGATTAACAACTCCGCTAGACAAGTAACTAAGTTTTGAAAAATTCAATGCCTTTTGTCATTATTTGCTGGAAATTGCCGAAAATAGGACCTTTAAGTTTCTCACGATTGTACCAAATATACCCTATTTTTTCATGATACCATTAGTTATATAATTCACAAGACTCATGGAGGTCAGTTTATGTCCACAAGCAAAATCCCAGCTCAGGCCCGATTTGCCGTTAAGGGGAGAGGTATGCCTTTTCAAACCAAATTGCTAATCATCATTCTCGCGGTTTCCCTCCTGCCCCTACTTGCCGCCAACACGTTCCTAATCGACTATTTCGGCCGGGAAACGAAGGACAACGCCGAGAAAATGGCGCAAAAAACGTTGGAGCTCAACATCTCGAAAATTGACGAATGGATGCAGTCCAAAATTTCGGCCGTGGAGGAATTAATCAAACAAAATTCTCAATTTCAACATGTCCAGGCTGACACGATTTTTCCGATATTAAATATTTTGGAACAAAGCGATACCCAATCGGAGGGCTATAGCCTGATTGATCAAGGCGGTACACTCACGAATATGCAGAACATGACGGCGGACATGTCGAAGAGCGATTATTTTGTGAGAGCCAAACAAACCAAGGCCCCGGCTATTGCCGAGATGTCCTATCTCGAACCGTTGAACAAATACATCATCCCGGTGGTTGTGCCGATTAACGATAAAAGCGGCGAGTTCCTCGGCGGAGTCGCCTTCTCGGTCACGCCCGACATCCTCACAGAGCAGAGCAACAGCATTCACCTCGGCAAAACCGGCTTAGGCTATTTCGTTTCGGATACCGGCGTCTACTATAGTTACCCGGATGCGGAACGCTTCGGCAAGAATATGAAGGATTACGCCAAAAGCTCCGGAGAAAAGCTGGCCGCCGAGCGTATTTTGGGCCAAAACGAAGGTTCAATCACTTACAAGGACGACTCAGGCAAAGAGATGATCGCTTACTTTGGAACCGTTCCTACTACCCAATGGAAAATGGTCATTACCGTTCCGAAGAGCGAGATCATGGCTGAGGTTTATCAAGCCCGGACGCTGTCCATTGTCCTGGTCGTTGCCGTTATGGCGCTCGTGGTCATCGTATCCGTAATTTTGGCCAAGCTGGTGGTGAAGCCGCTCCTTGCCGCCTCCCACGTCGTCAAAAGAGTTGCCGAAGGGCATCTGGATGAGCGGGTCACCGTTAAATCCCGAGATGAAATCGGCCGGATGAGCGAGAATATCAATTTAATGATCGATTCGTTATCCGGTATGGTGCAGCAAATCCATCAGACCGTCGGCCGGGTCGCCACCTCCTCGGATGAACTTGCAGCCGCATCCCGCAAGTCGGCGCAAGCCGCCATGAATATCCAGACGGATATTCAACATATGGCGAACGGATCCGCGTCCCAAGTCCAAGGTGCGGAGCAGTCGGCCCGGTCCACGGAAGAAATGGCTATCGGCGTTCAGAAGATTGCCGAGGCGGCCGGTACGATATCGGAGCAAGCCGAAACGGTGTCGAGCGAAGTCGAATTCGGTTTTGTCGAAATTCAGTCCGCCATTGAGCAGATGAACATCATTCGTCAATCGGCGGACCAAACCGCGGCGGATGTCGAACAATTCGTCAATCGCTCCAAGGAAATCGAACAGATTGTCGATGTCATTTCCGACATTTCCAATCAAACCGCGCTCCTATCCTTAAATGCTTCCATTGAAGCCGCGCGTGCCGGAGAGCATGGGCGCGGATTCTCGGTCGTTGCCGGGGAGGTTAAGAAGCTGGCGGAGCAGACCAGCCAGTCTATTTCACATATCGTCGAGTTGATTCAGTTCATCCAACATTCCAGTGCTCAGGTAACGGGATCCATGAGAAACAACATCACCGATATTTATAACGGAATAGACCGAATGAAAAAGGTCGGGGACTCGTTTGACCACATCCGCCAATCGATCCGTCAAGTCTCCACGCAAATGCAGGATGTTTCGGCGACGACCGAGCAAATCTCGGCCGGCACCGAGGAGATTGCCGCCACCATGGGCGAAATGCTGACGGTGGCGCAACAATCGGCGGAGAGCGCCCTCTCGGTAGCGCAATCCTCCACGGAACAGTCGGCAATTATGGAAGGGATCGAGAGCGCGGCGCAGAACCTCAATGTGATGATGAACGACTTGAAGGAACAGATTCAGGTTTTTAAATCCTAATCCTATGTGTAAAAACAAAAGCAGCCTATCCTAGAGTGAGGATAGACTGCTTTTTGCTTAAAACAATTTGTAAACCCGTGCCTCATAAGGACGCAGAGTCAATTGGTGGAAGTCCTCTTCGGCGGACACCTCGTAGTTGCTGATCAGCACTTCCCGGGTTTCATGCGCAATACGTTCGCTTAGCGCGAACTCCGCCGGTTTTTCATAAAAGTTCAAGATAACCAGCAGGCGTTCCTTATTCAAAGTACGGACAAAAGCATATACTTGCTCATCCTCCGCATTCAGCAGCTTATAATCACCGTATACGATGATCTCGTGCTTTTTCCGCAGCTCGATTAAATTCCGGTAGTAATGCAGGACGGAGTTCGGGTCGTTCAGCGCCCGCTCCACGTTGATTTCTTTGTAGTTCGGGTTCACGGCGATCCACGGCGTACCGGTGGTGAATCCGGCTTGCTCTTCCCCGTTCCACTGCATCGGTGTCCGGGCGTTATCGCGCCCTTTGGCGTAGATCGACTTCAGAATATCTTCCGACGCGTGGCCTTTGTCGAGATACTCCCGGTACATATTGAGCGTTTCGATATCCTTGTATTCCTCGATCGTCTCAAATCGTACGTTGGTCATCCCGATTTCTTCCCCCTGGTAAATGTACGGGGTCCCTTGGAGCGTGTGCAGTAAGGTGGCCAGCATTTTGGCGGAAACGTTATGATGCTCGCCGTCGTGCCCGAATCGCGATAGCAGGCGGGGTTGATCGTGATTGTTCAGGTAAATGCTGTTCCAAGCCTTGCCATGGAGCCGGGTCTGCCAGCGGCTGACGATCTCTTTGAACTTGGTCAGCTTCCAGGGCAGAACCTCCCATTTACCGCTCGGCCCCGAATCGATGCCCATCAGTTCGAACTGGAACACCATATTCAGTTCTCCGCGGTCATCGCCCGCAAATAGAACCGCGTCCTCCGGCGAGACGTCGATCGTTTCGCCCACCGTCATGATGTCGTACTTGGACAGCACTTCCCGGTTCATCTCCTGCAAAAATTCATGAACCCGCGGCCCATTGATATAATGCTCGCCGCCCCCCGATCCGTCAGCCGTGTCCGGTAGCCCCGGCACTTTGGAGATCAGGTTGATGACATCCATCCGGAAGCCGTCGATCCCTTTGTCCAGCCACCAGGTCATCATGTCGTACACTTCGCGCCGGACCTTCGGATTCTCCCAGTTCAGATCCGGCTGCTTGGTCGAGAAAAGATGCAGATAATATTCGTCCGTCTGCGCATCGTACTGCCAGGCCGGCCCGCTGAAGAAAGAGAGCCAATCATTGGGCTCGCGGCCTTCTTTGCCCGGGCGCCAGATATAGTAGTCGCGATACGCGTTGTCCTTGGACTTGCGCGACTCCACGAACCAGGCATGCTCGTCGGAGCTGTGGTTCACGACAAGGTCCATGATGAGCTTCATCCCTCTCTCATGCAGCCCGGCAAGCAGCTCCTCCCAATCCGCCATCGTGCCGAATTCGCCCATAACGCCTTGGTAGTCGCTGATATCGTATCCGTTATCGTCGTTCGGCGATTCGTAAACCGGACACAGCCAAACCACATCGACCCCCAACAGCTTGAGGTAATCCAGCTTGGAGATAATCCCGCGCAAATCCCCGATCCCATCCCCATTGCTGTCCATAAAACTGCGGGGATAGATTTGATACACAACGCTTTCTTTCCACCATTTCTTCACCATTTCGCTTCGACTCCTCTCGCAGATGCGTTCGTTTTATCTTATTATTACCTTTTGCAGCCTTTATCCAGTTGCTGTTGCTGGTCACTTTTATGCGATCGCGATGCGGTCGCTCGATCCTGCCGTCATGCGGGCGGCAATCGTACCGTTGGCGGTCGTATCGTCATACAGGTGGTAACCGTGCCGTTGGCGGCCGTCTCGTCATACAGGTGGTAACCGTGCTGTCGCCATACTGTTGTCCTGCGGTCGCACTACCCTGCCGTCATACGGGCGGTGGCCGTGCCGTCGGCGGTCGTATCGTCATACAGGTTGTAACCGTGCCGTCGGCGGCCGTACGGACGTCCGGATCGTGCAGCATGTCGGCGGCGGTAGTGCCGTCTTATAACGTGGAGCCCGCCATTTGCCAACATCCAGTTAACGTAAACGTTTACGTTAAGTTCATGAGTTGTGCCCGACCCAGCATCGCCGCGAATTCGCGGCCGACCCTGATGTTCCCCGCCAATCCGGCTTCAGCCTCTAACCATCGAGCGTACTCTTACGTTTATGGGGTTATTTGAGATTTCCCAAGGCCGCTGTCTAGCTAACCGAGTTGAGCAATACCAACAAAGCGTCCCTTTTAGCCTCCTATCCCTCCAATGGATATAAAGGATGCGTGGGATGCGAAATATTGTGGCGTAAACGTTTACCTAAACTATAAAACACCCTTCCCCCGTTGTCAATGTGACTTGAGAGGATAGGGCTCACTTTCTAACGGAAATAATAGCCGCTATTTTACGAAAAATAGCTCTTCCCGAATTCTAACGGACGCCATAGCGCCTATTTCCCACTTTTAGCACTAAAATTGCTGATTATTACTATAATAGCTGCTATTATTTCCGTTAAAATCTGAAATCGACCCGTTTGGCAGAAATAGCGGCTACTATTTCCGTTAGAATTTTTGAAGTTCCGTTACAGCTGTTCAAGTTCCGTTAGAACTGATTGGCTACAGCGGAACGACAGCGGAAATCAACCTACCACCGGGCCTCCCAGTTCCACAATCCCTGCTTCCCCGCGGCGGGGACCGGCTCCGGCAGCTTTCGCACTTCGACCAGCTCCCAGCCGTATCGCCCCAGCGCGAAGTCACCGAACCGATACTCTTGCCCGGTTACAACTAAAGCGCGGTTCTCGCGGTTCTCGCGGTTCTCGCGGTCTCTACAATCTCTGCCATCCTCACTATATCCGCCATTTCCACTATCCTTGCCATCACCACTCCCCACGCCATTTCTGCCACCCCCACCATTTCTGCCACTCCCACCATTTCTGCCATCTCCGCCATCTCCGCCTCGGCCAGCTTTGCCGCGTTCGCCAACTTCCCCGCATCCGCCACTTCCGCCCTCCCGGACGTTCAACACGGCCGTCTCCCCGTCGTTGGCCACCACCGGGTGGCAGCCTGCCAACCGGGCGATCGCCACCACCGCGCCGGTCGGCAGGTTGGCCGCGGTGTAACCGGACGCCGCCAGAAGCGAACGCACCGGCTCCGTCAGGCAGGCTGCCAGATCTACCCGCTTTCCGGCATGAATCGCCAACTCTCCGCGGTAGTTCGTTTTCCAGCCCCGCGTTTCCAGGCGCTTTTCGCCAATGGCGATAAGCGTCGCCCACGGCTGGCGTATCGTGATACAGCGCATGTGCACCCCTACCTCACCTTCCCGATCTTCTCGTTCTCCCTACTCTACTAAATGTATACCGGAAGGCCGAAAATAACAAAACCCTTCGCCGCTGAATGTCGTATGTCTTTTTCCCTGCCCCCCCGAAAAAATAGTCCAAAAGTTCCGTAGACATCATGGACTATTGGAACCTGCCGCGCATTTGGATAAAATACCCTTAATTCGTATATTACATAAATCACATCATATGGAGGGTAACAACAATCTATGGGAAGAAATGATCAACGTAAAGGATTCATAAGAAAAGGCTTAATGCTGGCTTTAAGCTTCCTGCTGGTGATGGTCGCTTTCCTCCCGGCGGGTTCCGCCCAAGCCGCCGACAGCAAGTGGATCAATGCGGTATGGACCAAATACAAAAACTACAACTCGACCGTAAATGCTTCCTACGACACCTATATGGCGAAGCTGACCAAGGACTACAATACATATTACAAGAACCAGAACGACCGGCTTGCTGAGCTGGAGCGCATCGTTTTGGAAGACCAGAAGAAGTGGAACGAGAAGTTTGCAGCGGATTTGGCGGAGCTTAAGCCGCGGTACGAGAACAACGATGACCTAAGGTTCGAATTGCGGCAGTATGAACGCGAGATCAACCCGAATTCGCTAAGCAGCCAAATGGGAGTCTATGTCCGGGCGGCCAACCGCCATTCGCTCAGCAGCACGATGGGGCTTTTCGCCCGCGAGCTCAACGAAAACTCGCTAAGCAGTTATATGTACGAATACAAAAAGGCGACCAACATCAACTCTTTATCCAGCCCGGCTTACGGCCTGCACAAAACGGTGACGGACACCTACTTGTCCAGCCCGATGTACGCGTTGATGAAGAGTTCCAGCACCAGCTACATTTCCAGCCCGATCTATGCCTATTCGCGCGGGAAAATCAGCAAGGCCAACGCCCAGAAGCAATACGCCAAGCTGTTTACCCAATACACGGAACAAATTTCTCAGGATTCGGCCACGTATAAACAACAAATCGCTTCGACTTCCCAATCCGTGCAGCAGAAGGTTGAAGCGCTCTACCAGGATACGATCAGACAATTGGAAAACCAGCGGAACAACACCCTGCAAGCCATCTCGGACCAGCGCAAAAAACTGACCGGCGAAGGCCTCACCTGGGAACCGCTGCTGCTGGCCCCGGTAGAGGGATCAACGGGAACTTCGGCGGGATCTCAGGCGGGCAACTCGACGAACCCTTCCGCGGAAAAAGCGCCAGCTGCCAGCCAGGGAACGACCGCACAGCAGCCCTAATATTCGATAAAAAGGAGGAACGGCACCTCAAGCGCGCCATTCCTCCTTTTTTTTGTCTCACACGTATTCCAAGCTGTCCAACACTTCCCGCAGGCTAAGCTCCGCGCAGGCCATGGAGGTGTCGGCCACACCGTAGTACATCTTGATGGTGTCCCCCTCCACTAGCGCCCCGCAGGAGAATACGACGTCGCCGAAAAAGCCGTTTTGCTCGTAAGGCGCTTCCGGCTCCATGATCGGATGGCCGGATCGGGCGATGACTTTCGACGGGTCATTCAGGTCGAGCAGCACCGCTCCCATACAGTAACGGTGATCCGGCGTCGCGCCGTGATACAGCTCGAGCCAGCCTTTTTCCGTACGGATCGGAACCGCGCCTCCGCCGATGCGGCCGCTATCCCACCTGCCGGGACGAAGGCCGAGCAAATGCTTGTGATTGCCCCAGTATACCAGGTTGTCCGACTCGGCGATCCAGATCTCCGGATTTCCCGTGCTTTTCGTGGTCGGACGGTGCAGGGCATAGTATTTGCCGCCGATTTTCTCCGGAAAAATCAGCACGTCCTTGTTGTCCGGCCCGAAAATCATGCCGTGATGCCGGGTCGTGACGAAATCCGTCGTCGATACCAGCGCTTCGCCGATGCCGACGGGGGACACCGCCGAGAAGTAGATGTAGTACGTGTCGCCGATTTGCGTCACCCGCGGGTCCTCGATCCCGAACGTCTCCAGCGGGCCCGACGGATAGATGAACGGCGCGTCATCGATCGTAAAACGCCGGCCGTCCCGGCTGCGGGCAATCCGGATATAGGACAGCGAAGTCAGATATTCGAAGCTTCCGCTCTGCGCCTTGTTTCGAATCACCCGGGGGTCGGAGAAATCATAGCGTTCATCGTCGGTGTTAAACTCGATCAGGTCCAACTTGCCGGTTTCCGGAAGGTATACCGGGGCCTTAACCACCCGGGGATCTTCGCTGACCGGCCGTTCGGCGACCCTTAAGAGCATCAGGATTTCCTCTCCGTATTTGGCGATTCCCGCATTGAAGGCGCCGATGACCTCAAAGCCTTCATGATAGGCCGGAACCTGTGCGGGAACGATCAAAGGATTTTCCTCGTACCGGTAAATCTTCATGACTACTCCACCTTCCTTGCAGGCAAAAATTCAAAGCGGGCGAACGGGTCGTTGATCTGCACGCTCTGGGCTTCCGCATCGCCGATACCCGCGTACAAAACCGCCCTCCCGTCCTGCAGGCGCACCAGTCCGCCGCTGAACACAACATCCCGCAGGTCGGCCCGTTTGGCCGGACCGGGAAGGAACTGTTCGCGGATGGCGATCAGCTCGATGTCCGAAGCGGTTCCGCTATGCGGATCGAACGCGAAGGCCATCGGGTAGTAATGGCGGTCGCCGCGCTCGTCATAGCAGGCGATATGGCCCAGCACGCCGAGAAGCCCGCCGGAGAGCCGGTGGATTTCATTCGCGCCGCCCCACTCTTCGTCGGTGAATTGGCCGGGCAGCAAGGGCGCCGCTTCCACGCTCTCCACCGTCAGTTCGTCCAGGGAGCTCAACCGGAAGAAGCCGATTTTGCCTCTTCCCCCTTTAGCTCCCTGCGGGCGGGTAAATACGCCGATCGAGCCGTCGGCAAGCTCCACCAGGCGGAGATCCTTCATGCCGTCCGGCCCGTGGAATAGCGGCTGCAGCTCCTCCAGCCGCGGGCCTTTGTAGATGACGGTCCGCCAGCCCAGCTTCTCCGCATCCTCGGGGTGCGGGAACACCTCCACGCCCCCGATGACAAGCTCGCCGCCGATCCGGGTATGGAACGGATCCTGCAGCCTCAGGACCGGAGCTCCCTCCAGCGGCGTGTAGCGTCCCTCCCGCTCCACAAAAAACATCAACTCCGACTGCTCGCTGTCCCGGGATTCCACCCGGCCGGCGATGACGGTTACGCCCCCCGCCTCAAACGGCGCGGTAATGTTGTAAACGTCCCTGTCGCCAACGCCGGCAAACTCCAGCTTTTTCGGGTCCCGAATGCGGGCATCCCGGCTTTTGAACTGCTCCAGCAGCACCTTACAGGTTTTGACGCCGGTATTCTCCAAGTAGGTCAATATCTCCATTCTCCTTCCTAAGCGGACAAATTCTCTATTTTAAAGTAAACTGCATGCCTTCCTGGAACTTCTTGCCGAAAAGAATAAACAAGATAATGATCGGCAGGGAGAGCAGAACGGATCCCGCGTACAGCGGCCCCGGATAAGTTCCGTAAGGACCGAACATTTGGGAGAGCAGTACGTTCAAGGTCAACATATGGTCGCTCCGCACCATGATCATGTCCCACAGCAATTCGGTCCAGCGTTCCATCAGAAGGAACAGGAAGATCACGCTGGTGATCGATTTGGACATCGGAAGCATAATTTTGTACAGGATTTGAAAGTCCCGGGCCCCGTCCAGCTTGGCCGCCTCGATAAACGCGTCGGGCACGGCCTTGAAGAAGTTCGTGTACATAAAGACCGCCCACAGGCTGACGCCTTTCGGGATGATGAGCGCCCAGTACGTGTCGTACCAGCCCAGCTTCTGTATGATGAGAAAGCTCGGAATGAGCAGGATGATCGCCGGAAAAAACATATGGAACAATATGAAATTGTTCACCGTGTCGCGGCCGCGGAATCTCAGCTTGGAGAGCGCGTAGGCGACCATGACGCCAAAGGCCATCATCAGCGCGGTCGACAACAGCGATACGACGATACTGTTGAGGAACGAGCCGATCCAGGGCCGGGTCACCCCGGTCTCCCCGCCGAGAAACAGCCATTGGTACGATTTGAGCGTAAACGCGTCCGGGATCAGCTTGCGGTCGACCTGGCTCCAGTCGGCCAGGGAGTTCAACACCATGTAAAGGTACGGATACACCATCACCAGCAGAAGCACGACCGCTATGGCGTAGCGGACCGACAATCGGATTTTTCTGTTGCGATTAGACCCAACCATTGCGTTTCCCCCAAACTTCCAGCAGCTTCCGGATGATAAATATCGAAATAAACGTGGCGAGCGAAGCCAACAAAGCAATCGCGGACGCATATCCGGCCTGCAGGTTTTTGAACGCCTGACTGAAAATTTCCATCTGCCAGGTGTTGGTCGCGTAATTCGGACCGCCGCCCGTCAACTGGTACACCTCGGTGAAAATCCCGAACGTAACACCAAACGCCAAAATCAGCGTCGTGTAAATGGCGGGGTACATCAGCGGCAGGGTGATTTTCCAAAAACGCTGCCGGTTCGACACGCCGTCGATGGCTGCGGCTTCATAGACTTCCTTGTCGATGCCGGCCAGCCCGGAAGTAAGAATCAAGGCGTAATACCCGGTGAATTTCCAAGCCATGATCGCGCCAACGACGAGCAGGGCGGCCCAGGGGCTTCCCAGCCAGTTGATGTCCACACCCAGGCGCCGCAGCGTTTCGTTCAGCGGACTGTTGTAAGAGAGGAACCCCTTGACGATCAGCGAAGATACGACGCCGGATGACAGATAGGGCAGGAAGAATCCGATCAAAAAGACGCTGCGGAACTTCGGCAGCCCGTGCACAAGCACCGCCACCGCCATGGACATGACAATGACCAGCGGCACGAAGACGATCATAAATTTGTAGGTGACCCAGAAGGCCGACTGTACGCCGGGGGATTTCAGCGCCTTCAGAAAGTTGTCGAACCCGACGAACTCATAAGTCGGCGCGATCAGGTCCCAATTGGTAAAGGCCAAATAGAAAGACCAGATTAACGGTCCCAGGAAAAAGACCAGGGAATAAATCAGGTAGGGGCTGGTGAAAAGCCAGCCCAACCGTGGGTTGTTTTGATTCATGTTGGAAGACCCCTTTATTGAAGTTCTCCTTCAATCGCTTTCTTCAGATTGCTCCATCCGGTTTGAGGGTCGATTTCCCCGCGGACCACTTTGTTCAGGGCTTCCTGCCCGATGAACGTCTGCAATTCGTTAAATTTCGGATTGTCCATCGGCGGGACGGCGTTCGGCACGTTCTCCGCATACGGCTTCAATTCGGGGCTTGCGTCCAAAATCGCCTTGAACGATTCGTTCGTGGACAAGTCGTCCCGGGCCGGCGGCAGCTTCGTCTGTTCAAACCATTTGGCGTCGTTCTCCGGATTGGAATACACCCATTTGATGAAATTCATGGCCGCTTCCTGCTGTTCTTTGGAGGCGGACGCGTAAATCACAAGCCCTTTCGTGTCGGCGAACGTTTTGGAAGCTCCCGGGTCCAGACCGTCCGGCACCGGCGGCATCGACAGCGTGAAGTTCTCCCCGTATTTCATCTCCGGGAATTTTTCGGCCCAGTTGGTGAAGGTCCACGGACCCAGATCGGTAAACACGCTCACGCCGGTTTCAAACGGATCGGTGACGTTTTGGGCCAGCAGGCCTTTCGCTTGGCGCAGGTCGTCCAAAAATTGCAGCGTGGCGACCCCGGCCTTCTCATCGCCGATAAAGCTCGAGCCTTCCAAAAATTTGTTGCCCCCCGACGCCGCGTTGTACAGCATGAAGAAGTCGAACCATCTCTTCCAAGCCGTCGGATCGGCGAGATCCGCTTTCGCCCACAAATATTTGTCCGGGTATTTGGCTTTGAGCTTGCCCGTCAGTTCCAACACTTCGCTGTAGGTTTTCGGCGGTTCGGCGTACCCGAGTTCCTGCAAAATATCGCTGCGCCACCCGAACAGCATCGCATTGGAGTAAATCGGCAGTACATATTGATGACCGTCCGCGAACTTCCACGGCTCGATCGTATCCTTCATATGGCGGGACGAAAGGATCTCGTCATAGCCGGGCAGCGTCTCCAGCGGAGCAAGCGCCTTACTGTTCGCCAATTGGGCGGCGAAGCCGCGGTTGATATTTTCGGCGATCGTCGGGGCGCTGCCGCCGGCAATCGCCGCCTGAATGCTCGCCTCGGAACTCGGCGATTCCTTGATGGCGCTGACGTTGATTTTTACGTTTCCGTTCTCCGCTTCGTAAGCTTTGGCCATCTCCTGCCAGAACGCTTGCTGCGTCGGGTTCGGGGCGGCCCAAAATTCGATCGTCACTTTACCGCTTGCGCCCTTTCCGTCATCTCCGGCCGCAGATTTTGCGCCTTGTCCGGTAGAACAGGCGGAAAGCAGAGTGATCGCCAAGGAGAGGGCGAGCAGAACTGGATATCTCTTTTTCATCCGATAGACCTCCTAAGTTTTGAGTTTCGTAAGGTTACAGATTAAAAAGTAATGTTAAATGTAAGCGTTTATATCACTGATTATTAACCTAATTTCCCAACCTGTCAAGTGACTCCGCGATGAAATGTATAAATTTTTATCGATAATCCAGCTTTACTTATTTAACTTGTAACGTTACAATTTAAGCAGGAATTAGCTGGGTGTTGTTTGTCGCGCCGCTTATTGTCAAGAAAGAAAGGAATGTTGATATGAAGTCGAAAGTCACGATGCAGGATATCGCGGATCGTCTGAACCTCTCGAAAAACTCGGTGTCTCAGGCCCTGTCGGGGAAGGATGGCGTGAGTGAGGAAACCCGCAGAAAAATTATGCGGGCTGCAGATGAGATGGGATACGTATATACCTTGGGCAAAAAGAAGAAGGCGGTTACGGACAGCAAAGGCGCGATTGCCCTGATCGCCTCCGAATTCGCGTTTTCCCAGAAAAACTTTTTCGGTGAAATTTACCTGACGATCGAACAGGAAGCCGCGAAATACGGAAAGCGCCTGCTGATCCAGTCGGTCACCCGGGAAGCAGCGGAGTCGCTGGCCCTCCCTTCTTTTTTAATGGAGGATGACGTGGACGGCGTGATGGTCCTTTCCCACATTACAACGGATTACATCAACAAGGTCATTGACACCAAAATTCCCACCGTGCTGATCGACCACCACCACCCGCGCATTCAAGCGGACTGCATCCTGACGAATAACCGTTTCAGCGCATACGAGGCGATTCGGCACCTGGTGGAGCTTGGCCACACCCGCATCGGCTTTCTCGGCGATATTTCCATCTCGCCCAGTTACTACGAGCGCCTGGAAGGCTTCAATTTAGCCATGCGGGATTTCGGCATTACACCGCGGGACAGCTGGCTCTGCACCGATACGGCCGAGGACGCCGGCAGCGTCATGAGCCGGGTTCAATCCCTGGACGAGCAGCCGACGGCCTGGTTCTGCGTCAACGACGGCCTCGGTTTCTTCCTGAACGCCGCGCTCCAGCAGCTCGGCTACCAGATTCCCGCCGATGTGTCGATCGTCAGCTTTGACAACGGCTACCTCTCCCGTCTGTCGACGCCGCCGACCACAACGCTGGACGTCGATCTGAAGCTGTTCGGCGTCAAAGCCGTCGAACAGCTGTTCAAGCGGATCCAGGAGCCGGGCGAGCCCTACACGGAGCTCCTGCTGCCGACGAAGCTCCTGGTCCGCGAGTCCACCGCCGCCGCGCCGGAGGCTTGAGGGCGCGGGCGGTACGGCGCGCGCCGGGCGCAGGCGGCCCCGCGGAGGCAGGCCGCAGGCGGGCGAACCCGGGCGGGGCCGCGGGACGCCGGCGAGCGCCGGGCTGCCACCGGGGCCCGGCACCGCGGGGGCGCTAGCCGGGCCGCTTGGCGCGCCCGGGTCGGGGCGGGGCCGCGCGCCGGCCAGCGCCGGCCCGGACGGCCTGCCGAATTAACGGGATTTCCTCCCGTTAATTCGGCCAAACCCGCCGGCGGTCCACATTTACCGGGAATTCCTCCCGTTAATTCGGACCGCCAAGCCCTTTTCGCCCCTGTTGGCGCGGATTAGCTGGAGAAATTCCAGCTAATTGCCCCGCCAGGGGCGAAATCCGCAGCATTAACGGGCAAAATTCCCGTTAATGCCGCCAGCCCCCCTCACTTTCTCCGCCTCCCAACCTTCCCATCCGCAGCCCTACTTTTTCCCCAATAGAACGATTTATTCCACTCCCTTTCCCTTTACATAGATATGTTCCATGGACTTCGCGTTTTTGTTCCTTCTGGCGGTTTTTCCGGTCTGGTATCCTTGATCCATCAACGAAATTATGGATTAACTCAGGGAGGTTGGCGCTTTTGAAAAAGAAAGGTTGGGTCGCGGGATGGACCGCCTTGGTTCTCATCATGGGCTTACTGGCGGGATGCTCGGGCGGAGGGGACGGCAGCGGCGGCAATACGTCCGGGAAAGCCGGGGAACAGGCCGGCGGGAACGCCAAGACGGGGAACACGGTCACGTTAAAAATGTGGGGCGGCGTTCCGCCGGAAGCGGGGCCGCAGCAGGTCATCGACGCGTGGAATCAAGAGCATCCCGAAATCCAGGTCGAGTACGTTCGCTTCGTCAATGACGACGATGGGAACCTCAAGCTCGATACGGCGATGATTACCGGACAGGATGTCGATTTGTTCGTCAATTACTCGATCTCCCAGGCATCCAAACGGGTGGAGTCGAACCTCGCCCTCGATTTAAGCCCATTCAGCGACTATAATATCGACGAGAAAATGGGGGCCGACGCGGCAAGCTGGAAGATCGACGGGAAGTATTACGGGATGCCGACCACGAAGAGCCCGTTCTTCATCGCGCTGAACAAGGATGCGCTGGACGCCGCGGGCCTGCCGGTTCCCAAGGACTGGACCTGGGACGAGCTGCGCGAATACGCCAAGAAGCTGAAAACCGGGTCGAACTACGGATTCATTCAAAACATGGAGCCGTTCGTCGACCCGATCGATTCCGTTTTGTCGCAGGAAGGGTACACCAAGCCGGACGGCACCTCCAATTTGGATCACCCGCTCGTCAAAAAATGGCTGGGAACGCTCGACGCCATGATGAAAGAAGACAAGACCACGCCGCCGCTCGGGGAACAGTTGACCTCCAAAATGCCGGTGGAGCAGGTCTTCCTCAGCGGGGAGGTGCCGATGCTCAATATCGGGGCCTGGCTGCTGCGCAGTTCGAACAACTTCACCGACTTCCCGCGCGATTTTAAAATCGCCTTCGCCCAGGTGCCGCGGCTGGCGGACAGCGCGGACAACTATGTCACGCGCGGCGGTCTCGGCGATTACATTTCGATTAACGCCAAATCCAAGCACCAGGCGGAGGCGTGGGAATTCCTGAAGTGGTATGCGGACGGCGGTATGGCGCCGATGGCGGCGGGCGGACGGCTTCCGGCCTCCAAGGACGCCAATCAGGAGGATGCGCTGACCAGCCTGCTCGGCGACAAAAAGGACACCTATGACCTCGAATCGCTCATGTACGTCATGTTCGAGGACAAAACGCCGACTTATGTGCGAAGCTTGCCGCAGGAGGTCATGGATATGCGGGCGCAGGAATACGAAAAGTTCTTCCTCGGCGCCCAGTCCCTGGACCAGACGATTCAGGCCATGGTGACGCGGCATAACGACTTTTTGAAGCAAAACAAATAAGGCTGGAGGCTTGCAAGCTTGCTTAGGGGTCGTCGTTTCCGCGGCGGCCCCTTTTCCACGGCTTCTTTTCAAAACAGAAAGTGAGGAGTCTTTATGATCCATAAACAAGTGGAACTGCACAATGTGGAGGAATTGGTTCGTGTGGAAGGGCGACCCGGGCTGCTGATGCAGCGCGTACCGGAGACCGTCAGGGCCGGATTGCTCGAAAAAGGACGCGACCAAATCCGCCGGGCCGCCCTGCTGGAGATCCGCTTCGGGCTGGAAACGGGAAGCGCGGCGATTACGTTGGCCAGCTTTGGCGGCGTCAGTCAGGTTAAGGTGTTTTACGGGGATTATGAGGTGGAGAGCCGCCAAATCGGGGAAACGCCGACAACGATTGAAATCGCGGATGTGGGACTGGAGCCCGGATTTCAATTCAGGTCCCCGTGGTCCGAAAAGGTGCCTCGTCCCTCCTTCGGCCCGATCTGGCGGATTCTCGTACACGGCCACGAGGTCCACTTGCTCGGCCTTGAAGGCGAGGGACTCCGTCCTCCCGCTCCTCACGAACAGCCCGCCCTCCGCTACCTGGCCTACGGTACCTCGATCACCTTCGGGATCGCGGCTTCCTCGCCCGAGGTAACCTATGTCGCGCAAACGGCCTGGCGCCTCGGCTTGGACGCTTTAAACCTCGGCATGCCGGGCTCCGCGCATTGCGAACAGGCGATCGCGAAGCATATCGCCGCCAGAGACGATTGGGACATCGCGACGTTGTGCATCTCCGTCAATATGCTCAATCAAGGCATCCCGGCCGACCGGTTTGCCGACCAAGCCGCGGCGATGATCCGGACGATCGCCGCCGCGCATCCCGGCAAACCGCTAGTTTGCATCGGCTTGTTCCCGAGCTACGCCGACCTCGGCTGGACTTGGCCGGAGCGCGAGGTGCGCTCCACCAGCGGCGAGTATCGGGCGGCGCTTTGGGACGTCGTACAGCGCTGCGGGTTTCCGCAGGTCAGGTATGCGAACGGCGGCGAGCTGCTGGACGATTGGCGCGGCCTGTCCCATGACCTCCTACACCCGGCCAGCAGCGGCATGATCCAAATCGGCGAGCGCCTCGCCTCGGTGATGCGCCCTTTGCTGCCCACCCCAAAAAAATAGGCGCTTATGGATTGCATATTTTTGGATTGCCCAAAGGGAGGAGGCGAGGTAGAATTGGTAAAATCAGGACGAAAAATTAGGAGGAGAATTATTGTCATCATTTGAATTTAAATCGGAGGATATCCCTATGGCGCTTATTCCCAAGGGTGAAGTCCAACTCCGGGACGACCGGATTCAGCGGCGCTGGAACGTAGAAGTTGAGTCTTTTCTTCTGGCCAGCTACCCAGTGACCCAGGCATTGTACCGAGCTGTTGTCGGCGGTCCGCCCGTTGATGCGGCTAGCAGCCAAAAGCCGATGGTCAACATCTCCTGGCATGAGGCGGTATCTTTTTGCAATATGATGTCCCGGGCGGCTGGGTTGAGCGAGTGCTATTCCTTCGGCGAGGATGGAGAAACCGTCGATTGCGATTGGACGGCCGAGGGCTATCGGCTTCCTACCGAAGCTGAGTGGCAGTATGCATGCAAAGCGGGGACCACGGGATATCAATACGACGAGTTGGACCGGATTGCCTGGTATAGCGAAAACTCACAGGGGGCGCCCCATGAAGTCGGGCAAAAAGATCCCAACCCTTGGGGACTATATGATATGCTGGGTAATGTCTGGGAGTGGTGCTGGGATATTTATGATAAAGAGGTGTACGGCACGTACCGGATTTTTCGCGGGGGCAGTTGGGCGGAGGAAGCCCGGGGTTGCGGAGCAACCTGCCGTCGCCGCAGCCATCCGACTTTTAAAATCGACGACCTAGGGTTCCGTTTGGCCCGGCCGGCAGTTAAGCGGTGCTAAACCGGCGCTTCTATACGACGGGATTTTCTAATTGTGAGAGGAGTATTCGTACTCTTCTTTTTTTGTATCCCTCTGTATTAAAACGAAAAATATTGGTATAATAAGAACATACGTTCCTGTTTTTTCGTCCTTCGGTTGTAAAATAGCCTAATTATTACCCAATATATAAATAAATAACTTTCGCAGAGGAGGGGTTACTTTGGAAAAGCAGTATAGTACCGTTTACGAGCAATACAGAAGCGAGATTTATCGCATCGGCTGGCGAATACAGTACCGTATGAAAAAAATTAGATATAGAGAACGCCCTCTCTATGAGAATAGCCAATATCCTTCTCCTTACTATACTCGCTCATCCGAAGAGAAAATTCTGGTTAGAGATCTCGTCGATAAATTACCTCCCAGAGGGAAATTTGTTATAGAGAAACTGTACTTTCAGCATCTAACCGAAGAAGAAGTCGCACAGCATCTGAATATTAGTCAACAGGCGGTGAGTAAATGCAAGAAAAAAATGATCCAACTTTTATCTCGGACCGCGAATTACTAAAGCTGCTTCAATCCGCCAAACAGCGGGATACGGAAGCCATGTTGAAACTCGTAGAAGTATTCAAGACAGATATTTTGCGTATCAGTAAATTTATTTATTTACCCGAGGAGGATGCCGTATCGGAGATAACGCTGGAGTTCCTCGAGTATGTTCTGAATGCCGAGGTTTCCGAATTCAATGAAGGGGAATTCTAAACTCTCCCTATCTTCCGTTTGCGGTTCTTGAAAATGTAGAAAAAGTCGGCTTCCGCCGACTTCCCCTATGTCCCTGGCCCCGTTCACTTTATCCAACGCGTTTACTAATGTTACCCTTTCTCCTCCTCAAAAGAAACCAGCAACACATGATGCGCAACGGTGTGCAGATCCCGCCAGATCCGGTTGATGGTCGTGTCCTCCATCACGGCGTGCATCCCCAGGTACGGGAATAGTTCCCCGGCGCAGCCGACGGCCGTGCGGGCGGCTTGCTTGCTGATTTGTCCGACCAGCCGCTGGGCTTCTTCCGTCAGCGTACCGCCGTGCTCCACCTGGTCCCAGGACTCGCGGACCGCACGGTAGAACGTATCGCGGGCCTGGGCCCATTCCGTCTCCATCCGGTCGGTCCGCTGGCGGACGAACGGATAGCGATGCGCTTGGGCAGCCTCCCATCCCGCCTTGTTCGCTTCCGCCAGGCCGGACGCCTCGTCCAGGAAATGACGCGCCAGACCCAAAGCCATCGCCGCAAACGACGTCTCCGCAAACGGAAGAAACGGGTAGCGGTAGATGGCGTAATCCCGGAAACCCTTTTGCTCCCCAAGATCAAAAGTCCGCTCTTCCGGCACGAAAATCCGGTCCACCCTCATCGTATGGGATTCCGTCGCCCTCAGGCCAAAGGCGTTCCAATCCGGAACGATCTCCACCTGCTCCGGCAAAAACACAAACGAACGGATCGGAGCTTCCTCGTCCGCCTCGGCCTCTCCATAGGCGATACGGCAGTTTGCCGTAAACAGCGTCGCATAGGAAGACCCGCTGCAGTATTTCCAGGAGCCGGTCACGGTATAGCCGCCTTCGATCTTGCGGGCCACGCCCGAGGGGGCTCCGCTGCCGGCGACCACGGCCGCCCGGGGAGAGAACAACTCCCGCGCCACCTCCGGCTCCATATAGGCCGCAAACATACCGCCGCCCGATCCGATCGTCACCAGCCAACCCAAATTCCCGTCCAGCCGGGCGGCTTCCTCAAACACCTCCAGCGCTTCCGGCAGAGCCAGCATCCTTCCGCCCAGCTCCTCCGGCACAAACAGTTTGAACCAACCCAGCTCATGAACCGCCTCCAGCAGACCGGGGTCCAGCCTTCTCGTCCGCTCCATCTCCGCCGAACAGGCGCGTGCCATTTCCTCCGTGATCATCCCTAGTTCCTCCTCCGTATATAATCGCGAGTCCATTACAAACCTTCAAGCATCGCCGGCAGATCCGTTACATGGTGAGCCAACCACTCCATTTCCTTGGCAAACCGGACGGTCGTGTCTCTCTCCCTGTCCATCTCCGCATGTATCCACCGCACGCCTTCCATCTACCACAACAGCTGCAAAGCCTGGGTCAGGAACCCTGAGGCCGCATGCCGTTCTTCCGTATACCCTGCCATGAAAGCCCGTGCGAGAAAAGCATCCAACCGCCCCTGATCGTCCAGAGCGCAGGAGATCACCGCCCGGGCCGCATCAAGCGCCGGGTAATCGTAATTCAACCTGTCGAAATCAAGCACAGCCGCCACCCGGTCCTCAAAAAACAACAGGTTGTCCACCCACAAGTCCCGGTGCGCCCATCCCATAGCCGCGCCCGCAAACCGATCGATGTCCGCCACCTCCGTCGCCCGGAGTTGGGTCTCGACCTCCCCCACAAGCCGATCATCCCCCGCCGCCGCTGCCGTCTGCCTTAGGGACCGCCAATGGCCCATTCGCTCCTCACAGCTCGGCGGAACGAACTGCGGGCTTGCCTTCGCACCCAGCGTCCCGTCGTTCAGCAAGTGATGCATCCGGGCCGTGACGAGGCCCAAATCATGAATCTGCCGCTCACCGACTCGGCCGGGCAGAACCAAACTTCCCTCGCAAAACTCCATCACCAGAAAGCGTTCGCCGTCCTCGCTGGTCACAAATACCTCCCCGCGGTCCGACAGCAACCGGGGGCATGGCAGCCCGCTCTCCCTTAGCCTGATCTGCTGCGAGAAAGCCCGGAGCAATTCCTCCGACTTATAAAGTTTAAACCGCTCCCTGTTGTACTGTTTGATCAGAAGCTGTCCCGCATCCGTACTCACTTTCCATTTTAGATTTAACCATCCCCGCCGGATCGGCGTGCGCTCGAACACCTCGATTCCGAAACGGCGGCGAAGACTATTCTCAATGTCTTCCCAAATCTGTTCTTCCGATCCCGTTGAATCCACCCGATTCACCTCACGCAGTGGTGCAATGTACTAATTTCCATCTTAGGCGACACCCCGCCTTTTGTAAATCACTCCTAAAATCGCTCCCATCAATAGAACAAATCTTTGTTTCTCTACAAAACAACGCAATTTACCCCAAGGCCCTCCGCCCTTTTCTCCCTATGCTATAATTGAAAAAAACACCCCACCTCAAGGGAGGCGGCAGCCGAGATGCCACGAGCATTCCGTTTTCTAATTCCCCAAAAGCTGAAGTACCGCTTGTTCGCCGCTTTTGTGTTTTTGATTCTGCTTCCCTTTTGCGCTTTGAATTTATATAACTATCAGCGGATCGAACTGCTCGTGCAGCAAAAAATCAGCCAGCAGAGTCATTATCAGTTGGAGCAGATGTACCGGACGCTGGAGGAACAGATCAGCGTGGCCTTCAAAACGCTGATTTTTCTGCAACAGGACAGCACCGTAAAAACCGTGCTGAGTCATCCCGAACAGCGCAACCCGCTGGAGAACAAGAGGATGATCGAGAGTATATTCAACAATTTGAACAACAGCTTTTTCCTGTACAATCCCTCCGTGTACTTTACGCTTCTGGACTTAAATGAAAGCGTATACACTTCCTATTCGCCCAGAGCCGTGCTGGATTACCGGTCCATGAGGGACAATCCGGGATTTGCACGGGATTCGATGAACGGAGGTTCCTACCGCTGGGTGCCTAACGACGAAAACTACGTCCTCCGGGATATTTCAACCAGCCCGTACCTGCTGTCGGTCTATGCTTATTTGGAGGATGCGCAAAAGACGCCCTACGGCCTGGCCCGCATCAGCATCGACTACTCCTCCTGGTTTCAATCGGCGCAGAAACAGTCGGCGCTCCAGCAGGCGTATTTTCTGGTGACGAGCGCGGGGGACACGATTTCCCGGTCGGCGCAGGATAGCCGGCTGTCCCACAGCGTCTTGTCCCGCATTTCCGACCGGCCGGAGCAGAAATATTTTATCGATAAACCGTCCAATTCCCTGATCAACTACATTTATGTGGAATCCTTGGACTGGTACATCGTCAACCGCATCCCTCTCTCCGTGCTCTTCATCGAGATCGAGGATTTGAAGCGGCAGTATTTTCTCACTTTCTTTTTGCTGATGGGCGTGTTCCTGGTGATGACCTTCCTTATTTCGGCGACGATCACCCGCCCGCTGTCCCATTTGCAAAATAAAATGAAGGCCGTCGTGCAGAAAAATTTAAAAATCCGTCTGCCGGAGCATAAATTCAGCGGCGAGATCCTGGACTTGACCCGGACCTTCAACACGATGCTGGACGATACGAACGAGCTGATCCGGCGGCTGAAGGCCGAGGAACGGCAGAAGGAAGCCGTGCATTTTCAGATGCTGCTGGCGCAAACCAATCCTCATTTTTTGCTGAATACGCTCAATACGATTAAATGGATCTCCATCCGCCACCGGAATGAGGAGATTACGAACATCACGCTGTCCTTGGGCAAGCTCCTGGAAGCCAGTCTGAATACGGATAAAGATCTGATCCATCTGCAGGACGAAATGGAACTGGTCCAGGCTTACGTCCACATTCAACAGGTGAGGTACCGCGACAAGTTCGAGGTGACATATGACTACGAGGACACTGTCCGGTATGCGCTCGTTCCGAAACTCAGCTTGCAGCCGCTGGTCGAGAACGCGATTATCCACGGGTTAAGCCCGCGGCCCGGTTCGGGGCGGATTCAAATCAGGGTCTATCAAGAAACGCCGGATCAACTGACGGTGGAAATCGCGGACAACGGCGTCGGCATGGAAAAAGCGCAAGCCGCCAAGGGAGCCCGCAGGCGACCGGGCATCGGACTCGGGAACATCCGGGAGCGATTGCGTCTTCTTTTTAAAGAGAAAGGTGCAATGGAGATTTGTTCTTCCGATCAAGGCGCGACCGTCCGCTTATCGTTTCCGCTGCTGCTCTCGCCCCCTTACGCCCATGAGCCATGGAATCAAGCCCAAGGGCATTCCTAATACCGGGAGGAATATTCATGTGGAATGTACTGCTCGTAGAAGATGAAGTGTTCGTGCGGGAATCCGTGCGGGAAATTATCGCCTGGGAGGAACTCGGGTTCACGGTGTCCGGGGAGGCCGGCAACGGCGCGGAAGCGCTGGAGATGATCCGCCGGGAACCGCCCGATCTGGTCCTGACGGACATTATCATGCCGGAGATGGACGGGGTCGAGCTGTTAAAACGCAGCCGGGAAGAAGGATACGGCTCCCGCTTCGTCATGCTGACCTGTATGAGCGACTTCGAATATGTCCGCCAAGCGATGGAATACGGCGCATCAAATTATATTTTGAAGCTGTCGATGAGCGTGAACTCGCTGCGGGAGACGTTGCGAAAAATCAGCGCCGAGTTGCAAAAGGATCGGGTTCAGGGAAACCGGCCGGCCGCGAGCCCGGCAAATGGGACGCCATCCCGGCCGCAGCTGCCGCCCCTGCTGCAAGAGAATGTGACCACCCATCCGGAAATCCAGAAAATCCTGCAATACATCCACGCCAACTTCGCGCAGGATATCACGGTCAAGTCTATGTCCCACTACGTGATGATGGGGGAAAACTACGTCAGCACGCTTTTTAAAAAGAAAACCGGCCACACGCTCATCCATTACCTGCATCAAGTCCGGGTCAATCAAGCCATCCGTTACCTGATCGAGACCGACCTGCCCGTGCATGAGATCGGCCACCGGGTCGGATTCATGAACGACAATTACTTCATTAAGATATTCAAACGGCTGACCTCGCACACGCCCAGCAGATACAGACAGCTGAACAAAACGGACGATAGAACAAAACTGTAAACCGCCTTACCCGACCGCCGCCCTAAATGCGTATTTCTGTCGCATGAAGTCGGTGGTTTTGTTTCTTATGCCCTTCCGGCCCCGCTGGTAAGCTTTAGGGGAGATCAAGTTTAAAGGGAGTGGGGCTTCTGTGAAAACATCCTGGATGAAACGGCAGCAATATCTCGGCTATCTATTTATCGGGCCTAATATGCTGGGGGTGCTGCTGTTCTTTATTGTTCCTGCCGCGTATTCTTTTTACCTCATGTTCACCGACTATAAATTTATGAACCCGGATACGAATTTCATCGGAATGGCCAACATTCGGCGCATGCTGCAGGATGAGGTATTCTATACCGCCATCGGGAACACCCTGTTGTTCCTGCTGTCGGTTCCGCTGTCCATCGGCCTCGGTTTCGTCGTCGCCGTCGTGCTCAACCGCTCGGTTTTTCTCAAAAAGACGCTGCGCGCCTTGTATTTCATGCCCTACATTACAAGCGGGGTGGCCGTCGCCTTTGTCTGGATGCTGCTTTTCCACCCGAACAACGGGCCCATCAACGGTATTCTTCGCTCGCTGGGCGTCGCCCATCCCCCGGGCTGGCTGTCCACCATGGACACGTCCATGTATGCCATCGACATCATCTGGATCTGGTTTATGCTCGGGTACAACATGATTATCTATCTGGCCGCCCTGCAAGAAGTATCCGGCGAACTGCTGGAAGCCGCCAAAATCGACGGAGCCCGCACCTGGCAAACGGTCCGCACCATTCTGTGGCCGCTCGTCAGCCCGACGACCTTCCTGCTGCTGATCACCGGATTGATTATGTCGATCAAGCAGTTCGGCATTATTCAGGCCATTACGCAGGGGGGGCCGGGCAACAGCACGACCGTACTCTCGCTGTTCATCTACCAGAACGCCTTCCGTTATTACGAAATGGGCTACGCCTCCGCCATCTCCTGGGCTCTGTTCCTCATCATCCTGCTGTTCACTGCCGCCCAATGGATGGGACAAAAACGCTGGGTCCACTATTAAGGGGGAAAACCGACAATGACTAGAGCCCTGGTGCAAAAAATCGTTCTCACGTTGCTTATGCTGTTTTTCAGCATCGTCATGATCGTTCCTTTCCTATGGATGATCAGCACTTCGTTCAAAACGCCGGCGGAGGTGTTCCATTACCCGATCCGCTGGATTCCCGCCGATTTCCACTGGGAGCATCACCTGAAAATATGGACGGGACCGAACAGCTTCGTGCATTATTACTTGAATTCGTTAAAAGTAGCGCTCCTCGGTACGGCCGGGGCCGTGCTGCTCTCCGCCTTGGCCGCATACGGCTTCGCTCGGATCGAATTTAAAGGCCGGAACGCGCTGTTCCTGATTTACTTGTCCATGATGATGGTCCCGCCCCAGGTTCTGTTTGTGCCCAAATTCATCATGTTCGACTGGGCCGGCATTTACAACACCCATTGGGCACTGATTCTTCCGGGGATGTTTACCATTTTCGGCGTGTTTATGATGCGGCAGTTTTTCCTGTCGGTGCCTTATGAAATTTCCGAGGCCGCCTTTTTGGACGGAGCCGGGCATTTCCGCATCTTCTCGCGGATCATTCTGCCGATGGCCAAACCTTCATTGGCTACGCTGGCGATCATCGACTTCTCCTGGCATTGGAACGACTACGAGAACGCGCTCGTGTTTCTGATCGACCAAGATCTGTTCACCGTACCGCTCGGCCTGCAGAATTTCATTCTTGAAAACAACGTCGACTATAACGGCATGATGGCCGCGGCCACCGCCGGGATCATTCCCATGATCCTCGTCTTCCTGATCGGACAGAAATACATCATCGAAGGCGTGGCCAGCTCGGCGGTTAAGGGTTGAACCTAATTTCGGAAGGGAGTGCTTTGGAACATGAAATTGGAAAAGGTTCGTAACGATATCACCGTGGTCGGCGGAGGGCTGGCCGGCGTTTGCGCCGCCGTGGCGGCGGCCCGGCTCGGACGGAAAGTCGCCCTGGTCCACAACCGCGGGGTGCTGGGCGGCAACTCCAGCAGCGAGGTGCGGGTATGGGTCTGCGGAGCGACCGCGCACGGAATTAACCGATACGCGCGGGAGACGGGAATCATGGGCGAAATGTTCCTCGAGAACCAGTACCGTAATCCTGACGGCAACCCGTATCTATGGGATCTGGTCGTCCTGGAGACGGTGCGGGCCGAGCCGAACATCTCGCTATATCTGAATACCGACGTGCACGAAGTCGAAGCGGAAGGACCGGAGGAAGAGCGGCGAATCCGGTCGGTGACCGGCTGGATGATGGGATCGGAGCGGCGGATCACTTTCGAGAGCCCGATGTTTCTCGATTGTACGGGCGACGGGCTCGTCGGATTCCTGGCGGGAGCGCGTTACCGGATCGGCCGGGAAGCCCGGCATGAATTCGGAGAGGCGTGGGCGACGGAGGAAGCCGATGAGATTACGCTCGGCAGCACGCTGCTGTTCTACACGAAGGACGCGGGGCACCCCGTCAAATTCGTACCGCCTTCGTTCGCCAAGGATATTACCCGAACGCCGATTCCGCTGAAGCGAGTCATCCGCAGCGGGGACTCCGGCTGCCATTATTGGTGGATCGAGTGGGGCGGCGAACTGGACACGGTCCACGATAACGAGCGGATCCGCGATGAGCTGTGGGCCGTGATCTACGGCATCTGGGATTACATCAAAAATTCGGGGAGGTTCGACGCGGACCGCCTGACGTTGGAATGGATCGGCTCCCAGCCGGGCAAGCGCGAATATCGGCGATTTACGGGAGATTATGTCCTGACGCAAAACGACATTATCGCCCAGCAGCGTTTTGAAGACCGGGTCGCCTTCGGGGGCTGGTCCATCGACCTGCATCCGCCGCAGGGGATGTACGCCGAGGCCAGCGGCTCCAAGCATATGCACGCGGACGGCAACTACCACATCCCGTTCCGCAGCCTCTATTCCGCCAACGTGGCGAACCTGCTGTTCGCCGGGCGGAATATCAGCGCGACGCACGTCGCCTTCGGCACCACCCGGGTGATGGCCACCTGCGCCATCCTGGGGGAAGCCGCCGGAACGGCGGCCGCGCTGTGCGCCGAGCGGGACATGACGCCCCGGGAGCTGTCCCGGCGCCATACCCCGCTCCTGCAGCAAACGCTGCTGCGGCAGGACGCCTCCGTGCTGGGGCTCGCCAACCGCGACCCCGGCGATTTGGCCCGGCAGGCGGTCGTGCGCGCCTCCTCGCATCTCTCGCGGATCGCCGTCGAGTCTCCGCAGGAGGCCTACCCGCTGGAGAACGACATCGCCGTTCTGCTCCCGGCCGACCCGGGGCTCCGCGGCAAGCTGGAATGGCTCGTCGACGCGGCCGGCCCCACGGAGATGACGGTCGAGGTGTGGAGCACCGGCAGGCCGGAGAATTACGTCCCAGCCGCGCTCGAATACCGAGCCTCGGTGCGGGTTGCCGAGGGCCCGAAACAGTGGGTCGCGGTGGAACTCGACTGGATGCCGGACGAAAGCCAAAACGCTTTTGTCATCGTGCGCGGCAATCCCTTGCTCCGATTATACCTATCGGACGCGTCGGTAACGGGCCTGCTTGCTTTTGAGCGGGGCGTAGCGTCCGGCGTGTCCAAAGATTTAGAGGATCACGACGACACCCAGCCGGTCGTGGAATGGAGCATGAAGCGGCTCGCGCGCCGGCTTTTCTGCCTGCGGGCGGACTTCCCGACGGAGGCCTATCGCCCCGAGCGGGTCATCGACGGCTACAAGCGCCCGTATGGGGGGCCGCATATGTGGCTGTCCGGGCCGATGGCGACGGGGGCGGACGCAATGGCGGCGGACGCGGCGGCGCTGACGGCGGGGGGAGCCATGACGGCGGGCGTGTCGGCGGCGGTGTCGGCGGGGGGAGCGGTACCGGCGGACGCGATGGCGATGGCGGCGGCGGACGCGGCGGAGCAGCCTGCTCCCTGGATCGAGCTAAGCTGGGACCGGCCCCGGGAAATCCGGGAGCTGCACCTGATCTTCAATGACGATGTGAACGAGGACCTGATCAATCTGCACCATCACCGGACACCCTTCGAAGTCATCCCGGAGCTGGTCAAAAGCTACCGGATCGAGGTCCTGGCGGACGACGGAAGCTGGATCCCCATGCTCCGCGAAACGGGCAACCGCCGGCGGAAACGGGTCCACACGCTTGCCCTCCCTTTGACCGCGGCGGCCGTCCGGCTGGTCATTAAAGAGACCCATGGCTCGGCTTACGCGGAGGTCATCGAGATCCGGGTCTATGGGTAGGCGGCGGTAGTGTGCAGGAGGCAGCGATAGTGCGGAGGCGGACGTTAGGTGCAGGCCGTAGTGTGCAGGCGCCGTTGGGACCCGAACAAAGAAACAGGGCCTTTTCATGACCGCTTACGTGCGCATTAAAACTGACATCGGTTCTAACCATGCCGGCCTTTATGAGACTTATTCGCCGATTTTGGCGACGCGTGGTGAACTAGGCCTGATACCCGCAGCTTCTCTTGCCGACTGTTGCCGACTGCCAAAATAACGGCCTTTTGGGCCGTTATTTTGGCCTGATTCGGCTCTTCGGGCATAATAGCGGTCAAAAAGGGCCTTATTTACCTTGAGCGGACCCCAAATCAGGGTTTTGGCCGCTTTTTTCCAAAAATAAGCGCCTAAAAAGCCGCTATTCGGTTCAGAAGAGCCAAATTCGACAAAATAGCGCCTTAAAAGACCCTTATTCACCTCCACTACCTCAAAACGGAGTTGACCGCCGGCAAATTTGCTCGAGTTTTTCCGCCCCGAAGCCTAATTGGCACAAATCAGGAGAAATAGCGGCCAATTAGGCCGCTATTTTCGGCGGGGAGCCCGAGAAATCGACTGGGCGACGAGACGGCCCCAGTCCATTCCTCATTTCCGTACCAACTTCACGTACGCCGTCTCCGCGTCCTTCTCTACCTTAACCGCGATCGCATCGTTACTGGAATGGCCGCTAATTTCAAAAAACTCGGTCCCGGCCGGATAGGCGTTAGACCAGGTCGACCTGCCGGAGGCCGAGAAGTTCTCGTCATCCGAGAAACGCTCCACCTCGCCCAGCTTCTTCCCGATTTCCGCCGCGGACACGCTTTCCTCCGTAACGCGATAACTGTCCCCCTGCCACCGGACGAAGGAATATGCCCAGTCCCCACTGCCTGTAGCGGCCCGATCGGAGCAACCCGCGACAAAGCATGAGAACAAAACCATCACCGCCAAAAACAGGCGTCCCAAAATTCCCACCCCGCTTCCAAAAGTAAAAGTCTAAATTTTTTACCATTGTACCCTGCATTGACTTGGGATGGTACATGCGAAAGTAGGAGATTAGTTAGTGGAGAAAAGTGTTTTATCGGCGGGTTAGGAGAACGGGCGGCGTGACTAGTAGGGGGGCGGAAATGGGCGGGAAGGCTTAGAAGCAGAAGACACAAAAAAAGACCCGCCAGCTTCATGCTGGCAGGTCTCTCTTACGCTCGATTAAGAATGCTTCAGGTTGTAGAAGGATTTCAAGCCGTTGTATTGAGCCAGTTCGCCCAATTGATCTTCGATGCGGAGCAATTGGTTGTACTTCGCAATACGGTCGGTACGGGAAGGCGCACCGGTTTTGATTTGGCCGGCATTGGTAGCAACCGCGATGTCAGCGATGGTGCTGTCTTCGGATTCACCGGAACGGTGGGATACTACCGCAGTGTAACCTGCGCGTTTAGCCATTTCGATTGCGTCGAACGTTTCAGTCAACGTACCGATTTGGTTTACTTTGATCAGGATCGAGTTGCCGATGCCGTCTTTGATGCCTTTTTCAAGACGCTCGGTGTTGGTTACGAACAAGTCGTCGCCCACGAGCTGGATCTTGCTGCCCAGTTTCTCGGTGAGCAATTTCCAACCTTCCCAGTCGTCTTCGGAGCAACCGTCTTCGATCGTGATGATCGGATATTTGTCGACCCAAGAAGCGAGCAGGTCTACGAACTCAGCCGGAGTGAAGGATTTTCCTTCGCCTTCCAGGTGGTATTTGCCGTCTTTGAAGAACTCGGTGGAAGCGACGTCCATCCCCAGGAATACGTCAACGCCTGGTTTGTAGCCGGCTTTCTCGATAGCTTCCATGATCGAGGACAAAGCGTCTTCGTTGGAAGTGAAGTTCGGAGCGAAGCCGCCTTCGTCGCCAACCGCGGTGTTCAGGCCTTTAGCCTTAAGTACGGATTTCAGGTTGTGGAAGATTTCAGCGCCTGTGCGGAGAGCTTCCTTGAAGGTAGGAGCGCCAACCGGCAGAACCATGAACTCTTGCACGTCAACGTTGTTGTCGGCATGTGCGCCGCCGTTGACGATGTTCATCATTGGAACCGGCAGTTGTTTGGCGTTGAATCCGCCGAGGTACACGTACAGCGGCAGGTCCAAAGCGTCAGCAGCCGCGCGGGCTACGGCCATGGAAACGGCCAGGATGGCGTTAGCGCCAAGTTTGCCTTTGTTTGGCGTGCCGTCCAAAGCGATCATCAGTTTGTCGATGCCCAGTTGGTCCAGGGCGTCCATCCCGATTACTTCAGGAGCGATGATTTCGTTTACGTTCTCAACGGCTTTCAGAACGCCTTTGCCGAGGTAACGGGATTTGTCGTCGTCGCGAAGCTCAACCGCCTCGTGAGCGCCTGTGGAAGCGCCGGAAGGAACGATCGCGCGTCCGATCGCGCCGGATTCCAGGTATACTTCAACTTCTACTGTCGGGTTACCGCGGGAGTCGAGGACTTCGCGAGCGTATACGTCAGAGATAATTGTCATGTGTATAGTCTCCTTTAATGTTCGATTTTTGTGGGTATGTCTTCCATTACTCAATATATCAAAAACCTATGCCTTGCGGCCAGCGATCATCGATTGTCCGGTCATTTCCGGCGGCTGCGGCAGCCCCATCAGATCGAGGAGCGTCGGCGCCACGTCGGCCAAAATGCCGCTTTCGCGGAGAATCAAGTTCTCGTCGGTGACGATAAACGGAACCGGGTTGGTCGTGTGCGCGGTAAACGGACGGCCGTTCTCGTCGAACACCATGTCCGCGTTGCCGTGGTCGGCGATGATCACGACGACCCCGCCTTTGGCCTTGACGGCGTCGACCACTTTGCCTACGCACTCGTCGGTCACTTCGACCGCCTTCTTCGTCGGCTCCAGCATGCCGGAGTGTCCGACCATGTCCGGATTGGCGAAGTTCAGGATAATGGCGTCATGCTTGTCGGCTTCAATTTCCTTCACGCAAGCTTCGGCCACTTCATAAGCGCTCATCTCCGGCTTCAGGTCATACGTCGCCACTTTAGGCGAGTTGATCAGGACGCGGGTTTCGCCCGGAAGCTCAACGTCGCGACCGCCGCTGAAAAAGAAGGTGACGTGCGGATACTTTTCCGTCTCCGCGATGCGAAGCTGCTTCTTGCCGTGCTGCACGAGCACTTCGCCAAACGTGTTGTCGAGATCCTTCGGCTTGTAAGCGACATAGCCTTCCACCGTTTCCGCAAACAGCGTCAAGCACACAAAGTGCAGATCCTTAGGGAATTTCGGTCCGCGGTCAAAACCTTGGAAGTCTTTGTTCGTGAACACGTTCGACAGCTGAATCGCCCGGTCGGGACGGAAGTTCAGGAATACGACGGAATCGCCGCTTTCCACCAGCGCGATCGGCTGGTCATGTCCGTCTACGATAACAGTCGGCATGACGAACTCGTCGAACACCGATTTCTCGTACGATTCCGTTACCGCGGTGATCGGGTCGGTGTATCTCGGACCTTCGCCATAAACCATGGCCCGGTACGATTTCTCGACGCGATCCCAGCGTTTGTCGCGGTCCATCGCATAGTAACGGCCTTGAACCGTCGCGATTTTACCGACGCCGACTTCTTCGATCTTGGCGATCAGGCGCTCGATAAAGCCCTTCGCGCTGTCCGGCGCCACGTCCCGGCCATCCAGGAAAGCGTGGATATACACTTCCTGCATATCTTCTTTCTTGGCAAGGTCGAGCATCGCGAACATATGGTCGATGTGGCTGTGCACGCCGCCGTCGGAAAGAAGCCCGTACAGGTGCAGTTTCTTGCCTTTGGACTTGGCGCTGCGAACCGCGTTCACCAGCGTTTCGTTCTGGAAGAACTCGCCCTCGCGAATCGATTTGGAGATCCGGGTCAGGTCCTGATAAACGATCCGTCCGGCGCCGATGTTCAAGTGTCCTACTTCGGAGTTCCCCATTTGGCCTTCCGGCAAGCCCACCGCTTCGCCGCAAGCCGTCAGGGTCGTATTCGGATACTGCTTCAGATAGCGGTCATAATTCGGCTTGTTCGCTTGTGCGACCGCGTTGCCTTCCACCGTGTTCCGAAGTCCGAAGCCGTCCATGATAATCAATGCTACAGGTTTTGGAGTGGCCATCTTACTTTGCCCCCTCAACCAATTGGATATAAGAAGCCGGCTGCAGACTGGCACCGCCCACAAGAGCGCCGTCGATGTCGCTTTGGCCCATATATTCTTTCACGTTTTCCGGTTTCACGCTGCCGCCGTACTGAATACGGATTTTATCGGCCACTTCCGCGCTGTACAGGTCTTTCACCAAGCTGCGGATGTAAGCGATAACTTCGTTGGCATCCTGCGAAGTCGAGGATTTGCCGGTGCCGATCGCCCAGATCGGTTCATATGCAATGACGACCTGTGCGGCTTGCTCCGCGGACAATCCTTTCAGCGCCGCTTCGGTTTGCACCTTCACGACCGCTTTCGTTTGTCCCGCTTCGCGTTCTTCCAGCTTCTCGCCAACGCACGGAATCGGTGTCAAACCGTGCTTGAATGCGGCATGTACTTTTTTGTTGACAATTTCGTCGGTTTCGCCAAAATAAGCGCGGCGCTCGGAATGCCCGATAATGACATAGTCCACGCCCAGTTCTTTCAGCATTCCGCCGCTGATTTCCCCGGTGAATGCTCCTTCGTCTTCAAAATGCAGGTTTTGGGCGCCGATTTTGATCGACGTGCCTTTGGCGGCTTCCACCAAGGCCGGAAGATTGGTGAATGGAGCGCAAATGACGCTCTCCACGCCCGCTACTTCCGCTTTCCCTTTCACTGCTTCAAAGAAAGCTTTTGCTTCGGAAACCGTTTTGAACATCTTCCAGTTTCCGGCGATGATCGGTGTTCTCATGCAGTTCACTCCTTCCGTACCCGAAGGTAGCTCGTTCATACTTTCTTATTTATCGTTCAGAGCCACGACGCCCGGAAGCGCTTTGCCTTCCATAAATTCGAGGGATGCGCCGCCGCCGGTGGAGATGTGGTCCATTTTGTCGGCCAGCTTGAATTTCTCGGCCGCAGCCGCGGAATCACCGCCGCCGATGATGGTGTAGCCCTGGGTTGTGGCGCAAGCTTCAGCCACTTCTTTGGTACCGTTCGCGAAAATATCGATTTCGAACACGCCCATCGGTCCGTTCCAAACGACCAGCTTGGAGTTCTTGATGATTTCGGCATATTTCGCGCGGGTTTTCGGTCCGATGTCCACGCCTTCCCAGTCGGCCGGGATGCTGTCGATGTCGGCCACTCTGTGGTTTGCATTGGCGCTGAAGTCATCAGCGATCACAACGTCAACCGGAAGCACGAAGTTCTTGCCCAGCTTTTTCGCTTTTTCGATAAAACCGAGAGCGACGTCAAGCTTGCTATCGTCCAACAGCGATTGACCGATTTCATAGCCTTGAGCCTTGAAGAAGGTATAAGTCAATCCGCCGCCGATCAACACGTTGTCCGCAATGTTAAGCAGGTTGTCGATAACGTCGATTTTGTCTTTGACCTTGGAACCGCCGATGATGGCCGTAAAAGGACGGTCCGGATTCGACAGCGCTTTGCCGAGAACGGAAAGTTCCTTCTCCATCAACAAACCGGATACCGCAGGCAAGTAGTGCGCGATGCCTTCCGTGGAAGCATGAGCGCGGTGAGCGGCGCCGAAAGCGTCGTTCACGAACAGATCGGCCAGTTCCGCGAATTGTTTGGCCAGTTCCGGATCATTCTTTTCTTCGCCCGGATAGAAACGGACGTTTTCAAGCACGAGCACGTCGCCATTGTTCATAGCGGCTACTTTCGCTTTTACGGCATCGCCGATCGCTTCATCGGCCTTGGCCACTTCCTTGCCAAGCAGTTCGCCGAGGCGTTTCGCAGGAAGCGTCAAACGCATATCCTCGTTCACTTGGCCTTTCGGACGGCCCAGGTGGCTTGCCAAAATCACTTTCGCGCCGTTTTCGATCAGATACTTGATCGTCGGCAGCGTTTCGCGAATCCGGGTATCGTCGGTAATTTGGCCGTCTTGCATCGGCACATTGAAATCCACGCGGACAAACACGCGTTTGCCGGTTACTTCCACATCACGTACACTTTTCTTGTTCATCTCCACGTTCCTCCTAATAGGTAAGCGCGGCGCTTTGATGCACTCGGCACAGTCAGTCGCGCTGCGCACTTCCGGCTATACTACTTCGACTCTTGATTTCTCTCCTAAGCGGTATTGCTTCTCTATATATTCTATAAAAGGTGTGTGTGAATGTCGGTAAAACAAAAATTCATGAACCAAAGAGGAGTCCCTTACACAGGTTGCTCCTCTTTGGCGTGATTATCAAAGAAATCGGGAATTACTTAACTTTTTTTGCGAAGTATTCCAAAGTACGAACCAATTGAGCGGTGTAGGACATTTCGTTGTCGTACCAAGCAACGGTTTTAACCAGTTGTTTGTCGCCGACGGTCAATACTTTAGTTTGCGTAGCGTCGAACAGGGAACCGAAAGTCATGCCCTTGATGTCCGAAGATACGATTTCGTCTTCGGTGTAGCCGTAAGTTTCTGGATCGGAAGCCGCCTTCATAGCTTCGTTAACTTCAGCTGCGGTTACTTTCTTCTCAAGAACTGTAACGAGCTCAGTCAAGGAACCAGTCGGTACAGGCACGCGTTGTGCAGCTCCGTCCAGTTTGCCTTGCAGTTCCGGAATAACCAGACCGATCGCTTTAGCGGCACCCGTTGTGTTAGGGATGATGTTCTCAGCAGCTGCACGAGCGCGACGGAAATCGCCTTTCGCATGAGGAGCATCCAGCGTGTTTTGGTCGCCGGTGTAAGCATGGATCGTAGTCATCAAGCCTTCAACGATGCCGAATTTGTCTTGAAGGACTTTAGCCATAGGAGCCAAGCAGTTAGTAGTACAAGAAGCACCGGAAATAACGGTTTCCGTACCGTCAAGGATTTCATGGTTTACGTTGTAAACGACCGTTTTCATGTCGCCGGTAGCTGGTGCGGAGATAACGACTTTCTTCGCTCCGCCTTTCAGGTGTAGCTCGGCTTTTTCTTTCGTTGTGAAGAAGCCTGTGCACTCCAGAACGATGTCTACGCCCAACTCGCCCCAAGGAAGTTCTTCAGGGTTGCGGTTTGCCAGTACTTTAACTTCTTTGCCGTTGACTTTGAAGAAGCCGTCATGCACTTCAACTTCGCCGTCGAATTTGCCTTGAGTCGTGTCATATTTCAACAAATGAGCCAACATTTTAGCGTCTGTCAGGTCATTGATTGCTACTACTTCGATGCCTTCCACGTTTTGAATACGGCGGAAAGCCAGGCGTCCGATACGTCCAAAACCGTTAATACCAACTTTTACACTCATGAATAGATCCTCCCAGTGTTCTTTTTTTTATTATTCAAGACGGGTGAAGTACCCGTCATGAGTAAACAGGTTCAGCAATTCGCTTGGTTTATAGTTCCGTGTTCTTGTTCAAACTCTTGACTCGCTCGAGTTCCTTCACGATATCCTCGGCCGCGGCTTCGTCCGTGACAAGGATATCCTCCTGTCCGAACAGCAGTACCGCCAGGATCGCCTTCGCTTTGCTTCTGCCGCCCGCGATGCCGATGACCGTTTCGGTCCGTCGGATATCTTCCAGGCGGAGACCCAGGGTCAGCATTTTGTGAACAACGACGCCATCCTCATTAAAATAGTAACCGAATGATTCCGCGAGCGCGCCCTCGTTCTGCAGTTCCTGTACCATCGACTCCTCCAGCTTGCGGCGCCGCGCCATCTCCATAGCATCTCCGATGCCATGAACCACGATCCGCGCTTTGCGGATCATCTCCACGATGTCCTGGATGTTCGGGTCGCCCACCAGCGATTCATACGCTTCCTTGCCGAGCAAATCGGGCACATGCAGCAGACGGTAGCCCGCTCCGACCCGTTTGGCCATGCCGGAAGCAATGGTGTTCGCCTGGATTTCCAGGCTTTCCCCCAGTCCGCCCCGCGCCGGTACGAACCAGCTCTGCTTGAGCGACAAGCCCGTCGGGGGACTCAATTGCTCCGCGACTTCGGCAATCGTAGTGCCTCCGGTCACCGCAACAACGTCCTCGCTGCGCATAACGCCGAGCAGCGCTTTGGCTCCCGCTCGGCCAAGCTCTTTCTTGGTCAGCGGGGAGGCTTCGCTGTCGCCGGGAACAATCACCACTTTGCGAAGTCCGAAGGCTTCTCGGATTCTTTCTTCCAACTCGGACAATCCGAAGATTTCCTTCACTACCGGCTCCAGATCCTCCAGCAGTTTTCTGCCCGAATCACTGATTCTCATGCCTATATTCTCGATTTCAATCAGGCCCTGAGCCTTCAGGAGATCCGTCTCGGCCCGCAACACTCGTTCCGTCATGTTCAGGGACACCGCAAGCGTTCTGCGGCCGACCACATCCGACAACAAGATCTGGTGAAGAATGGTGTACCTTTTCTTGAGAATTTCCATGAGATCAGGAAGAAGCTGCTTTTGCATTTCTAAAATAGTTCGCATGCTTTCCACTCCTGCAAGCTTCGTCTTCTCTCTCCTTCTCCTTGGCCTTAAAATGTCCCGGGTTAACTTTTTAAGTCCCACTAATATTTTAACCAATTTCTTCATCGGTTGCAAGCCTGACGTCCGTATAATTGACAATCTTCCACCCGCTTATTCATCGGGCCGTACGGACAAAAAAAATCTCCTTTCGACGGTAATAGACTTTTGATCTATTCTCTGCAAAAGGAGACTATGTTCTACATATTTCTTAAGCCGATGACTTCGGCGGCGAGACGCTAAAAAAGGGAGGGGTGCTCATCCCCCTCCCCCCTCATTAAACCTATTCCAGGGGAATGAATCAAGTAATGCCTCTAATATTAGTTAGATACTATTTGCTTTCACCGTTCCACAGCTTAACTCTGTCTTTGACGAATTGGCCGTAAGCCTCTTCCATCTCTTCCACACCGGCCTTTTCCAATTCCGCCATATAATCGTCCCAGATTTTGTCGAACTGTTCCGGTTTGGCCATAATCGCTTCCGGAATCCGCTTCCACGTAACATCCTTCATTTTCGCACCCAGAATATTGGCTATATTGTCGCTAGGCAGGGCGATGTTGTAAGCGGCCCCCGCTTTTCTTTCCGGGAATTCCTCCTCTTTCGGGAACAGATCCCGCCAATGTTCGATCTTGTAGGCCGCCAGCGCTTCCTTCTCCGGTTCGCTGTAAGTAGCGGCCAATAACTCGTTGTTGTTCTTGGTGAAGTAATTCCCGGTGGAGTCCTTGATCCCGTCTCCGTAGTGGACCGTAAGGTTCCAATACAGCCCGAGCCCGGATTCCTTCAAATAAGTGTTGCCCTCCTTGTCCATTTTTTGCTGGACTTCCGGGGGTACGATTCTTTTGCCGTCTTTAACGATGTAGTCCGTTCCTTCAATACCCCAATTTATAAGAATTTGCCCTTCTTCCGAGGCCAAGTAATCCAGAAACTTGATCGCCTTGACAGGGTCCTTGCACTTGCTGGAAATCGCTATTCCGTAGCCGCCATCAAAGCCGGCCGGCCAGAAGCTGGTATCCTTGTACTCCTTGGACATCGTAACCGGATAGTGGCCGTAGGTCTGGTCGAATTTCCCGGCCGACTTCAGAGCCTGCTGCGCCTCGCCATAGTCCCATGCCGGATCGATCAGACCGAGCACCCGGCCGGAAGCGACCTTGGCTTTAAACTGGTCCGTCTTCTGCACAAAACTCTCCTTATCCAGCAGTCCGATATCATTCATGTGATTAAGCCAGCGGAAATACTCCCGTTCCTCCGGGCGGCGGAAATGGTAAGTCACGTCAAAGGTCTCCTGGTCGACGAAGTATTCGCCGTCATCCGGCGCGCCTGTCGTAAAGAAGCCCATATTCGTCACCTGATACATATGCCAATCATCCGCATTGAGCGTTAATCCGATATTTTTGTTGCCGTTCTCATCCGTCGGATGTTTGGCCAAATAATCCTTAATGACCTTCTCGTAATCCTGGACCGTGCGGATTTCCGGGTAACCCGCTTCTTTGACGACCCGGTGCTGCAATTGGAACCCGTAATCGGGTTTGAGCTTTCGCTCGTCGACCGCGGACCAGGTCGGAATCGCATAGATCGCCGGGTCCTCCAGACTGTATTTGGCGCGGACCATTTTGTCGCCCAACATTTTTTTGATGTTCGGGGCATGCTCCTCGATCAAATCGGTCAGGTCCAGAACCGCGCCGACGTCAACCAATTTGCCCAGGTCCGCCTTCGCGGCGATCAGATCCGGAACCTCTCCGGTCGCCGCCATGATCGATACCTTTTGCACGGGATCGCCTACGGCAAATTCGGCATCCAGAGTGACACCGGTTTTTTCCGTAATGACCTTCCCGATCCGGTCCTGCATGTTGTTCCAGTTGGAGCTTGCGTCTTCGGAAAAATAGGTCAGCGTAACCGGCCCCGCTCCGGACCCGCTGCCGGCCGGGTTGGCCCCATGGCCTTCACCTGATTTGGAGCCCCCGCTGCAGCCGACGAGTTGGCCTAACAAGAGCGCGGCTGCCAGTAAAGAAACGGCCGTCCGTTTGGAATGCATCTTCATAGTCGCTTCCACTTCCTTTTTCAATAATTAGGTTTGAACAAGTCTTTGACTCAGCTTTTCACAGCGCCTAGCGTCATCCCTTTGACGAAGTATTTCTGCAAAAACGGGTACACGATGAGAATCGGAACGGTTGCGACAATCGTGATCGCCATTTTCACGGAATCCGGCGACACCTGGGCCATCAGTTGGTTCATATTGTCGCCCCTGACGTTGTTGGCGTTCGTCGTGGTGCTTTGCAGCACTTTCATCAGTTCATACTGCAGCGTGGTCAGACTATCGTTGGAACCGTTGAACAGGTAAGTATCGAACCAGGAGTTCCACTGCCCGACCGCCAGAAACAAGGCGACCGTAGCCAACGCGGGCTTGCAGAGCGGAAGGATGACCCGCCAGTAAATCGTAAAGTCGTTCGCCCCGTCCAGTTTGGCCGATTCTTGAAGCGCGTAAGGAATCCCGTCGATGAACGACCGGATGACGAAAATATTGAAGGCGCTTACGAGTCCGGGCAGAATATAGACGGCGAACGTATTGATCAGGTCCAGGTTTCGGATCAGGATGAACCCCGGGATCAGGCCTCCGGACACGTACATCGTGATCGCCAGAAATACCGATACAAACCGTCTCCCTTGAAAATCCCTCCGGGCCAGCGTATAGGCGACCATCGAACCGCTGACCAGACCCGCCAGCGTACCGACAACCGTCCGAAGCACCGAAATTTTAAATCCGGTAATCAGTCCGGTATAGCTGAAGATCAACTTGTAATTTTCCAGTGTGAATTCCCGCGGGAATATCGTAATTCCGCCCCGGACGGTATCTACGGAATCGTTAAAAGAAATAGCTAGTACATTCAGAAACGGGTATAGGGTAACGATTGTAATCACCGCGATCAGCACATATACCACCGCGTCGAAAATCCAATCCTGAAGGGGCCTCGCGGCCCGCTTCGACCCTTTGGCACGGATTTCGGCAATAGAGGAACCGGCTGTTTCCATGTCAGATGTCCTCCTTATCACATGATGCTTTCATTGGCGAATTTCTTGAACATGCCGTTTGCGACAAACAGCAATACCACACTGATCACGGAGTTAAAAATATTGATGGCGGTTCCGAAAGAATAGCGCCCCATGGACAAGCCGTAATTCAGCGCGTATAGATCAAGCACCTCGGAATAATCGCTCACCATATGATTGCCGAGCAGGAACTGCTTCTCGAACCCGATTCCGATCAAGTGGCCGATCGACATGATCAGCAGGACGATGATCGTCGAACGAATGCCCGGCAGCGTGATATGCCAGATTTGCTTCAACCGGCTTGCGCCATCCACCCGGGCCGCCTCGTATAATTCCGGCCCGATGCCGGAGATGGCCGCCAAATAAATAATGGCGTTCCAGCCCGTTTCCTTCCAGACGTCCGCCCCGGTCACAATCCCCCAAAACAGGTGGCCATTGGACATAAACGGGATGGGCTCGTCGATGATATGAAGACCCAGCAGCAACGAGTTAACGACACCGCCATCGGTTGACAGCATTTTGGTGACGATCCCCGCCGCCACGACCCAGGATACGAAGTGCGGGAGATACGACACCGTTTGCACAAAACGCTTGAAAAACTGAATCCGCACCTCGTTAAGCAGCAAGGCGAAGAACACCGGGAACACGAAGCCCGCCACCAGTCCCATAAAGCTCATGGCCAGCGTGTTTCTAAGCACCAGGTAGAAGTGATCGTCCCGAAACAACATTTGAAAATGCTCCAGTCCGACCCATTTTTGCTCCAGAAAACCCTTGCCGGGCTTATAATTCTGAAAGGCCATCGTCCAGCCCCATAGCGGCAAATATTGAAATACGAACACCCAGAGGACAAAAGGAATCGACATCAGATACAGGTACTTCTGGTTTTTGAACACCTTCCATCTCTGTGTCTTTTTCATGGGCCCCATATCGGTTCGGCCTCTTGCTGTTATCGCTTTCATCTATTGGTTTCCCCCCTCTCAGCAATCATCATAAAGCAAACGCCCGCCTGGCGACATAACGCGGATTCCGCATAAATTCATCCTAAAATTTACGATTCTTTCAGAAATAATCATTGATTTGCAAAAGAAAAAATCGAAGTCCCCTGACGATCATCTCACGCTCATGACGTCGTCAGGGGAATCCGTTCCTAACTATAACCGGCCGGGCAAACCGCCGCTTTAGCCGGGATTTTTCGTAGTGGACGCCACGTACGTCAGCTTTACATAATCTATACTCACCCCGCCCCCGAGAGGCTGGATATCAATAATGTTCTCGCCCTTCCGAAGGGTCATTTGTCCCAGGGCGGCATTCTTCCACATCTTTGTTCCTGTAAATGTGTAATTCAATGCCGGGCGGTTGTTCACCATGACTTTGCCCTTCTTTTGACCGTTGTCCGCCTTATAGCGAACCGTAAGCGTGTAAGTTCCGGGCGCAGCGTTCGCCTTGATCCGCAGCTTTCCGCTCGTTCCATCCCGCACGGTGGCGAATTCGCTCGCGTAACTATCCCGTTTATCCAAAGCCAGCCCGATCGGTACGCCATGCTCCGCTTGATACGTAAGGCTGGAGTACAAATCCGCCGGAAGCTCATCGAGCGTCAGGATGTAGTCGTGGTGATATATTTTTTTCAAATGTTCCAAGGTATTTGTCTTCCCGTCCCGGATATGTTCGCCGGTCCATGTGCTGAAAAAATTCCAGTCGGCGCCGTAAACCCGCAGTAAATCGGGATCCGGAATGGGGCCGTTCTCCGCCAGGGCCACGATCTTCTTCTGGTTCGACAAAGCAAGAAGATTATCGTATTTCGCGATGTTCGGGTGGTAGTCGCCTGCGGGGTTGTAAATATCGACGCTTACGATATCCACGACTTCGTTGCCAGGGTACCATTCCTCCTTCTCGGAGTTCCATACCCAAATCAAATTGTTCAGCTTATGATGATGGGTCAACCGCTCATACATCAGCCTGTACAGCTGCTTCGCCGGCTCCGGGCCCTTCGCCCCCCACCAGAACCAGCCGCCTTCCGCCTCGTGCAGCGGTCTCCATAGCACCGGTACGTTATGATCCTGCAGGCGCTTCAACTGAACTGCGATCGCGTCAATGTCCCGGATGAGGAGCCTGTAGTCCTCCGAGTCGGGATGTTGGAGCGCGTACGCCACATCAAAAGTCGTAAACTCGGTATAAAATCCCCGCCACCATTCACGGCCGGGTTCCTCGTTTCCTATCCCCTTCGGCGCATTCCAGTGCCAGCACAAAGACACAATGCCTCCGCGTTCATACCATTGAATCATCTTCTCGATTTCGGTGGAGGCGGCGCCCTTTTCGACGCGGGAAGGCGAGTAATCCATCAAGTCCCCGGATAAAATCGCCGGGGATTTGCCGGTCTGCTGCCGGATCCACTCCGCATCCTCCAGCGTATGCTGCCCGGAAATGATCTTCCGCCCATACTGGTTCAGCATGTAGTTCATCAGCGCTCTGGCTTCGGGCGTCGCGTCCGGATTGGTCAGAATATCGGTGGCTTTCTTAGGGCCCGGTACGGGGGGATCCGCCGGTTCGAGCTTGATATGTTCAATGCCGTAGTAACCCCATCCCCGCAAAATGGTAACGGTGTTGCTTCCGGCGTTCAGCATGACTTTGGTGATCGTTTTTTCGGCCCGGACCGTGCCTGCAGGCGGCGTATCGAGCGTCAGCTCCCCGGCTCCCGCGCCATTGACCCGGATGGCTGTCACCTTGTCGCCGTTTCCTTGGGGAAGATAATACCCCACGCTCAGTTTATACAGGCCCGCCTCGGGGACATTTACCATAAATGTGGCGCTGCCAATCGGCTTGGCAGCGTTTGCAACCTCCTCGAAAAAAAAGGAAATATAGCCTTCGCCGTCATACAACGTATCTTTCGCTTCCGGGACGCGCCCCCGCTTCTCGATTCCATACCCCTCCAACACCGCATCCTTATAAGAAACGGTTATGGCCTTCGTCGGTTTGGCGAAAGTCTTCCCGGCCGAGGAATCGGCTGTTGCCGAACCGGCGGTATACCCCATCGACCCCAACAAGAACAACAAGATCACGCCAATAATAAAGCTCGTTTTCCTCCGTTTCGCAGCCCGTGCAAAAGGTTTTTGCATTCTACTCATCTTCTGGATTTCCCCTCTCTTACACTTGTATGATTGGCACCGCTTTCACTTCTTTCGTGATTTCCCTCCCTTAGCGCTTCAAGCATAAGGTATCTCGGAACCCGGAGCCCATCCCGCGAATTCCGCCGGTTTTCATTCCAAAATCCGCATTCATTTCAGAAACCTCCGGCGATTTTCAAAAATGGCGGTTCTTTTGATAAGACGATGGCGACTGACCCACCAGCTTTTTAAATTTGTGATGAAAATAGTTCACGTTGGCATAGCCGACCTTCTCGGCCACTTCGTACACCTTCATGCCCTGCGCCAGCAGTTGTTTCGCTTTTTCGATCCGAACCCTGTCCAGGTAGCTGTTGAAATATTCCCCCGTCTCGCTCTTAAAAAGCTGGCCCAGATAAGAGCTGCTGTAGTTGAACACTTCCGATAGCGTCTCCAGCTTCAGGTTTTCGTTGTAATGCCGGTCGATATAGTCGAGCATTCGCCTGATTTCGTTGTCCCGGCTGGTGTAATCGGCGCAATGGGCCAATTTCTCCAGCATGCCGGCCACATAGCCGACGAGCTCCCGGATCGTCCGCTGGCCGCCGATCCCCGACAAAAAGGGGGTCGGTCCTCCCGCCTCCCCGGCTTCCGCCCAAAGACGGGGAGGCACCTTGCGGGCCACTTCGTTCGCCAGATAAAAAAAGTGTTCGCGGATCTCCGCCTCCCCCGCTCCCTCGCCGACCATCCGCGCCGCGGCGTCGTCCAGAAGCGACTGGATCGCCTCCGGTTGACCCACGTCGACGGAAAAGGAGAGCCGAAAGGCCAACTCCTCTCGGTCCGGGAAATCCCCGCCTGTACCGATCGAAGCGTAACTGATCGGAACCTCCGGGGTAAGCAACCTCCCTCTGTCGTAGAAGAAGCTGCGATCCAGCAGCGTACGGGCGCTCTGAAACGACTCCGGAAGATCGCGCAGCGCATAAACCGGTTCACCTGCCGCAGCAGTCATCTCACCGCGCAGCTCTTCCGCCAGCAGGTGCGTTTCCCGGTAAAAGCGGGCCCGTTCGAAATCGCCCGCCGGCAAGCTTCCCAGAAGCAGGACAATATACGCAGCATAGGTTAGAACGACACTGCGGCCGTCCGACGCGTAGGCCTTGTTTAGCCGCTCCCGGAAGCGGCCGATCCGGTCATCCTCCTCCGACCGGATCCCCGGAAATCCCAACAGGACAACCTGATATTTCGGCCAGTCAAGACCGAGCGAGCCTGATAAGATGCCGAGATCCCCGTCTTCCGCAGCAAGCGTGCCTGACAACAGAGAGTACACCAGCCATTCCCGGGTATACGTCTTCAGTTGCACCTGCTTATCCAGTTGTGCCGCGGCAAGCCGGGCGTGAAGCTTCTTGAGAAGGGACGCCATTTCCTCTTTGTTTACGGGTTTGAGCAAGTATCCCTCAACGCCGTATTGCAGCGCTCGGCGGGCATATTCAAAGTCGGCGTACCCGCTGAGGATGACCGCATGCACATCCCATCCCCGCTGACGAATCTCCTGCAGCAACTGTAATCCGTCCATCCCGGGCATGCGGATATCAACCACGATCAAATCGGGAACCTTTAGCTCAAGAGAACGAAGCGCTTCTTTTCCGCTGGCCGCGGTATCCGTTACTTCATAGCCCAGTTCCTTCCACGGGATCAGCGTTTGTAAGCCAAGGCGCTGCTTGGGCTCGTCATCAACAATCATCACGGAGAACATGCGATCCCCCCTCCTTAGGTATGCAAAATGTGATTCGGGTTCCCTTGCCCTCTTGACTTTCCATGGAAAGTCCCGAACTTTCGCCATAGGTCAGCCTTAGCCGGTCATGCACGTTACGCAGCCCGATCCGCTGTCCGGCTTCCTCCGGTTCCTGCAATTTCCTCTGTAAGCTCTCCAGCTTCTCCGGCGTAATTCCGGCCCCGTCGTCGGAAATTTCCACGAGCACTCCGCCGTCTTCGCTAGGGTTCATCCGTATCGCGATGGAGGTTGGGCCATCCTCCTTCTGGTCCAACCCGTGAACAATGGAGTTCTCCACCAAAGGCTGAATGATCAAGGGCAGGACTTCAACCTCCCCCAAACCCGGTCCGATTTCCAGCTTATATTGGAGCCGGTCCTCATAGCGGAATTTTTGCAGTTCCAAATAACAGCGAACCATATCGATCTCCTTGGAAAGCGGTATTTTTCCGTTGCCGACTTCCAAACTGCTGCGAATCAAGGCGCTGAGCTGCCAGATCGCCTGCGCGATTCCCTCCTCGCCCCGCAGATGTGCCTCCATCCGGATCGATTCCAGCGTATTGAACAGGAAATGGGGGTTGATCTGGCTGGCCAGCATTTTAAACTTGATCTCGCTCTGCCTTTGCTCCAGCATTCGTTTCTGCCGGTTGGTCTCCTCCACCTCCCCCATGAGTTGGCCAAGCCTGCCGACCAACGCGTTGAACCGGTGGGAAAGTTGGCCAATCTCATCCTTGCCGTCCAAATCCAGATAAGCATCCCAGGAACCTGTTCCGACTTTGGACATGTGCTTGCTTAAACGCAGCAGTCTCCGCGTGATAAGGGACGCCGAAGCCTGAACGAGCAGAACGGCGATGATGAGACAGCCTCCGATGACCAAAGCGGCCAGCCGAATCACGCCATTGACATCACGAAAGATGTCCGATTCGGCAAACACCGAAATCACTCGCAATCCGTTCCAACTGCTCGGCGGAATTAAACGGGCGATGACGACTTTGGACGCCTTCCCGTCCATCACCGCATCAAAGCTCCCTTCGCTTTGCGTCAGCATGCTGTGATCGGCGTGGACTTCGGCGAGATTCTTGCCGTACAGATTCGGCCGGTTGGCCGCGACGATCCGGTTGTGATCGTCGACGATCATGGTCAGAAACGGCTCCTGGGATAGGGTGGAGTCGAGCAGGGCGGTATTGACATTGATGACAAGCACGCTGTCCTCGCCGGGGGCGTCCAGGCTGATTTTTCGCACAAGACTGAGGTAGTATTTCTGATCCCGCTCATCCTGAATGAATCCCCAACCGGCCAGCCCTTTCTTATCCAGGGCCGCCTTGTACCATTCCGCCCGAGCCGTTTCGGCGCTCGGCTGCATGAATTCCCAGTTGTTCAGCATCGTCGGGTTAGGCGTATACAGCCGGATGGCGCTCACCTCCTCATACAGCCTTACGTAATCCCGGATATCCGTATATTGGCGGTAAGTCTGAATCACCTCGATATAGCTGTCGTAGCTGCGATTCACCACGGATTTCATCCGGCTGTCGTTGGACAGCTGATACGAGATATCCAGCGGAACCTTGATGACTTCCTCGGTCCGCTTCCGTACGCGTTCCACATTGTCCGCCGCCTGCTTGAAGGCATCCCTGACCATGATGTCGCGCAGTTTTCCGGTAAAAAACACCCCGCTGACCAGCAGCGGAATAACCGCCACCGTGATAAAGGTCAGTGACAATTTATTTCTCAGCTTGATGTCGTTGAATAATCTGACAAAATTCATGCCCCCGCCCCTTAAATTTCATGAATGCACAAACGGCCCCTTTTAAGACAAGGGGCTGTTTTAGGGTGAAGCCGGCTTTCTCGACGGATCAATACAGCTTGGGCAGCCGATCCAGTGTAACGGCATATTCGTGATGATATGCCCGGCGCAGTTCTTCCTTTGTCGTAAACAATTCCGTCTTGCCGAAATCGTTGGACCAGGTCATGAACCACAGCCACGGAATGCGCGATTCCGCGAGCGCGGGCACACTGGGGATGGAGCCGATTTCCCCGAGCGCCGCCAGTTTCTTCGTCGGCGTAATACGTGCCAGCTCCTCGTACTCTTTTCGAAGGTCGGTATGTTGATGGGCCGGCGGATACAAGTCCCTGGAGATAATATCCACCTTGTCGTCCCCGACATATCCTTCCGGCAGCGGCGAATTCCACACCCAGATCAGATTGTTCAGCCCATGGAAGCGAGTGTACCGATCAAACATGATCAGGTAGAGTTGTTTTGCCACCTCCGGGCCTTTGCTGCCCCACCAGAACCATTCCCCTTCCGCTTCGTGAAAAGGACGCCACAGGATCGGAATCCGTTTGTCGCGGAATTCCTTCAGGAGTTCCGCTATAACATCCATATCCGACAACAACGCCTTATGCTCGGCCGTCCCTTCCACAATCGCCCGTGAAGCATCAAAATCGGTATGTTCCGCATAGAAGCTCTTATCCTTCCCGCCGAGCGGAGAGAACCAATGCCAGGTAAACGTGAGCAGTCCTTTTTCACGGGTCACCCAATCCCAGGCGTTGTGCAGCGTATTTTCGTTCTCCCTGACCTCAAGCAGGCACTCCTCGCCGCTCAATTCGTAGTTAATGTTCGGGGAGTAACTTAAAAGTTCAAAACCGCAAAGGGCTGGAAGCTTTCCCGTCGCCTCTTGGATGTAACGCAATTCCTCCTGTGTTGTGGTTTGCGTGTGCTGACCCGTAATAATTCCATGGCCGGACAGCTCGCTCAAATAATTTAATAGCGCTTTCACTTCCTCGGTTGCGTTTGGATTGCAGGGAACCGCTTGAGACATGGCAAGTCCATCCTTCCTCGTATTTCGATTTTTGATCGCCAATAACACTGTTTTTGTTTTGTTATTTAATTTTGTTATTATTAACAAAACAAATATACCTTCAATGAAAGCGTTGGTCAAGAACCATATAATAAAAGCAAGCATAGTCAACCTAACAAAAAGTAAGGCTTCAGCCGCATTTGTTATCGAAATCTTTGATGTGAGGCTTGTTCGTTTGCCTCTCCCCTCCTCGTCGGTTTCCTAAGAGAACCGTAGAACAACCTATTTCCCTGGGGGGTTATTGGTATCTTTAAACAACTCAAAATTGAACTTGCAATCTTTAAATCAATGTCCTATAATAAGTTTTGTTGCTTTTCATATGTGCGCCCGTGGTCCAATGGATATGACGTAGGCCTCCGGAGCCTGAGATCGAGGTTCGATTCCTCGCGGGCGCGCCATTTACTTAATTAAGAAGTATTCCCGCCCTGAGTTTGGGCTTTTTTATTACCTAGAGTTTGACTTTCTTTGACTTTCTGTTTGAAATTGTTTATGATGAGGTTAATATTCATCGATTCCGTCAATTCTTGAATTGATTGAACCGATGGGCTCAAGACGAAGGCAGTGCGGAATTCGCGGTTTTTTAACGGACCGGATCCCCGTGCAAACGGGACTCGGCGGGCCCTGACGAGGCTTGAGTCGGCAATAGGTTGAATTTATTAAACTTGAACCATCAAATAAGGAGGTTTTATCGGTGAGTTATATTCCTATGGTCGTTGAACAAAGTAACCGCGGCGAACGCGCTTACGACATTTACTCGAGATTGTTGAAGGACCGCATCATTTTCCTGGGCTCCCAGGTGAATGACGTCGTCGCCAACTCCATTATTGCCCAGATGCTGTTTCTGGACGCGGAAGATCCGGGGAAAGACATCCATCTTTACATTAATAGCCCGGGCGGCTCCATCACAGCCGGTATGGCCATTTTCGATACGATGCAGTACATTAAGTCCGACGTTTCCACGATTTGCGTGGGCCTCGCGGCTTCCATGGGCGCTTTCCTGCTGAATGCCGGTGCGCCGGGCAAACGATACGCGCTGCCTAACAGCGAAATTATGATTCACCAGCCGCTTGGCGGTGCGGAAGGTCAGGCCACGGACATCGAAATCCGGGCCCGCCGCATTCTGAAAATGCGCGATAAGCTGAACAAAATTTTGGCCGAACGGACCGGGCAACCGCTGGAACGGATCGAAAAAGATACGGACCGCGACTACTTCATGAGCGCCGCCGAAGCCAAGGAATACGGCTTGATCGACCGTGTCATCGAGAAAGTGACCCCTCAGGGCGTATAATCCTATTTGCCATACACAAGACTGCCTCACGAGCTTTTATGCTCGGCGAGGCGGTCTTTTTCTTGCTTTTCCGCGAATTCGGTGGAAGAATAGGTACATACTTTTAGCAGTTACCCAGCAAGGAGTGAAGGGAATGAACACAGTCAAGAGAAGCAAGTTAACCGAAGTGAGCCGTCAGCTGGCCGAGGTGGCCGCGGGTGCCCGAAAAGCCGACCTGGTCGTGAAGAACGGAACCCTGGTCAACGTTTATACGGGGAAGCTCCAGGCGAACACGGACGTCGCGATCGCCTTCGGAAGAATCGCTTACGTCGGCGACGCCGCTCATACGATCGGCGAGCGGACGGCGGTCGTCGATGCGGCGGGACGGTTCATCGTTCCCGGGCTCCTGGACGGCCATATGCATGTCGAGAGCACGATGCTCTCGGTCACCGAATTCGCCAAGGCGGCCTTAGCCAAAGGGACGACGGGCGTGTTTATGGATCCGCATGAAATCGCCAACGTCTTCGGAGCGGAAGGCGTCCGCTGGATGCATGAGGAAGGCCAGGGTCTGCCCCTCAAGGTATATACGACCTTCCCGTCCTGCGTTCCGGCCACGGATCATTTGGAGGACGCCGGGGCGGGCCTGGATGTCGCCGATATTGAAGACGGGATGACCTGGGATGGCGTCGCCGGTCTAGGCGAGGTCATGAACTTCCCGGGCGTGGTATACGGCGATCCCAAAATGACCGGCGAGATCGCGGCCACGATCCGGGCCGGCAAGGCGGTCACCGGGCATTTTCCGAGCGAGGAGGAGCCGCTTCTCCAGGCTTATATCGCCGCCGGGGTGACCTCCTGCCACGAGACCGTCACGAAGGAGCAAGGGCTGCTCAAGCTGCAGTTGGGCATGCATCTGATGATCCGTGAAGGATCGGCCTGGCATGATGTGAAGGAAGTGATCAAGGTCGTGACCGAAGACCATGTCTACCCCGGCAACATCATGCTGGTCACGGACGACGTGTACCCGCAGACCCTGATCGAGAAGGGGCATATGAACCATGTCGTCCGCCGGGCCATCGAGGAGGGCGTCGATCCGGTGACCGCCATCCAGATGGGGACGATCAACACGGCGCGTTACTTCCGGGTCGACGGGGACGTCGGCGGCATCGCGCCGGGCAAATGCGCCGATCTGCTGCTGATCGGCAGCCTTGAGCGCATGGAACCGTCCACCGTCATTGCGGACGGTTCGGTGGTGTACGACGGCGGCCGGCTGCGGCTGGACTTTCCGGAATACGCGTATCCGGAAGCGGCCCGCCGGTCGGTGCACCTCGCGCGGCCGCTGGAAGCGCGGGATTTTGCGCTGCCGAGCGCGAAGCGCGGCGCGGCCGAGACCCGGGTCCAGGTGATCCGGGTCATCGAGAACAGCGCGCGCACGGCCCGGGCCGAGGCGCGCCTGGCCGTCGAAGACGGCTTCATCCGCCCCAGTCTGGAGCAGGATGTGCTCACGCTTGCCTGCGTTGACCGCCACCGCGGCAGCGGCGAGATCTCGCTGGCCTTCGCTCAAGGCTTCGGCCTGAAACGCGGCGCCGTCGCCTCGACCGTGGCGCACGACAGCCATAACCTCCTGGTCATGGGCGCCGACCCGGAGGATATGGCCTTTGCCGCCAATGAGCTCGCCCGCCTGGGCGGCGGCATGATCGCCGTTCTGGACGGCCAGGTGCTGGCGGCCGTTCCGATGGCGATCGCCGGACTAATGTCCGACCAGCCGCTCGAGGTCGTCGTCGAACAGGTCCAGGCGCTGGAGGAAGCCTGGCGGACGCTGGGCAGTCCGCTGAACGCGCCATTTATGACTTTTTCGCTGATCGCGCTGCCGGTCATCCCCGAATTGCGGATCACGAACCGCGGCTTGGCGGATGTGGAGCAGTTCAAGCTGATTCCCGTCGAAATCGCGGATTAAGAGGGCAAAGGCGGCGGCGTGGTGAACGGGGTCAAGTACCCGCAGCTTCTCCAGCCGTCCGCCGAGATAACGGCCTTTTGGGCCGTTATATCGACCCCAATTGCGTTTTCGTGAAAAATAGCGGCCAAAAAAGCCCTTATTTCACTGATACGGGCCCCAAAATCAGGTTGTGGCCCGCTTTTCCATAAAATAAGGCCCCAAATGACCGCTATTTCCCACCAAAGGCACAAATTCGACAAAATAACGCCGCAAATGGCCCTTATCCACCCGTCCGGCCCTTATGAACTTGCCTGGCTTCAAGGGGGGGAGGCTAGCCGCTGCCGGGATCGGCCCGTTCTTGTTCTTCTTCCACCGGCTCTTTCATAACAAAAAGCCTGCCAGCCGGCAGGCTTTTATTATGCGCATATACTTTATCTAATCCCCAGTTCCGGAAAGGAGAAATAGAACTCAGGGAAGCCGAACACATACGGCAAGTAGTCATAAAGTTGGAAAAAGATGACCACCCCGTTCTCCTTCAAATAAAAGTCGGGATTGTTCCCGATCGTTTCGAACCCGCCGAAATACCCCTCGGTCGCCTGAAGCTGCTTGGCGATCGCCGGATCGACGATGCTGCGGAAACCGGGGTTCGCCCGGAGGACTTCGTCCAGGGTCAGCAGCTTGCCGTCGCTCAGACGGAACGTCAGGCCTTCCCGGAAGCTGATCCCGTGGGCTCCCCCCGTATAGGCGTACGTCTGCTCCAGGATGCTCAGCAGCCCGCCCCGATTATAGGTCACGGTGTAGTTCCCCAAGTATTCGTAAGGGCTGCCGTTCGGCGACGGTTGATTCTCCTTCGCTTCCTTCAAGGAGGCTTGAACAAAGTTTTCCGCTCTCGACTGCAGCAGGGCGTTGATCTTCCTCTCCGCCTCCTTGCTGCGAAGCCCGCCGACCTGCGGATATTCCACTTTGATCGAGGCTTCCGGGATGTTCTTCTCGATCGTCCGCGTTTCAATCCGGATGTCGTTCAGACGGTGCGGTACCAGGTCCAGCGTCTTCCCCGCTTCCTTCCGGGAAGAAGTAAAGCCCAGATGATCGGTCAGCACTTTCACCGATACGTAGGGCTCCCCGTTTACCACCTTCCATTCATAAGGAAGCACCTGCGTACTGCCGTTCACGATCGCCTTGGCGCCCGTATCGGAGGGCTGAAGCGTGACGGTCACGTTTTGCTTTTTTAAGGTATACGTATTGGCGCCGGGGTCCTGTGTAACCTTCACTTTCAGCCCCTTGCGGATCAGTTCCAACGGGACCAGTACATCCTCACGCCCTTGCAGCCCCTGCTGCTTTAGGCTCTTTCCTTGCCGGGTAATCTTCACAGGCTGTCCTTCCTGGACAGCCGGCTGCTGTCCCTGCGGCAATCGGACGCCGATGGAGCGCCAGGCCGGGAGGGCCGAAGCATCCGGGGCTAATGGGCCGCACTGCGCAACCAAGACCAACGCCGCAATCAGGGTACCCGTGATTTTTGTAAACTTGTTCATTCGGTAAGCTCACCTCTTCTCGGAGTTACCCCAATTATTTCCCCGTATGGCGAAAAACATGCTTCTCCCTTCCCGGCCCGGAAACCTAGCGTTAACAAGCCCTTTTTATCAGCGGGGCAGCCGCTCCAAGAGGCTTCATCCATTACCCGAGCGCTTCCGTTACCGCGCTTTCTCCCGTTTCTGCCGTTTTTGCCGTTACCGCCCTCTCTTCCGTTACCGCCCTCTCTGCCCTTTTTGCCGTTTCGGAGTTCCCTCCTCCTTCTTCTTCTCTCTCCAAATCCGGTCCGGTCATCCTCTCCGCGCAAATCTCGTGGTACAAACACTCGGTCAGCAGATACGAGAGCGTCGATTCCGCGCCGCGGTTCTGGTTCGGCCCGCTCGGCGTCAAACCGTCGCAGCAGCTCCCTTCGGCGGGACCGGCGAGCGGCCGTCCGAGGTCATTCTCGCCGAGGAACCAGGCCCGGCAGCGGCGGACCAGCTCCGCGTCTTCGGATCGGCGTTCCACCCGGTACGCCTCGCGGGCGGCGAGCGCCAGCTTCATGACCTCCAGCGGCTGCTGGTCCCACTGGCTGGCGTGAGTCCGCGAGGCCCAGCCCCGGTTGCCTACGGGGCGAATCCAGCCTTCCGGCGCGGTCATTTTCTCCGCCAGGAAGTCTAGGGATTCCCGGGCCACCCGCCGGGTCGTTTCGCTTCCGCTAGCCGGGTAAGCCGCGAACAGCGCCCAAGGCAGCACTCCGTTGCCATAGGTGACCTCCGGTTCAAACCAGTGCCAATCGACCGTGGCCTCTCGGGAATAGGTGTCCAGCAGCAGGCGTTCCAGCCGGTTCACCTGTTCCCGGGCCTGGAGCTTCTTCAGGAATCCGGCACGGTCCATCTGCACCGGAGGCCGCTGTTCCGTCAAGAGCAGCGAGTAGGCGGCCAGTGAATAGGCCCATCCTCGCGGGTATTTCAGTTCGACCGTGCGCGGCGCCGCCCGAAGCAGTATCGCCTCGGCCGCCAGGCGCCGGGTATCGTCCCGCAGATACGCCCACGCGGCGGCAGCGGCCCAAAACGCCCGACCGTAGCAGTCATCGGAGGGCGTTTCCGGCTCGGGCCGACGATCGTAGGCTATATTGTTATGGAAGGTCCCGTCGTCCTTTTGCGCCCACAACAAAAATTCAAGGTAAATGTCGGCCAGCCTTAACCACGTGCCGTCGTTCTTCTCCCCGCCGAACCCGAGGCGGTGGATCGCCGAGCAGGCCCATAACGCCCGAGCGTTGTCATCGGTAGTATAGCCTTCCTTGCGACGGGGTACCACGCCCAAGGCATGTTCCAGCAGTCCCGTATCATCGGTCATCCTTTCCAAATGGCGGCAGCTGATCTCGATTGGATTCACAGCCGGTTCCTCCTTTAGTTCGCTTCAGTTCGCCTGTTTGGCCGTTCGTTCCATGGCCAGCTCATTGAACAGTTTCAGATGAAGCTTACCGACCTTCGGCCAATGCATATCCGCGCCGATTCGCCCGATTTCCCGCTCAAGCCGCTCCGCTTCCTTCGGATCGGATAAGACGGCTGTAATCCGCCCGGCCCAAGCCTCCGCCACACCGGGGGGAACCAGGGTGTCGGGCAGATCTTGCAGCAGGTCCTTGGCGTAAGCGTACGGTGTACTCAAGACCGGCCGGCCCAAGCCAACCGCGTAGGCCAGCGTCCCGCTCGTAATCTGCTGCATCCCCGGATACGGGGTCACGTACAGATCGCAGGCCGTCAGCATGGCAGCCAGCTCCTGCTCCTCCAAATAGCGGTCGATCATAACGACATGATCCTCGAGCTTCAGTTCCCGAATCAGCGCCTGAAGCTCCTCGCGATAGGATTCGCCTTCCCATTTGCGGACTTCGGGATGCGTCTGCCCCACAATCGCGTAAAGCGCCTCGGGCACTTGCCGGACAACCTCCGGCAGCGCCTGGAGTACCGTTTCGAGTCCTTTCCCCCGGCTCAGCAGACCGAAGGTCATCAGCACCTTCCGGCCGTTCCAGCCCAGCTTGCCGCGGGTGAAGTCCCGCATCGACGGAACCGGCTCAGGGGTACCGTGAGGCACACAGCGAATTTTCTCCCTCGGAACCCCCAGCGCCCCATGCAAATAGTCCGCAGCCAGACGGTTCATGACCAGGATGACGTCACTGCGCTCCGCAATCCTCTTTTGAATCCGGAGATAGGGCTCCTCCGGCTTCTCAAACACGGTATGAAACGTAACCGCGAGCGGCTTTTCGAGGTGATCCACAAGATCGAGCACGTACTCCCCCGCTTCCCCGCCGAAAATCCCGAATTCATGCTGCAGCGAAACAACGGCGATATCGCTCCGATTGAGCCGTTCCGCGAGCTTGCGGTAAGCGTGGCGGTCTTCTTTTTCCACCTCGTGAATCCTGGAGTCGGGATCCCGCTGCAGGCTGGCGCCCGGCTTGACGGCAAACACTTCGTCCGTTCCCCTCCAGCCCTTGGCGCCGTTAATGCTTTGCCGCAAGTGATGCGTATAAGTGGCGATTCCGCATTTCTGCGGGACATAGGTGCCGATGTGCGCGATGCGAATCATACCGATACCTCCTCCTTCATGCGTTGGGCGTAGGCTTCGTAGAGGATATGCCCGGCTTCGATTTCGGAGTCGTACCCGAAAACGCACTGATACAGTTGTGCGCCTTCCTTCACGATACATCCATCCCACAAAATCGTTTCGGACAAACGGGCCCGTGCCGCTATATGGCACCCCTCCCCGATCACGGTATACGGTCCGATGATCGCTTTGTCGCCAATGCGTACCCCGTCGCCGAGGATGACCGGAGGAATCAGGAGCGCGCCGTCGCCGATACGGACGTCTTTTCCGACCCATATCCCTTTATTTTGCTCCTGTCCGTGTATCATCAGCTTTAATTTCCGGTCCAGCAAATCCCAGTGAACCTTGCGGTAGCGTTCCCGCGTTCCGATATCGAGCCAATACCCTTGCAGCGGAAAGCCGTATAGTCCCGCCCCCTGCTCGATCAGACTCGGGAACGTTTCGCGTTCGATGGACACCTCACGCCCCGGCGGAATGTAAGCAAGGGCCTCTTTATTCATGACATAGATTCCGGCGTTTACCCGTTTCGATGTCGTTTCGCCCGGTTTCGGTTTTTCGACAAAACGGCGGATTTCGCCGCGGTCCGAAAGCTCGACGACGCCAAAAGCGGAAGGTTCTTCCACCTCCATCAAACCGATGGTCGCGGTCGCCCCGCTTTCCTGGTGAAACCGCAGCAGCGGCTTAACGTCGATATGCTGCACAATGTCGGCATTAAACACCAGAAAACGCTCGTCCAGCAGCGGCTCGGCATTTTTGATCGCCCCGGCGGTTCCGAGCGCTTCCTGCTCGATCACATAGTCGATCGTAACCCCATACCGGCTGCCGTCCCCCAAATGTCGGCGGATCAGCTCGGGATAGTGTTTCAGCGCCAGAACAAATTCCCGGATTCCTTGATCTCTCAGCTGCACAATCAAATGCTCGATCCATGGTCGATTCCCAACTAGAGCCATCGGCTTTGGCAGTTGTTCGGTCAACGGCCGCAAACGTGTGCCAAGCCCCCCGGCCAACAGCAACGCTTTCATCGGTTCAACCTCCATTTCGTTTTTGAGTCACAAAAAAGAAGCCGGCACATGGTGAACCTTTTTTCGATCATGGTCATCATGAGCGGAAAAAACTTCAGTCATTTGTCGGCTTCTTGCTATGACAACGTCCCCGTTAGCTCGGCTAACCGTTGTTAGCACTCACTTAAGGAGACTGCTATTAATACAAATATCCAATTTTTTTTACTCTTTCAAGGTCCATCATTTGGCAATATATTATATTAGCACCCAATAATCAAGGCTAATTACCATTTTTCTTCTTCTTTCTCCGATTTACGCCCTCATAGGCCAGGAAAGGGTCCGGAATGATGATATAATGCGCCTCCGCATCACTGATGCCGGCATAGAGGGCCGCGTTGCCGTCCTCAAAACGCACCAAGCCTCCGCTGAACACCACATCCTTCAAATCCTCCCGCTTGGCCGGCCCCGGTTCAAAATTGGCGCGTACCGCAATGAGTTCGATATCCGAATATTTGCCGGACTCGGGATCGAAGGCAAACACCATGGGGTAATAGTGCCGGTTCCCTTCTTCATCAAAACGGGCGATATGACCCAGCACGCCGACAAGACCGTTCGACAGCATTCTCGCCTCATTGACACCGCCCCACTCTCCATCGGCAAATTGTTCCTCCAACAGCGGGGCGTCCAGAATCAAATCCACCCGAAGCTCTTCCAGCGAGGACACGCGGAAAAAACCAATTTTCCCTCGGCCTCCCTTGGCTCCTTGGGGCCTTGTAAACACCCCGATTTCGCCGTTCTTCAGTTCTACCAGCCGGATATCCTTCATTCCGTCGGGACCGACGAAAAAGTGCCGCAGCTCGCGGAGGCACCGTCCCCTATAAAGCACGGTTCTCCAAAGCAGTCTGTCCTGATGAACCGGATCGGGGAAGGTTTGCACGCCGCCCACGACCACTTCGTCACCAATTTTCGACACAAACGGATCCTGCATGTTCAAAACCGGCCGGTCCCTCCGGGGCACCCAGACTCCTTCCTTCTCGGTGAAGAACAGCACTTCCGACTGCTCGCTGTCCCGGGATTCCACGCGTCCGGCCACAACCTGTTCTCCTTCATCCTCGAATGGGGCGGTAATGTTGTACACGTCTTTTCCATCCACTTCTGAAAAGGTCAGCTTCTTCCGGTCCAGCACCGGTACCTGTTTCACATGGAATTCCTGAAGCAGCAAGTCGCATGTCAACACTTCTCGTTTACCCATTCCCATCTCAAGAAGTCTCCTTTCCTGTGAACAGCGTCGATCTGAATACTAGCTTCCGAATTTCATTATTTTCAGGTCGACGGCAAAAATCAAGCTCTTTCCCACCCTTACAGTACCCGTTTCCGGACAAATAAAAAAAGCGTGTTTCCACGCTTTTTTTACAAGTTTCCGCTTATTCCCGGCCGCTCTTCAGTTCGGTCCAGAAGCGGTCGTAAATTTGCAGTTTATCGCCTACATCGCCCAGCCATTCGGTCCGGGACAACTCCTCCGGCGACAGATTAATCATTTTATCGTTGTTGTATTCCTCACTGTGGAACTCATGTGCTTTTGTATTCGGATCGCTGTATCCGATCGATTCGTAGTTTTTGGCGCTGTTCTCCGGCTCCAGCATAAAGTTGATAAATTTCTCCGCCAGCTCCTGATTTTTGGCGCCCTTCGGAATCGCATAGTTATCGGACCAGATCGTTCCGCCCTCTTTCGGGACGATGTAAGCCACATCCGGATTATCCTTGGCGATAAATGAAGCATCACCGGACCATACGGTGCCGATCCAGCCTTCTTCTTGAATCATTTTTTGCTTGATATTGTCGGTATCAAAAGCCAATACGTTCGGCAGCAGGGTCTTCAGGTCCTCCACCGCCGCGGTAATTTCGGCTTCATCCGTGGAGCTGTTGGATTTGCCGGCCTTCTTCAAAGCCATGCCGATCACTTCGCGGTTGTCGTCGAGCAGAAGCACCTTTCCTTTGTATGCCGGATTCCACAGATCTTCCCAGCTGTCGATTTCCTCTTTGACATACTTCTTGTTGTAGGCGATTCCCGTGACGCCGGAGGTATAGACGATCGAGTACTTGTTATCCGGGTCGAACGACGGATTTTTGAAGGCTTCGTCAATGTTCGCGAAATTCGGAATATTGTCTTTGTTGAGCGGAGACAACAAATCCTGCTTGATCATCGTAGCGACCATATAGTCGGAAGGCTGGATCAAATCATATCCGCCGCCGCCCGCTTTAATTTTGGCCAGCAGGTCCTCGTTATTGGCGAACACATCGTAATTGATTTTGACATTGTATTCCTTCTCGAAGGCGGCGAGTACGTCCGCGTCGAAGTTATCCGCCCAGCTGTAAATGTTCAGCGTTTCCTTGGAAGAACCGCCGCAACCGGATAAAACCGCAAGCCCCATCGTTACCGCCAGCACCAGGCCGGCCCACTTCATTTTTTTCAATTCTCGATCTCCTCTCTGATCCCCGCCATTTCGGCGAATTAGTTTCACTATATTCTCTATCCCCTTCCGCCTAGAACGGAAGAACCGATTGCTTCTTTTGCCCTTTGCCTCTATTCAACACGAACTGGGCCAGAAAAATCAAGGTTATGCTCACCAGGATCAAAATCGTACATAGCGCGTTAATTTCCGGGGAAATACCCCGTTTAACCTGCCCGTAAATATAAATCGGCAGCGTCGTCGAATTCGGACCGCTGACAAAAAAGCTGACCATAAAATCGTCCAGCGACATCGTGAAAGCGATCAGCGCTCCGGATATGATCCCCGGCATAATTTGAGGCAGCGTCACATGGCGGAAAATCTGCCAGCCGTTCGCCCCCAAGTCCTGGGCCGCTTCCTCCAATTGCCCGCCCATGCCCGATAACCGCGTGGTAATAATGACAAACACATAGGATATACAGAATGTAATATGTGCGATGATAATCGTCAGTTTACCGAGCGGAATGTGAAACTGGGTAAAAAGCACCAGCAGGGACAAACCCATAATGATATCGGGGATAATAATCGGCAAATACAGCAGGCCGCCCATCCCGGCTTTCATTCTGCGGCTTACTTTCCGCATCGACAACGCCGCCATCGTGCCGAGCAGAGTCGAAACAAGAGTCGAAACCACCCCTACGGTCAGCGTATTGGAGAGGGCCTCCATGACATGCCGGTTGCTGAACAGCGACGTATACCATTCGAACGTAAAACCGCTCCAGTCCGCGGCCAGCCGGGAACTGTTGAAGGAATAGACGATAATGATGGCGATAGGCACATAAATAAAAATCATGACCAGCAGGGAATGAATCCCGAGCAGCGGATGACTCTTACTTTTCATCAGCGTCCCCCCTTCACCTTTAAATGCCTGGCCGTCATGGCCTTATTGAACAAACCGATCAGAATCAGCGAGGTGATGACGAAAATGACCGACAACGCCGAGCCGAACGGCCAATTTCGGGCTCCCAGAAACTGACTCTGAATAATATTGCTGATCATCGCCGATTTGGCCCCGCCCAAAATATCGGTAACCACAAACATGCCCGTCGTGGAAACGTACACCAGCACGGCGCCGGTCATGATCCCCGAGCGGGTTTGCGGCAGGGTAATATGCCAGAAAGCCTTCCAACCGGTGGCTCCCAAATCGCTGGCCGCCTCCAGCAGCTTCTTGTCCATCTGTTCCAGCGCCACGTAGATCGGAAGCACCATAAACGGGATAAACGTATAAACCATCCCCAGAAGCACGGCGCCTTTCGTATAGAGCATCTGCAGCGGCTCCTGAATAAAGCCGAGATCGATGAGCAGATTGTTGACCACGCCTTGCGTCCGGAGCAGCAGCACCCAAGCATAGGTCCGGATCAGGAAATTGATCCAGAACGGAATCGTAATCAGCGCCAAGCCCCAGGTCTGCATTTTCGGACCGGCATTGGCGATGTAGTAAGCCAGCGGATAGCTGAGCAGAAGACATAATATCGTCGTTAAGACCGATAGAACAATCGTATCCCAGTAGATCCCCAAATACAGAGGATCAAAAAACGTGGCGTAGGCGTCCAAATTGAAATCGAACACCACATTGCCGAGCTCGTCCCGGCCCATAAAAGAAATCCCTATCACGATCAGCATCGGAACGACCAGAAACAGGCTCAGCCACAGGAGGACCGGCATCAGGCCCAGGCTTGATTTCTTCATGACCCGATAACCACCTCATCCTCGGAATTCCAGGCCACGCCCACCTTTTCCCCAACGTTCCACGGACGGTCATCGGTAAAATCAAACGCGATGGAAACGGTCATGGGTTCGTCATCCAGCTGAACGATCAGCTTATGTATGCTCCCCAGATAGAGGACGTCAAGCACTTCCCCCGTCCGCTTCGCCCCTTCCGTTCCGCGAACGGCAACCAGCTTCTCCGGACGCACGGCAAACAGCCGCCCATCCTGTGAGAAAATGTTATTCTCACCCACGAATGTAGCGGAGAACAGGGTCGTCGGTTTAGCGTAAATTTCCCGCGGCGTGCCGATCTGTTCGACCTTGCCGCCGTTCATGATCACGATCCGGTCGGACAGCATCATCGCTTCTTCCTGATCGTGAGTGACGTATACAAAAGTAATCCCGAGGCTGCGCTGCAAATGCTTCAGCTCGGACTGCAGGTTTTTGCGCAGCTGCAGATCGAGTGCGCCGAGCGGCTCGTCCAGCAACAGTACTTTCGGTTTGTTGGCAATCGCCCGAGCGATCGCGACCCGCTGCTGCTGCCCCCCCGACAGCTGATGCGGGTATCTCTTGACAAGCGGGGTCAGCTGCGTCATGGCGACCGCTTCCTCCACACGCGCCTGCTGCTCTTTAGCCGGGAGCTTCTTCATTTTTAGCCCGAAGGCGATATTGTCCTCTACCGTCATATGCGGAAACAAGGCGTAATGCTGAAAAACGAGGTTCAAATCCCGCCGATTCGGGGGCAGGCTCGTCAGATCGGCGCCGTCCAGCAGGATCTTCCCTTTGGTCGGTTGCTCGAATCCGGCGATCATCCGCAGAATCGTCGTCTTGCCGCAGCCGCTCGGGCCCAGCAAGGTCAGGAATTCCCCTTCCTTAATGGTGAGCGAAAGCGGATGCACAACGACTTGTCCCTGAAAGTGCTTCTCCACTCCGGACAGTTCAATCATTTATGCATCAACTCCTTTTAGTGGTGTGATTTTATCAATGAAACCTACCTCACTAAGAAAAAAAAGCCATATCCATTGGTATGGCTTTAGCAGGTCGATCAATTCATTTTTTGCATATTCACTATACCTTGTTTTGGCGCGGGTTACAACACTTTTCTTGCAGCGGCGCGGGATGGGCCGGGGATTTCGCTGAAGAAATGTCACAACTTCGGCAGAAAAAAATAAACCGGGTCCCCTATTCAGGGAGCCCGGGTCACAAACCGCTTACTTCATTTCATACGTGACGCTCAGCGTCGTCTTCAACGTAACTTCGCCCGGCTCGATGGAAGTCGATGCGCCGGAATCGGCAGTGGCTTGAGCCATTTCTTTCTGCATATAGATCGGCATTTCGCCTCCTCCGGATTGAGTCACGCTCACCACGACGCCCAGTTGGCGTTTAACCGCCTTGGCGATCGCGGAAGCCTTCATATCCGCATTCGCCATCGCCTTCTCGATCACTTGGGCTTGATATTGATCGGGATTCTCCGCGCTGAAACGGATGTTGTCGATCCGGTTCGCTCCCGCCTGGGAAGCCGCGTCGAGCAGCTGTCCGACTTTGCTCAAATCCCGGTAAGTCACATTTAACGTATGCTGGGCGATGTAACCTTTGACCTTTTGCCCTTCTTTTTCGTTATAGCTATAATTCGGCTGTACATAAAACTGTCCGGTTTGGATGTCTTTCGCGTCAATCTTCCAGGTATCCTTCAGCAGGGTGGTCAGTTTGGCGATCTTCGCCGCATTGGTGCTCTGCGCTTCCTTCGCCGTGTCCGCCTGGGTTTCAACGCCGAACGACAAATACGCGATATCCGGCTTCACGGAAATTTCCCCGCTGCCCACCACATTAATCACATTTCGCAGCAGATCGTTCTCCGCCGCATATACCGAAGCCGCGGAATTTAGCGAACCGCTTAAAAACGTTCCTCCGACAAGCATCGTTCCGGCCACCAGCACCGCGCCAACAGGTTTCATCCAGGTTTTCATCATAGACCCTCCATTTGAGTGGTATTTTAACTTCTAAACGCAGGGCAAGATCAAATGTTGCAGGTGTGTAAAAAAGTTTATAGCCTTTTTCTTTATCAGTCTGCCCCATCCACCTGCGTTACCCGCATGCACAGGAATGAATCCTGATATTTTGGCCGATCCCCCTCTTCCCGCTTATTAGCGGGATTTTCTCCAGCTAATCTTCCCCATAACCAACTAATGTGGCTCACTCCATTCGATTAACCCGAAGGGTCTAATGGCCGTAATCGCCTCCCTTAGAAGCCGGGCGGGTGGATAAGAGCTTTTTGAGGCGTTATTTTGTCGAATTTGTCCCTTCGATGAGAAATAGAGGTCATTTGGGACCTTATTTTAGGGAAAAGCGGGCCGAAAACTGATTTTTGGACTCGCACCAGCGAAATAAGGCCCTTTTTAGCCGCTATTTTCCCCGAAAAAGCGAATTTGGGCGAAATAGCAGCCCAATACGCCGCTATTATAACGGGCGGAAAGTGAGATTGCGGGGGTGGCAACACCATGTCAGGCTTAATGCAAGGCCAGTGCAAATCTGCAGGAATTTTCGACGAAATCGGCTCGTTTCTCTAAAATCGCTACAAATACCTGCAGATTTGCATCTTTTTGGAGTTGGAAGCATCACTACACCACCCGCATAGCAGGCGGTTTTTGTTTCGCACGCTTCGAGAGCTCAACTGGCTAAAGCCCAAAAAAAATGATCCCGTTCATCCGAACGGAATCATCTCTTGTCTTTCTCTGAACCCGGTCCACCAGGTTTATTGGTTCTCCAATTCCTCTTTGCTGACCAGATTGATTAAAGCGTTTGCAGCCTGCTCGGCATCCGCACCTTCCGCGCTGATGTAAATTTCGGTGCCTGTGCTGATGGCAAGGCTCATAATCCCCATAATACTTTTGGCATTCACTTTTTTATCGTCTTTCTCGACGAAAATTTCGGACGAGTATTTATTCGCTTCCTGAACGAAAAGCGCCGCCGGCCGGGCGTGAAGACCCGTTTTCAGACGAACGGTTACCGGGTTTTTGATCATCAAACCTTACCCCCTAATACAATTTCGATCACGTGCCCACAATTGTGAACAATTATAATTTATATCATTATAGCATACACAGCCCGCGGCACACTAGCAAAACAACTTTAGCTCCCGCGAATTTTTTCCGCCAGCTCGTCGATTTTGCGCAGCCGATGGTTCACGCCGGACTTACTGACCGTTCCCTTCAGCAGCTCCCCGACTTCCTTCAGGTTCATATCCGGATGGGCGAGCCGGACCTCGGCCACCTCGCGCAGCTTGTCAGGCAGGTTTTCGAGGCCCACTTCCTTCTGCAGCAGCTTGATGTTATCGATTTGCCGGACCGCCGCCCCGATCGTCTTGTTCAAATTGGCCGTTTCGCAGTTCACGATCCGGTTCACGGAATTGCGCATGTCGCGCATAATCCGTACGTCCTCAAATTTGAACAACGCCTGGTGGGCTCCGATAATGTTAAGCAGCTCGATGATTTTCTCGCCTTCTTTGATATAAAAAATAAAACCTTTCTTCCGTTCGATGCAGCGGGCGTTCAAATGGAACTCGTTCGCCAGATCGACCAGCGATTTGCAGTGCTCCTCATACATCGACGAAATCTCAAGGTGGTAAGACGATCCCTCCGGATTATTGACCGAGCCCCCCGCCAGGAAGGCACCCCGAAGATAAGCCCGCTTACAACAGTTTTTCCGGGTTAGCTCCGGATTAATCCCGGGCGTGAAAATAAATCCCTCCGAGACAATCCGCAGATCCTTCAAAATCTCCTGCACCCGGCCCGGAATCCGAACAATATAGACGTTGTTCTTCTTGAGCCGCATCTTCTTACGGACCAACAGTTCCGTATGAATTTGAAAATGCTTCTTCAGCAATGAATAGATCCGCCTTGCTATCGCGGCGTTTTCCGTCGATATATCCAAAATGACCTTTTTGTTCGAAACCTGTACCGATCCGTTCATTCGGATCAGGGCGGACAACTCCGCCTGCTCGCAGCAGGAATCGGCTTCGACCATGGTCAATTCTTTTTTGGTTTGCGCCGCAAACGACAAGGGACTCACCTCTTTCGTAAAATCCAGTTCTGCACCAACTGATAAATATGATGGCTTAATTTGTCCGCATCATGCCTCAAATATCGCCGGAATAAAACCAGCGTATCGGCAATCACCTTATAGCCGCGGCCCGTAACCACATCCCAGTCGACCTGAACGGGCTTGGCGCCTTTTTCGGCATAGAAATCCTGAACCTGGGTCGGAATTTCTCCATCGTTCACAATGACATAATCAAATAAATGATGCCCCACATGCTCATATACGGCCTGCAAATGGTCGCTGACCGTATAATCGTCGGTCTCTCCCGGCTGCGTCATGACGTTGCAGACGAAAATTTTAATCGCCTTCTCGTTCTCCAACACCGCTTCGGCCAGTTTCGGCACGAGCAGATTCGGAATGATGCTCGTGTACAAACTCCCGGGCCCGATCAGAATCGCATCGGCCTCACGGATCGCATCGACCGCTTCGGGGAGCGGTTCCACTTCCTCCGGCTCCAGAAAGATCCGCTTGATCTTGCCGCCGGCCTCGGGGATCTTGGACTCCCCGGTGATGATCGTCCCGTCGTCCATCTCCGCGTGAAGCACGACCGCCTGCCCCGCGGCGGGGAGTACCCGTCCCCGGACGGCGAACACGCGGCTCAGCTCCCGCACGGCGGTGACGAAATCGCCGGATATATCGGTAATCGCGGCGAGAATCAGGTTGCCGAGGCTGTGCCCCGCGAGGCCCGACCCCGAAGCAAACCTGTAGCTTAGCATATCCGACAGGAGCGGCTCCACATCCGCCAACGCGGTCAACACATTGCGGATATCTCCCGGAGGCGGCATTTGCAGCTCGCTGCGCAGAATGCCGGAACTGCCCCCATCGTCCGCTACGGTAACAATGGCCGTGATATCGAGCGGTCTTTCTTTCAATCCGCGAAGCATCACGGATAAGCCGGTTCCCCCGCCCATCACGACGATCCGCGGCACTCTTTCTTCCTTGGCCCGATTGATCACTTCTGACTCACCTCTTGATTTTCTAAGCGGCCCTTAATGCCGGTCCCGGCCTTCGTCCCGGTGGCTGACGCGAACCGTCTCCGTTTCGCTGGTTCCGAGCATCCGGCCCAAATATTCGGCGATGGCGACCGAGCGGTGTTTGCCGCCGGTACAGCCGATGCCGATGATGACCTGGCTTTTTCCCTCTTTATGATATTGAGGCAGCAGAAAGTGCAGCATATCCAACAGCTTGGTCAGGAAAGCCTGGGTTTCCGGCCACTTCATAACATAATCATATACATCGCTGTCTTGTCCGGTGTGCGGACGAAGCTGCTCGATATAATGCGGGTTCGGTAAAAACCGGACGTCGAACACTAGGTCCGCGTCGATCGGTATGCCGTATTTAAATCCGAACGAGGTAATATTAACGGATAAGTTGCTGCTCTCCAGGTGGGAGAACCGGGAAATAATTTTCTCCTTCAACTGCGCAGGCTTCATGTTGCTCGTGTCGATCACCTGCGTGGCCGACATTTTGAGTTCTTCCAACATTTTGCGCTCCAGGCGGATGCCGTCGAGCGGCATGCCCTCCGGAGCGAGCGGGTGGCGTCGGCGGCTTTCTTTGTAACGCTGCACCAAAATGGCGTCGGTGGCATCCAGGAACAGAATTTCGCTCTTGATCGTAAAATGGTCGCGGATATAAGCCAGCGATTCCGACAAGGCCGTGAAGAATTCCCGGCCGCGCAGATCGATGACCAGCGCCACCTTGGCGATCTTCCCTTTGGACTGTTCGATCAGTTCGGCAAACTTCGGGATAAGCACCGGGGGTAAATTGTCAACGCAGAAAAAACCGAGATCTTCCAGGCTGCGTACGGCCAGCGACTTACCGGCACCGGACATGCCCGTGATAATCAACAGATTGGCGACCGGGGAACCTTCTTTTTCCGGCATCCTTTTCCCTCCTCGCAATTTCTCCTAATCCTCTATATATATTATATTATACTAAAGATTCGAATCGCTATCAGGAACGAAGGAACAGACCCGCCGCGCCGACCATTCCGGCGTCGTTGCCCAGCGTGGCCGGAACGATCTGTACGCCCTTTTGAACCGGTTCGGGCGCATGCTTCGCGAAGACGCTGCGGATTTCGTTGAAGAGAATGTCCCCGGCTTTCGAAACGCCGCCGCCGATAATGAACAGCTCGGGATTCAACACCACGGCCACCGAGGCCAGCGATTTCCCGAGATAGAAAGCGGCCCGGCTTACGATGCGAACCGCGAGCTCGTCGCCGGCCTTCGCCGCGTCGAAGACGTCCTTCGCCATAATGTTCTCGACCAGCGAGAGGGATGTTCGCTCGCCGCGCGCTACAGCGTCTTTGGCCATGCGGATAATCCCGGTTGCGGAGGAAACGGTCTCAAGGCAGCCCATTTGGCCGCAGCCGCATTGAATCGCTTCCAGATCGGGCACCACATGCATATGTCCGAGTTCTCCCGCGAGTCCCGAGAAACCTTGATAGATTTTGCCTTCGATAATAATGCCGCCGCCGACACCCGTTCCGAGCGTATAGCATACGCAGTTGTCGATGCCTTTCCCCGCGCCGCCCCAGGCTTCGCCCAAAGCCGCCACATTGGCGTCATTGTCTATTTTAATCGGCTTGCCCAACCGTTTCTCCAGGAGTTCACGGATCGGGAAATCCTTCAAACCTACATTCGGCGCCAAAATAATGATCCCGTCGCGCACGTTCGTAAAGCCGGCCACTCCGGCGCCGACGCCAGCCACTTGCTCCCACTCGAAAGGGGATTCCTCCACAATCAGACGGACGTAACGCTCGATGTTGCTGACGATCGCTTCCCCACCTTTATCCGATTCGGTAGGCCCTTCATAGGTATGAAGAAGCTGGCCCTCCTCATTGCAGATGCCGACTTTGATCGCGGTTCCGCCCAGGTCAACACCAATGTAGATTTTTTCAGACATTGTACAAGCCACCTTTTTCTATAAATAATAACGAATTGTAATATACCTACGTACCCACTATAAGCGAACCCTCCCATTCGGTCAAGAGAAGGGAGGGACTCCAAGAATCCAGCAGGGACAAGGCTTTCGAGCAATATGACAACTATCACATCCAGAGGAAAAAGAAACCGCCCCGGCACCCGCATCCAGCGGGACCAAGGCGGTCATTTCGGAACTTCAGGACAAGATCCGCTTCTGTCCTTCCAGCGCCCGGATCGGCGCGATGTTCTGGGTAAACTCCAGCGTGCCGAGGTAGCGGCCGTCCGCGGCGCGGACCGCGAAGTAACGGATGTAGACAAATTTGTCCTTAAACGGAATCCAGAAATCTTCGGCATCCTTTTTGCCGGATTTGAAGTCGGCCAGCAGCTCATTGACGACATGGACGCTCTGCGGCGGGTGGCAGTTCTGCACCGTCCGGCCGATCACTGCTTTCGTGCGGGCGAAAATCCGCTCCTTGCCGTGCGAGAAATACCGCACCACATCGTTCTCGTCGATGAACGTCAGGTCAACCGGCAGGTGGTTCATCACGGCTTCCAGCTGCTCTACCGAAAGAACGCCGGTCTCGAACTTGACGAAGCCCCGGGGAGCCTCAGCCGCAGCTTCGGCTTCGCCTTCGGCCAGCCCGGTCCCATCCGGCGCGTCCGCCCCCGGCAACGGAACCCGTTCCGGCACCCATTCCCGCTCGGGGGCGGTCAGGCAGAAGCCGATTTGGTCGCTCTCCCGGGCGATTTTCAACCACTCGTCCTCCGTCAGCTTTTCCAGGGCCATCGGCAGCAGAATGTTCTCTTCCTTGAAGATCATCGCGTTGACTTCCTGAATGATCCGCTCCACATCGGTACACATCATCTCCTTGTCTCCGTTGTAGGACATCAGGTTGGCCTTAACTTCCTTGATCATGGCCCGGATCGCGTCATCCACGCCCCACATGACCTTGGTCGGCCCGTAGATTCCATACTTTTCGAGATAGGGAAAAAGAAGATTCTCCTTCCGGCTGTAATGCTTATCCAAGTCCAACAGGAGGTTCAGGTCCTCGATCAACTTGAAGACGATCTCCTCGCCGTCCTCTTTGCGGAATTTGTCCAGATGCAAACTCAGTTTGAAATTCACCAGTTTCTCAATTTCGCGGTTTTCCAGCTTGAAGGTGTGCACCGGGTGTCCCGGCTGCTCCTCCGGTCTGGACGAACGGTGGATCTCTTCAATCGAGCCTTTAAAAATGGCCGTATGCACGGAGCACAGCCGCTGAACCTCCTCCACCGGAATGCCCTCCTCCTCCATCAGCGCATGCTCCATGGCGGATATTTCCGCCACCGTGACATCGCCCACCGCTTCTTCGAAACGGGCCTTCACTTCGTCCACGCTCTTGCCCCCGTGCAGCTCCTTGATTATTTCCTTCAACAAAGCCTGGCGCCGGGTCTGCTCCGGCACAGCGTGCTCCCGGTTGTTGATCAGCTCGCTCATCGTTCATCCTCCTCGTGATTTAAAATCCATATGGCCAGATCCACCCGACAGTTACGGGCCTGATTCAATTAACTGATAACAATTCTCACTACGAAAATAGCACAGCCGAACCGCTCGGCTTGTGATTAGAATCACTTGGTTTTTGCCGGGTTGCTATGTATGCATTAACGGGAAAACCTCCCGCTAATTTTTCAAACTTGGTCCTTGAGTCCGATTTAGATGGAAAAACTCCATTTATTTTGCGGTCCAACCGCTGAGACACGCTTTTCAGAAGAAATTAGCGGGAAATATTCCAGCTAAATGACCTCTACTTCCGGATAGACACCGAATTAACGGGAGATATTCATTTAATTCAGCCGCTGCCTACGCGGACTCCTCGTTCAATTTATATAGTCGTCGGAGTTTCTTTTTTTCTATGAATTTGCCACAATAGAGTCGGAAAGGAATGATCTCGGATGATCCATGAGAAGACGATTCTATATATTGAAGATGAAAAAGAAATCGGGGACTGGGTGCATCAAGACCTGCGGGAACGCGGGTACGGCGTCATCTGGCTGACCAACGGGGATCGGGCAGTCGACGAGGCCGCCTCATGCCAGTTGGCCATCTTGGATGTCATGCTGCCCGGTCTGGACGGGTTCACGGTCGGTCAGCGGCTGAAGAAACAATATCCCGGCCTCCCGATCCTGATGCTCTCCGCCCGGACCTCCATCGACGACAAGCTGCAGGGACTGCAGTTCGCCGATGACTACCTCACGAAGCCGTTTCATCCGGACGAGCTGGCCGCCCGGGTCGAGGTACTGCTGCGGCGCAGCGGGGCCCCTTCCGCCGAACCGCTCCAGCTCGGCCATCTGCTGATCTACGAGAAGGAGAACATCATCAAGAACCGGGAGAGCGGCGAGGAAATCGTGCTGACCGGCAAGCAGTTTCACATTTTTCAATACTTGCTGCGCCATCTCGGCCAGATCATGACCAAGGAGCAAATCTTCGAGTCGGTCTGGGGAGAACCTTATCTGGACGGCGACAAAACCCTGATGGTCCACATCCGCCATCTGCGGGAGAAGCTGGAACGGGACCCGGCGTCGCCGGAAATCATTGAGACGATCCGGGGGATCGGGTACCGGGTGCGGGCATGAAGCCTTACGTCAAAACCAAGTTCCGGAACTCCCTGCTGTCCCGTTATCTGATCATCATCGGGTTTGCCCTCGTTCTCGTCCCGATCCTGATTCCCGTCAGCTTTGCGGCTTCCTGGGGCGTTAATCGGCTGCTTTTCCCTCCGGCTCCCGGGACCGCGGAAACGGTGCGCGATTACGGGTCGGGGCTGGATCTGGAAACCATGTGGCACGGAGAAGCCCAGGCTCTAGGGGGAAAAGCCCCGCAAGCGATTGATGAAAGGCTCCGGCAGCTGAAGCGGGAATACCCCGACGCCTCCCTGTTCTGGGTCGACAGCGCGGGTCAGACCCGCCTCCAGCTGCCTGAACGGAGCGGTCTGCCGGCCAAGTGGTCGGCGGAGGACGCGATAGCTTATATGAAAAGGGCCGTCAACGGCGATCCTTTTACAATCGTGGCTTTTATCGGTTCCAAGAAAAGTCCGGGGAACCAAGGCTTTATGGTCTTTGAGCTCCCTCGGGCCCATATGTACAAATCGTCGACCGAGCGAAACGGGGACTCCCGCTTTTACGGGTTGTTTATGTTCATGATGTTTGCGTTTTTCATCCTGATTTCCTACTTGTTCTTCCGGGATATCCGGACCCGTCTGCTTCGCCTTGAAACGGGGATGGCCCGGACGGGACCTAACGGGCTGCCGGTACGGATCGCCGAGGGCCGCCCGGATGAGATCGGCCGCCTGGAACAGGCGTTTAACCGGATGGTCGACGAGCTTGGCCAGAGCCGGCAGCGGGAGCGGGAGGAGGAGGAGCTCCGCAAGAACCTGATCGGCAACCTGTCGCATGATTTGCGTACTCCGCTGACGGTGCTTGGCGGACAGCTTTACTCGTTCCGCAAGGAACCGCTGTCCGAGCAGGGCCGCGAAGTCCTGGCGCTGATGGAAGTCAAAATCAAGGATCTCGGCACGCTGATCGACCATCTTCTCTCCTACAACCTGCTCTCCAGCGGCAGGTATGCTCTGAACCCGGAGGATCGGGACGTCCTCCGCATCGTCCGCGTCAGCGCCGCCGCCTGGTACCCGCTGTGGGAAAAGGCGGGCATCGAAGCCGACATCGACCTGCCGGACGAACCGCTGATCTGGAACGTTGACGAGCAGGGCTTTCGCCGCGTGCTCGACAACCTGTTCCAGAACCTGGTCCGGCACGCCCGCTCCGGCGGGTACGTCGGCATCTCGCTGGCGGAGCGGCACGGCAAGCCCGCGCTGGTCATCGCCGACCGCGGCCCCGGCCTTGGCGCCGTCTCCCCCTCCAAGGGAGCCGGCCTCGGCCTGCAGATCGTCGATCTGCTGCTGCGGGAGATGAATCTGTGCCGGGAAACGGAGTCAACGGCGGAGCGCGGCACGCGAACCTATATCTTTACGGCGGCCCCAAGCCCGCTCGTAAAGTAAATGCCTGGCGAGTAAAAGCCTGCGAGAATTCGCAGGCTTTTTTCCCGTGCCGCACTTCCACCCACCTTCCAACTCAAAAAGATGCAAATCTGCAGGTATTTAGGCCGATCTCCGCGCGAATGCGAAAAAAGATGCAAATCTGCAGCTATTTCTAGCGATTTTAGAGAAGCGAGTCGGTTTCGTCGAAAATTCCTGCAGAATCGCAGGGATTTTGAATTTTCGGCCCCGAACTAGAAAAAAGCATGCAGATTTGCAGGAATTTGATCGCTATTATCAAGATTGGCTGATGGAGCGCCTGTCCCTCGAATCTTAACCAAAACTTAAACTCGGCCCCCCTTCACTCTTAACCTTCGGCAGCTATGATAGTTACCGAGGTGATACCACGTGAGTGAAATGATTATTCAAACGGAAGACTTATCGAAAAAATACAAAGGGCGTTATGCCGTCGATCATCTGAACCTGGAGATCGCCAAGGGCGACATCTACGGGTTTCTCGGCCCGAACGGCGCGGGGAAAACCACGACCATCCGCATGCTGCTCGGCTTGATCCAGCCCAGTGAGGGCTCGATTCGGATATTCGGCCGCGACCTCCGCAAGGAGAAGCTGGAGATCCTGCGCCGCATCGGCTCCCTGGTAGAATATCCGTCCTACTACGGCCATCTGAACGCCATCGACAATCTGGAAGCGATCCGCCGGATCCTGGGGACGCCGAAGTCCCGCATCGACGAGGTGCTGGAGATCGTCTCGCTGACCAGCGAAGCCCGCCGCCCGGTGAAAGGCTACTCGCTCGGTATGAAGCAGCGGCTCGGCATCGCGGCCTCCCTGCTCGGCAGCCCGGATCTGCTCATTCTTGACGAGCCGACCAACGGACTGGATCCCGCCGGAATTCATGAGATCCGCGAGCTGATCAAAAGTATGCCGAGTCAATACGGCATTACCGTCCTCGTCTCGAGCCACCTGCTCGGCGAAGTCGAGCAAATGGCCAACCGGGTCGGCATCATCCGCGAAGGGCGCATGGTGTTCCAGGACACAATCCACAACCTCAAGCTTCAGGCCTCGCACGATATGGAACTTGTGGTTTCGGAGCCGGATTCGGCGCTGTGGCTGGCCCGCGATATGGGAGCCTCCGGGACCCTGAAGGAGGGCACGCTCGTCTTCCCGGGGATGAAGGATCCGCAGGTCGCCCTGCTCGTGAAAAGGCTTGTCGAAAACGGGCATGACATTTACCGGGTCGAGCAGAACAAGAAATCGCTGGAAGACATCTTTATGCAGGTGATCGGGGAGGGGAGCCGGCCATGATGTTGCGCTCGTTGTCCTCCGACTTTCTGAAAATCCGGCGCAAGGGGATCTGGTTTTTGATTTTCCTGGCCCCGATCGGGCTGGTGGCGATGCAGGCGCTGAACTTCGGGCTGCGGCTGGATTATCTGAAAGGACAGTATGCGGGTCACCTTTGGGAAGGGCTGATCGATAATGTGGCTGACTTCGTCCCCATCGCCCTCTACCTGGGCGTCACGCTGATCAGTTCGCTCGTCGCCAACGTCGAGCATCAGACTAGCTCCTGGAAGCAGCTGCTCGCGCTGCCGATCTCGCGGACAGCGGTGTTCAGCGCCAAGTTTACGCTTTGCTTTTTGCTGCTGACGGTTTCGTGCCTGCTACTGCCGATCGGTACCGCGCTCCTCGGTTTAGCGCTCGGCTTCGGCACGGACATCCCCGTCGAAACTTTGGTGAAAGTCGGCTTTCTTCCCTTTCTGGGCGCCCTGCCATTATTGGCGCTCCAGCTGTGGCTGTCCTTGACGTTCCGCAATCAATCGCTGCCGGTCTCGCTCGGCGTCGCCCTGGCGCTGATCTCGCCCTTCGCCTCCCAGCTGTCGGAATTCTTTCCGCTCAATTGGCCGCGCTTTAGTTACGAAGGACCCCATGCGGAATGGTTTATCGGAGCGGGAGTCGTCACCGGCTTCCTGATCATGTTCATGGGTCTGATGCATTTTAACCGAAAGGATGTGGATTAGATGGTCACCTTTTTTCGCGTCCTGTCGTCGGAACGCCTAAAAATGTCGAAATCGCGGATTTGGCTGGTTCTGCTGGCGAGTCCCGTCCTCTCGATCCTGATCGGCGTGCTCTCCAATCCGCCGGAGGGAACCGATCCGTGGACGGTGATCGCCGGAACGATGTCCATCCTCCACGGTATGTTGTTCCTGCCTATAATCTCCGGTCTGCTCCCGGCTTTCTTGTGCCGTTACGAGCATACCGGAGGCGGCTGGAAACAGCTTCTCGTTCTTCCGGTTTCCCGCACTTCTGTCTATCTGGCCAAGTTCTCCGTCGTGGCCGGCCTGCTGGCCGTCTGCCAATTGATCTTCCTGGCCGCGATCCTGGTGGCGGGCAAGATTCAGGGCTTTGACGCCCCGATTCCTTGGAGCATGCTGATCGGCAGTCAGCTCGGCGGCTGGATCGCCTGCCTGCCGCTGGTCGCGCTGCAGCTTGGCGTCTCGTTGACCTGGGCAAGCTTCGCGGCTCCGCTGGCCATCAACGTGTCCCTGACGATTCCGAACATGCTGATCGTCAACTCCAGCACCTACGGCCCGTACTATCCCTGGGCCCAGCCCGTTCTCGCCATGATGCCGAAAGGCATGGAGAGCTACGGGGCATTCAACCTGCCGCTGGAAAATCTGATGATCACCGTGCTCGGCAGTTTCATCCTCTTCTTTGCCGCCGGCCTGATTTATTTCCGCCGCAAAGAGATTTAGCGATCTAGGACCGCCGGAAAGATCAAAACCGTTCGTACCGATAAGCCCCGAAAAGGCTGCGGAGACGAACGGTTTTTTTCGTGACAATTGTCACCCTCCTAACCTGACACTCCTAACTAACGCTTACCTCCTCCGTCCTGTACATTGAAATCAAGGGAATCAAGAACAATCAACGGAGGCGTACCCATGGAATCGATACTAGAAGTAAACCAGGTCAGCAAGACGTTTAAAGACAAAAAAGCGGTCAACCGCATCTCCTTCCGCATCGATAAAGGCGACATCATCGCCATATTGGGGCCAAACGGCGCCGGAAAAACCACGGCCATCTCCATGATGCTCGGCCTGCTGGAGCCCACGGAGGGCACTATCCGGCTGTTCGGCAAACCGCCGAAAGACCGGACGGTCCGCGAAAGAACCGGGGCCATGCTGCAGGAGGTCAGCGTCATGGACCGGCTCCGGGTGAAGGAAGTATTGGAACTCGTGCGCAGCTATTACCCGAACCCGCTTGATATGGAAACTTTGGTGCGGCTCACCGGGCTTGCGGAAGGCGATTTGAAGCGGTTTGCGGAGAAGCTCTCCGGCGGCCAGAAACGCAATCTCGGCTTCGCCCTCGCCATGGCCGGCAACCCGGATTTGCTCTTTTTCGATGAGCCCACCGTGGGGCTGGACATCTCGGCCCGCCGCCGTTTCTGGGACCGGGTACGGGAACTCGCCGCTCTGGGAAAAACGGTGATTTTTACGACGCATTACCTTCAGGAAGCCGACGATAATGCCGATCGGATCCTGCTGTTCCACCAGGGAAGTATCGTGGCGGACGGCACGCCGGAAGAAATCAAGTCCCGGATCGTCAAGCGGGCCGTATCGGTTTTGCCGCGGGACGAAGGGCCCGATCTCCGGGAGAAACTTCGCCGGCTGCCGATGGTATCGGAGTGCTACGACAAGGACGGGCGGATTTATCTGGCCACAGAGGATACGGATGTGACGCTGGCGGCTCTATTCGCTCAGAACCTCGGAGTACGGGATATTCGAACCGAGCAGGGGCGTCTGGACGAGGCTTTTGAACAATTGACATTAAACCTGAAGGAGGCCAAATAACGATGAAGCTGCTTTTAAGCCAATGCAAAGCCGAGTTGCTGCGCGTATTTCGCAACCCCTACTATATTTTCTGGTCCCTGCTGATGCCCGTGATGTTTTATTTCATTTTCACCCGGGTGGTGAATGCCGGAAACGGGGAGCCCGCGGAATGGGCGGCGCACTATCTCATGTCGATGACGACCTTCAGCGTAATGGGTTCGGCGATCATGACGCTGGGCATCCGGCTGGTGCAGGAGCGGTCCCAAGGATGGACGACGTTCATGCGGGTGACTCCGCTCCCGGGATGGATTTATTTTCTCGGCAAAATGATCGGCCAAACTTGTATGCATTTGATGTCCATTCTTTTTATTTTTGCGGCCGGCTGCCTGATTAACGGCGTCTCGCTGCCCGCGCTGACCTGGATTTCCTGCGGACTGTGGATTCTCGCCGGTTCGCTGCCGTTCCTGGCGATCGGGACGCTGATCGGAACGATGAAGCGGGCCGATACGGCCAGCGGCGTCAGCAATGGGGTCTATCTGGCATTGGCCGTGCTGGGCGGCATGTGGATGCCGATCGAGATCCTCCCCAAGTTTATGCAGCTGATCGGCAAATGGCTTCCTTCGTACCACTACGGCAACGGAGCCTGGGAAATCATTCGCGGACAGGCGCCGGAGTGGAGGAATGTGCTGATTTTGCTGGGCTATTTTCTCCTGTTTATGGTACTATCCACGTATATTCGAAAAAAACAGGAAGTGGTATAGTTTTGCAAAATAACCCTGTCGGGAAGTTTCAGCTGTTTCCGAGAAAATACGGCCTGTTTCCTTACATGTGGCTGATTTATATTGCGCTGCCCCTTTTCAACATCCGGCATGAGACCGGCTTGAAATTGGTCCTCGGCTACGCCATGATCGCCCTGTTTATCGTGACTTACCGCCAGCTTTATACGGTCACCGGAAAAGCCTTCTCCCTCTGGCTCGCTCTGCAGCTGGCTTTAATCGCCGCGCTGTCCTTGTTCTATACGCCCTATAATTTGTACATGGGTTTCTTTACGGCCAATTTTATCGGATGGTACACCGATCACCGGCAGTTCAATGTCGCTATGGGGGCGTTTGCGGTCGTTGAGATCGTACCGATGCTGATTTCGGCTCGTGGGATGACGGCGGACGATTTCATAATGACGGTGCCGTTCTTCACTCTAATGCTGGCCTCGCCGTTCGGCATCCGTTCCATGGCCCGCAAGCAGAGTCTGGAACGCGAGCTGGCAGAGGCCAACCTGCAAATCAAAGAGCTGGTCAAACGCGAGGAACGGATGCGTATCGCCCGGGACCTGCACGATACGCTCGGCCATACGCTGTCGCTCATTACGTTGAAGAGCCAACTTGTTGAGAAGCTTGTGGTCAAGGACCCGGAACGAGCCCAGACGGAAGCCCTTGAAATTCAACGGACCTCCCGCGCGGCGCTGCGCCAGGTCAGGGAGCTGGTCTCCGATATGCGCGCCATCTCGGTGGCGGAAGGGATAGCGGAGGCGCAGGAAATGCTGCGTTCGGCCGATATCTCCCTACGGGTGGAAGGGGACGCCGGGCTTGAGGGCCTGTCCGATTTGACGCAGAACATCCTCGCCATGTGTCTTAAGGAAGCGGTGACCAATATCGTGAAGCATAGCAAAGCCAGCCGCTGCCTCGTGACGATCGACATCACCGACGCGGTGGTGCTGCTCTCCGTCGAGGATGACGGGATCGGGCTGCCATCCGAACGGGAGAGTGCCCTGACCGGAGCTCTGCGCCCGGGGAATGGCTTGAAGGGCATGGCGGAGCGACTTTCCCTGATCGAAGGCTCGCTGACGGTGGAGTCGGGGCCTTCCCGAGGGACCCTGCTGCGTATTAGCGTGCCGCTTATTGTGAAAGACCGGAAGGAAGGTGAAACCGTATGATCCGTATCGTCATCGCGGAAGATCAGCGCCTGCTGCGGGGGGCGCTCGCGTCCCTGCTCGATCTCGAGGACGACCTGGAGGTCATCGGACAGGCGGCCGACGGGGCCGAAGCCTGGGAGCTGATCGAGCGGCTGCGGCCCGATGTCTGCCTGATGGACATCGAAATGCCGCGAATGAGCGGGCTGGATGTCGCCGAGCGGCTGAAGGCCGCGGGCTCGCCATGCCGCATCATTATACTGACCACGTTTGCCCGGCCGGGGTATTTTGAGCGTGCGGCCAAAGCGGGAGTAAACGGCTATCTGCTCAAGGACGAGTCCAGCGACAAGCTGGCCGAAGCGATTCGCCGGGTGATGGCGGGGCATCTGGAAGTGTCGCCCGAGCTCGTGTTCGGCAGCCTGCGAGAGGAGAATCCGCTCACTCCGCGGGAGCAGGACATCCTCCGGCTCGCCGCCGAAGGGCGCAGCGCCGGGGAAATCGCCCTCCAGCTCCACCTGTCCTACGGGACCGTCCGCAACTATATCTCCGAAACATTGAACAAACTGGATGTCAAAAGCCGGATCGAAGCCGTCCGGCTGGCGGAGGAGAAAGGGTGGATTTGAGCATAACGAATAAAGCCTCCGTTCCGGGCAACCGGAAGGAGGCTTTATTCGTTCTATAGGGTCTTACTTGTTCAGCGTTTCGCTCCAGTCATGAACCATGCTGCCTTCCAGGTACTTCTCGCAATCCATCGCCGCCATACAGCCCGAACCTGCGGCCGTGATCGCTTGGCGATAGCGGGTGTCCTGAACGTCGCCGCAGGCAAACACCCCGGGGATGTTCGTTTCCGTCGTCCCCGGCTTTACGACGATGTAGCCCTGTTCGTCGGTCCGGATCGCATCCCCCAGGAACTTCGTGTTCGGCGTATGCCCGATGGCCACGAACACCCCGTCCCCTTCCACCAGTTCCTCCTGGTTCGTAACGTTGTTGCGGACCTGCAGGCCTTTGACCGTCCCGTTCTCGTCCGTGACGACGGCGATCGGCGTGCGGTTGAGCGCCCACTGGACCTTCTCGTTGCCGCGGGCGCGGTCCTGCATGATCTTGGAGGCCCGCAGCTCCTCGCGCCGATGCACCAGCGTAACGCTGGAAGCAAAGCGCGTCAGGAAGCTCGCTTCCTCCATCGCCGAATCGCCGCCCCCGACCACGACGATTTTTTTCCCGCGGAAGAAAAAGCCGTCGCATGTGGCGCAAGTACTTACTCCGCGGCCCACATTCTCTTGCTCGCCCGGGATACCCAGATACTTGGCCGACGCCCCGGTCGAGATAATAATAGTTTCGGCCTCCAGCGTATCGCCGCCCTCCATCCGGATTTTAAACGGGCGGTTCGAAAAGTCCACCTGCTCCACCCAGCCGCTCCGAAACTCCGCACCGAAACGCTCGGCTTGCTTGCGCATGTTATCCATCAGAACCGGGCCTTGAATACCATCGGTGAATCCCGGAAAATTCTCCACTTCCGTCGTTGTCGTCAATTGACCGCCCGGCTGAATTCCTTCGATGACCAGCGGCTTCAGATTCGCGCGGGCCAGATAGATGGCCGCCGTAAGCCCCGCGGGGCCGGTTCCGATCACAATCGATTTGTACATGATTGCCTCCTCCTTGAATATGTAACTAGCATATTAGCTGTTCCGCTTAAGTCTAAACTCTGCTGCAAGAACCCACACTTATACTAAGTTTTACCCAAGTTGGCCCCCCTTTACCCGCTTGCCGGGCCCGTATCTATTGAACGGAGGGGAAAATCGACTCCATCTTCTTCTTGACCCCGCAAACCTCATCGATCCGCCGGGTATAACGGCGCGCCGTCGAGGCCGAAATACCGTAGCGTTCCGCCACCGCTTCATAAGTTACCGGTCGGCGATGGATTTTGGCCGTCAAATATTCCAGCGCCGCGGCCCATCCCTCGATATGCGTAATCGCCGGGGTTTCCGGGTAGACTAGAGTTAGAAACTCCGCCCACAACGTCTCCAGATCATGCTGCTGCTGGAGATCGAAGCGGCGTTTCATGTGCCCCATCGCCAGATCGACGACGGCCTGCCATTCGCTCTTCCATACGGGCAGATTTGAAGCTACCCGACTGGGATCGACCAGTTTCGTCTGCTCCCCGGAGATGACCGGCAGCGGGTTATCGACGCCCAGATTGCGAAGGACGAACAAGGCGATCTCCTTCAAATAGGAGTCCTCCTCCGGCTCGAGTAAGAAGGCCTTTAACGCCTCCTCCACTTCCCGGTCCGCAATCAGGCTGAACGCCTGAATGACCTGCAGCTTCGTTTTGTAGTCGCCGTGCCGCAGCGCCCAGAAAAAGGAGGACCGCACCAGCGGATTTTCCGTAATTTCGGCCGCCAAGCTCTCCGGTGAAGTGTCCCATTGCTTAAACTGCTCTTCAAAAGGAAGATGATAATGATAGCTAACCGTAAGGGGCCCGGATTGCCGATTCTCCGAGGGATCGGACTCGGGGCCTTGACCCGCTTCGTCTTGGAATTCCATCGCTTTTAAATAATAATCGGCAACGCCGCTGGCCGGATCCAGCTTATGGACCTGCCGCCACAGCCGCTTGGCTTCGTCAATGCGTCCGATTTGGTACGCCGCGACCGCCGCGTAATGGTACAACGAAGGATCACGCTCCATCGTTTCATCCCGCAGCAGCCGTTTGAAGTGCGTATAAGCCGCCTCGTGCTGGCCCAAAATCCCCATCGTTGTCGCCAGTTTAAACACATGTTCCTGGTGAAACGGGACGATTTTGCGCAGGCGCTCTCCCAGCTCCAGCATCGCGCCCATTTCCCCGGCGTGCTGATAAAAAATCGCCAGATTGCAAAGTCCGTGCAGATTCCCTGGCTCTTTGTCCAGCACCTCTTCAATGGTATCCATCGCCTTTTGAAACCGGCCGAGATAGTAGTAGCCCAGAGCGAGATTGTTATGGGCCGCATGGAAATCCGGATGCTTCCGGACGATCTCCTCCAGCAGCTTCACCGCCTGGGCGAATTTGCCCTCCTCCAGCAGCTCGCGGGCCCGGTCATGCTCGACGACGCCCTCCATCGCCTTGATGCTCTTCAGCTTCGTCGGACGCTCCAGCTCATACTGGAGCAGCTCCATCATCTCTTCCGCCTCCGTCAAAAACTGCCCGCTGGCGTCTTTCTCCAAATACGTAACCAGCGCTTCTTCCGCCGCTTCAAACATTTCCATATTCGCATAGTTATTTGCCATATAAAAATAACATTCCGTCATACTCGGGTCGATTTCCTCCAGAACGACGGACAGTGCGGCGTTGGATGCCTCATAGTCCCCCATTTCCGACAAAATCCCCGCCATATTGCAATGGTTTACCGGATTGTTCGGTTCATACTCTACAGCTTTGCGAAAATACTTTAATGCCTTGTCGTAGTGGTAACGGTCCAATGAAGAGACAGCCCGCTCGAAGAAAAAGCCCGCATCCATCGAGATCGGCAGTACATTATCCCGCTTCCCCTTCAGCTCTCTATTTTCTTTCAAACAAGGCACCTCCCTATTCTTACTTCAATTCTTCTTTTCAACTCACAGTATACCATAGTGAAAGCTGTCCTCCCACGGAAAAAACGGGGAGAAAATAACGGTTTTTGCAGGATAAGCAGCCAGTTCGGGAATGTGGGAGAAGATACCGGAAGGAAGAGGTGGTATAATATGGGTATTGCACTAAAGAAGAGGGTTTTTTTTAACCATGTCGTTTGTTTGGGAAAATACGCTGATCTCCCTAGGGTTCCTGGTAGCCTTGGCCGCCTTCGCCATTTGGGTGATTAAACGTATCTTTAGACGGAGGTAAAAGAGGGTAGGTGAACCGGACCGGAAACCACGGGCATAATAGGGGTCAAAAAGGTCCTTATTTCCCTTGGGCGGACCCCAAATCAGCACTGGCGTTGCACTTAAACCTGACATAGTGCGACGGTCCGCAACTTTCTTTGGCCGTCCGCTATAATAGCGGCGTTTTGGGCTGCTATTTCGCCCAGATTCGCTTTTTCGGGAAGAATAGCGGCTAAAAAGGGCCCTATTTCCCTGGTGCGAGCTCAAAAATCCGGTTTTTGCCGGACTTTCTCTAAAAATAAGGACCCAAATGACCTCTATTTCACACCGAAGAGCCAAATTCGACATAATAGCGCCCCTAAAGACCGCTAAGTCGGAGACCAGGCAGGCTATTCTCGGCACCGGGCCCTGTTCGAGCAGGCCCAAACCCTAAAAAGAAACGCCCCACGTTAGGGACGGGTGAACCGCCCTTCATCTAACATGAGGCGCCGAGTTATTTGAGCGTACCGCCGGTAGGTCTACAGCGTCAATGGAATCATTTTGCGGCTGCGCTTCTCAAACGTGGCCAGCTCTCGTACGCCGAGTTCGTGAAGAAGCGCTCTGGCCTTGTCCAGATGCTCGCTCAGCTTCATCGGATCGTGCGCGTCCGACCCTACCGTGAGCGGGATGCCCATCTCGATCGCGGCCGCCAGCACCCGGCGGCTCGGGAACATCTCCGCCACCGGCTTCGACAGCCCGGAGGCGTTCAGCTCCATCGCCACACCGGCCGCCCGTACCGCTTCCAGAGCCCGGCGCTCCAGCGCCTCCGTCTCCGCCTGACGGGCGGCGTCCGGCCGGTGGCCGAAGCGCTTGATGACATCCAGGTGGCCCATGATGTCATAGAACCCTGTCGCGGCGGCCTTCGCCACCGCGTCATAGTACCGCTCGTAAACGGCGAACACATCCTGCCCTTCCCAGTGGTGAACCTGACGGAAGTCGGATACGTCCCACTCGCCGAGAAAGTGCACCGATCCGATCACGTAATCCCAAGGATACGCACGGACGATGGACTCGATCTGTTTTTCCCAGCCTTCAATGTAGTCGCCTTCCAGGCCGACCCGGACGTCGATTTGACCCTGGTACTTCTCTTTCAGAGCGAAAGCCTCCTCCACATAGCGGGGAAGTTCTTCCATCGGCATGGCCATTTCCGGGTAGTAAGCCGCCGGATCGACATGCAGCAGCGGCATGTGGTCGGACAACCCGATCTGCGAAAGTCCGATCTCGATCCCCCGCCGCACGTACTCCTCAAGCGAGCCGACGGCATGCCCGCAGCGGGCGTGGTGCGTATGGTAGTCGATCAGCATGCGCCCATCACCCGCCTAATCCCGGCGCGGCCGTTCATGGCGGCGCTCCAGTTCCCGCATGATGTCGTCCAACGGCAATTGGCGCTGGCGCAGCAGCACGAGCAGGTGATAGATCAAGTCGCTGACCTCGTACCGCAGCTCGTCATTGTCTCCGTTCTTCGCGGCGATGATCGATTCGGCGGTCTCTTCGCCGACTTTTTTCAAAATTTTATCCAGGCCCTTCTCGAACAAATACGTCGTGTACGCACCTTCCGGCCGCTCCTCGTACCGCTCGGCGATCAGGCGTTCCAGTTCGGCCAACACCGTGAACCGGGCACTATCATCCCCGCCGCGCTCCGTTTGTGGAGCCGCCGGTTCGAATATCGTGTAGCCCGTCGTCCCCCGGTATGCCTCTCCAACCGCCGCCGTGCGGTAGAAGCAGTTGTCCTCCCCGGTATGGCACGCCGGGCCTCTCCGGTCCACTTCAACAAGCAGCGTATCCCCGTCGCAGTCAAACCGCAACGCGCGGATGTGCTGGGTGTTTCCCGACGTAGCTCCTTTGTTCCACAGCTCGGAGCGGGAGCGGCTCCAGAACCAGGTTTGCCCCGTTTCCACCGACTTTCGCAGCGACTCCCGGTTCATATAGGCCATCATCAGCACGTCCCGGCTCTCCGCATCCTGTACGATCGCCGGCACGAGTCCGTCCGCGTCCCACTTGATCGCTTGCTCCAGCTCCTCCAACGGCACCATCAGCCGCAATCCTTGTTGTTCCGTCATCGTATTTCCACCCCTCTGGACTTCAAATCCCGCTTCAAATCCGGCACCGCGATCTCCTTATAGTGAAAAATCGTCGCCGCCAGCGCCGCATCCGCCAGTCCTTCCGTAAATACCTCGTAAAAATCGTCCGGCTTCCCGGCCCCGCCCGAGGCGATCACCGGAATCGTCACGGACCGGCTGACCTCCCGCGTCAGCGGCAGATCGAAGCCGTCCTTCGTCCCGTCGGCATCCATGCTGGTCAGCAGGATCTCGCCCGCGCCCCGCGACTCGGCTTCCTTGACCCATTCCAGCGCTTTGATGCCGGACGCCTTCCGCCCGCCGTGCGTGTAGACTTCCCATTCTCCCCACTCCGGGTTGAACTTGGCGTCCACCGCCACGACGATGCACTGGGAACCGAAGCGCCGGGCCCCGTCCGAGATCAGCTGCGGATTCAGCACCGCCGCTGTGTTAATGCCGATTTTGTCGGCTCCGGCCCGCAGGATGCGCTTCATGTCGTCCACCTGGGAGATCCCGCCGCCGACCGTAAACGGAATGGCGATTTCACCGGCGGTCTGCCGGACGACCTCGATCATCGTAGCCCGGCCTTCATTGGAAGCCGAGATATCGAGGAACACGATTTCGTCGGCTCCCTCCCGGTCATACAGCGCGGCCAGTTCGACCGGATCGCCGGCATCGCGGAGATTGACGAAGTTCACGCCTTTGACGACCCGCCCGTCCTTGACGTCCAGGCACGGGATAATTCGCTTTGCCAGCATAGCTTTCCACTCCTTTTTCTAGTTCGCGCCGCCCGAAATCGCGGCGATGGCCTCAGCCAGATCGATGCTGCCCGTGTAGAGCGCCTTGCCGACAATCGCGCCGCCGATCCCCTGATCCGCATAAGCCGCCAGCTTCAACAAATCATCCTGGACGGTCACGCCGCCGGAGGCGATCACGGTACGTCCGGAAGCCTGCGCCAACGAACGGATCGCTTCCACGTTCGGTCCCTGCATCATGCCGTCCCGGGAGATGTCGGTAAAAATAAACGTCTCCGCCCCTTTGGCCGCCAGCTCCTTGGCCAACACCTCGGCCTGAACCTCGGACGTCTCCAGCCAGCCGCGCGTCGCCACAAAACCGTTCCGCGCGTCGATTCCGATGGCGACCTTGTCGCCGTATGTGCCGAGCACCGCTTCGGTAAACGTGCGGTCCTCGATCGCCGCGGTGCCGATAATGACCCGGCTGACGCCGAGCCTCAACAGCCGCTCGACATCGGCCAGCGTCCGCAGGCCGCCGCCGACCTGTACCGGCACCTGCACACGGCGGGCGATCTCGCCGATCAACGCGTCGTTCACCGGATGCCCCGCTTTGGCCCCGTCCAGATCGACCAGGTGAATAAAGGAGCCGCCCTGCGCCTCCCAGGAACGGGCCACCTCAACCGGATTTTCATTGTATACCGTCTCGCGGGCATAATCCCCCTGTACTAAGCGTACGCATTTCCCGCCCCGGATGTCGATGGCCGGATATATCACGAATGAAGACATGTCGGTTCCTCCCGCTATCTAGTAAATATACATCTATAAGTTATAGTGCAAATTGATGCAACTAATCGAAACTAATACAACTGATGTAGCTGATGTAGCTGATGTAGCTAAAACTGATTTAACAGGAAAACCTCCCGTTAAAATGATCGCCTAAGTCCCTTTCATACCGATTAGCTGGAGAAACTCCATCTATTTCGCGACCCAAGCTTGGAAAACCCTAAATTCAGGCCGATTAGCGGGAACTTTTCCAGGTAATCGCCTTTGCAACTCTGGCAGCGTCAAATTAACGGGAAGTAGTCCCGTTAATTTTCATCTCCTGATGTCTATTAGCCTAACCGCCGGTCGCCTTCCACCCCCGCACGTTCCGCCAGCGCCAGGAAGTTGCGCAGCAGTCCCATCCCGAGCTCACCGCTCTTCTCGGGGTGGAACTGCATGCCGTACACGTTACCCCGGCCCACGATGGCCGTGACCGGGTGACCGTAATCCGTTACGGCGAGCAGGTCTTCCTTCCGCTCCGGGAGCACGTGGTAGGAGTGGACGAAGTACACGTGTCCCTCCTCCAGGCCCGCCAGGAGCGGATTGTCCGGCTGCAGGAACTCCAGCCGGTTCCAGCCCATGTGCGGCACCTTCAGGCTGCCGCGAACGCCGCCTTCGGCGTCGGCGCCGGCACTGCCGCCGGCAAAGCGCACCGCCCGGCCCGGCAGTAGGCCGAGGCCTGCGTTGCGCCCATGCTCTTCGCTCTCGCCGAAGAGCAGCTGCATGCCGAGGCAGATGCCGAGCAGCGGCGTACCGCCGTCGGCCGCCTGCCGCACCACGCCGTCCAGGCCCGAGGCGCGCAGGTGCTCCATGGCGTCGCCGAAGGCGCCGACGCCCGGCAGCACTACGCCGTCCGCGCCGAGGATGGCGTCCGCGTCGCCCGTAACGAGCCCCTCAAAACCGAGGCGCTCCACCGCCTTGCTGACGCTGTGCAAATTGCCCATCCCGTAGTCGACAATGGCGATCGTCACCTACAGCACTCCCTTCGTCGACGGCACACCCGTCACGCGGGAATCCAGGCTTGTCGCCTCGTCGATAGCCCGTCCGAGCGCCTTGAACACGGCTTCGATCATATGATGCGTGTTCTGTCCGTAATGGACGATGACGTGCAGCGTGATCCGCGCTTCCAGCGCCAGCTTCCAGAGGAACTCATGGACGAGCTGCACATCGAAGCTGCCGACCCGGTCCGAGGGATACTCGGCGCGGTATTCGAAATGCGGCCGGTTGCTGACATCGATGACGACCTGCGCGAGCGCTTCGTCCATCGGGATAAACACGCTCGCATAGCGCTTGATGCCCCGCTTGTCGCCGAGCGCTTCCCGCAGGCACTGCCCGAGGCAGATGCCGATATCCTCGACCGTGTGATGATCGTCGATCTCAATGTCGCCTCGCGCCTGCACGGCCAGATCAAAATGGCCATGCTTCGTGAACAAGTCCAGCATATGATTCAAGAACGGCACATCCGTTTCCAGCTCGGATTTCCCCGTGCCGTCTACGGCGAATTGCAGCTGGATATCCGTCTCGTTCGTTTTGCGGCTAATTTCCGCGCGGCGCTCCCCGGCTCCCGCCTGGTTGATGCTGTTCCCGTTATTGGTTGTCATCGTTTACCCCCGCCTTTCCTTCTTTAAGCAGCCGGATTTCTATCGCCCGGGCGTGCCCTTCCAGCCCTTCGCGCCGGGCGAGTTCCATGATCGTGGCGCCGTTTTGCAGCAGCGCTTCCTTGCTGTAGTAGATCAGGCTCGATTTTTTGATAAAATCGTCCACATCGACCGGCGAGGAGAACCGCGCCGTGCCGTTCGTCGGAATAATGTGATTCGGACCGGCAAAATAATCCCCCACCGGCTCCGAGCTGTACGGTCCGAGGAAAATCGCCCCGGCGTTCTCGATCAAGCCGAGATAAGCCATCGGGTCCTCCACGATCAGCTCAAAATGCTCCGGCGCCAGCCGGTTAATAACGTCGATTCCCTCCCTGATGGAATCGACGAGAATAACCGCGCCATAGTCGCGCACGGACGCGGCCGCGATGTCCCGCCGCGGCAGCTCCGCCAACTGGCGCTCCACCTCCGCGCGGCAGGCCTGCGCAAACGCCTCGGACGGCGTTACGAGAATCGCCGACGCCATCTCGTCGTGCTCGGCCTGCGAGAGCAGGTCCGCCGCGACGTAGGCGGGATCGGCGCTGTCGTCCGCCAGCACGGCGATTTCGCTCGGCCCGGCGATGCTGTCGATGTCGACGGCGCCGTACACCTCGCGTTTCGCCAGCGCGACGAAGATGTTCCCCGGTCCGCAGATTTTATCGACCGGGGCGATCGTGGCCGTGCCATAGGCCAGAGCCGCGATGGCCTGGGCCCCGCCGACCCGGTAGATTTCGTGGACGCCGGCTTCCGCCGCGGCGACGAGAATGTACGGGTCGATCCCTTCCCGTCCGCCGGTCGCCGGCGGCGTGACCATCACGATCTCCGGCACGCCGGCCACCTGCGCCGGGATCACGTTCATGAGCACCGAGGAAGGATACGCCGCCTTGCCGCCGGGCACGTACACGCCGACCCGTTTAAGCGGGCGGAGTATTTGGCCGAGCAGGCTGCCGTCCGGCTGTAAATCCATCCACGAGTTGCGCTTCTGCCTGTTATGAAACGCCCGGATATTCACCGCCGCGGCCCGGATCGCCTCGACAAAAGCAGCCCCCACCTGTTCGTAAGCGGCTTGAAGCTCCTCCTGCGTCACCCGAAGCCCGGAGGCCTCCAGACGCACCCCGTCGAACTTCTCCGTGTAACGGAGCAGCGCGGCGTCGCCTTCTTTTTTCACATCCCGTACGATGGCCCGGACCGCCTCGTTCTGCTCCGCCGTTCCATACTCCACCTCACGACGAAGATCAAAATCCTGTGCTTTCACTATTTTCATTCTAAAGTCCTCCCCGGCTTTCAATCCGTCCCTGAACCTTAAACGTTCTTAGCGGTGATCGCTTTGGCCAGCGCATCGCAAACCGCTTGAATCTCCGCGTTTTTCATCCGGTAACTGACCCGGTTGGCGACCAGTCGGCTCGTGATCTCGAACATGCTCTCCAACTCCACCAGTCCGTTCTCGCGAAGCGTCTGCCCGGTCTCCACCATATCGACGATCCGGTCGGCCAAGCCGATCAACGGCGCCAGTTCAATGGAACCATTCAGCTTGATGACCTCCACCTGCTGTCCCCGCTCGCGAAAATACTGCGAAGCCACGTTCGGGTACTTGGTGGCCACGCGCTGGTGGATCCCCGGCTTCCAATCCGGCAGCGCGATGATCGACATCCGGCAGCGGGCAATGCCAAGATCCAGCAGTTCGTAAACGTCCCGGTTCTCCTCCATCAGCACGTCCTTGCCGACGATGCCGATGTCCGCCACACCGTACTCCACGTAAGTCGGCACATCCACCGGCTTCGCCAAAATAAACTCCATGCCGATTTCCGGCAGCGGAACCACCAGCTTGCGCGACTCGTCCACATCGGTCGGAATCTGAATCCCGGCCTCGCGAAACAGGGCCGACGCTTTTTTATAGATACGCCCCTTGGGCATCGCCACTTTGATAATTTCGCTCATCTCCTGACATGAGCCTCCCTCCGGCTGCAACGGGGCCGATCGCCCGTTTGGACCCGCTTCTGAGTGAGCGAGCCTCTCTCTTAACGGGAATAACTCCCGTTAATTCCGGCTAAAATCCCCCGCACGCCATATTTAGCAGGAACACCTGCCGCTAATTTGCCCTTCCGTCGGGATAATCGCTTTGAACGGAAGAATTAGCTGGAAGTTTTCCCGTTATTGTTACGCCACGCCTACTCAAAGACAAAATAACAGGAGGTTTTCCCGTTATTTGACGAATGGAGTTCGGCTGCCTAAAAACTCGTATACGTTCGGATTTCCCCGTATGCCGGGCCCAGCGGTCCGCTCTTGATCTCCTTGGCGACCGTTTCGCCAAGCTTCTCGGCCGGCTCTTCCACGCGGCGCAGGATCACGCTGCGTCCCTCGTCACGCAGCCGCTCCGCTTCGGCGAAAGCCCGCTTCCGGTTGGCCGCGTCGTACTGCAGCAGCAGCGGCAGCTCGCGAACGACGTCGATCCCTTCAACGCCGTCGAGAATCCGGCTCGTCTTGAGCGCGAAGCCGGTCGCCGGAGCCGGTCGCCCGAACTGCTGCAGCAGATTATCGTAGCGTCCGCCGCTGCAGACGGGGAAGCCGAGCTCGGCGGCATACCCCTCAAACGTCATCCCGGTGTAGTAGGAAAAGTCGCCGATCATCGTCAGATCGATCATGACATGCCGCGCTACACCGTAATCCTCCAGCGCGTCCCACACCGCGCTGAGATGCTGCACCGCTTCCCGGGCCAGCGCGTTGCCGCTGAGCTCGAGCGCCTGCTTGCAGATCTCCTTGCCGCCGCGCAGGCGGAGAATGCCCTCGAGCTCCTCGCGCTGCCGCCCCGATAAAGCCAAGCCGGCCAGCGTTTCCCGATAGCCGACGTAGTCGCGGTGCAGCAGCCCCTCTTTCAGGATTTCCCGGTCTTCTTCCCGTCCCGGAATCGCTTCTTCCAGCAGCCCGTTCAGAAAGCCGACATGGCCCAGCGCGATCTTAAACGACTTGACGCCGGCCGCTTTGAGGGAAGCCACGGCCAAAGCGACGACCTCGGCATCCGCTTCCGGGGAATCGTCCCCCACCAGCTCGACGCCGGTCTGAAAAAACTCGGCTTCCCTGCCCGCCTCTTCCTCAATCGCCCGAAACACATTGGCGTGGTAAGACAGGCGCAAGGGCAGCGGCTCTTCCTTCAGCATGGAGGAGACCACCCGGGCGATCGGGGCGGTCATATCCGAGCGAAGGACTATAGTCGTCCCTCTATTGTTCAACAGCTTGAACAGCTTCCGGTCGGAGGTGGAACTGGCCACGCCCACCGTATCGTAATACTCCATGGTCGGCGTCATGATTTGACGATACCCCCACCCGGCCATGCAATCCAGGACGCTCCGCTCGATCGCTCGCAGCTTCTCGGCCGCAAAGGGCAAATAGTCGCGGACACCTGCCGGTTTTTCAAAGCCTTTCGGTTTCGACAACACGCTCACCTCATCTATAATGGCTCAATTCATGTAATGGCTCGGATGATTACTTTAATATATTAAAGTGCTACCATACTACCAAACTAAAGATTATGCCATATCGTAACATATTTGTTCCCGAACCGTCAACGCTCTCCCCGGCCGAATCTCGTTCATCATTACTTCTTATTTTACCCTTCCTTTAGTAGGAATTACATGTTCCGCATCGGAGTTAGTTGAGTAATATGATCTGCCTGCGGTGTGTAGTTACGGTAGAAGAAAGCGGCAAGTTTGAGCTTTGACAGTGTTTGTCTCGGCGAGGACCTGGACCTAACCTTGCGGTCGGACACGGCCATGATTGGGCCATAGTTGGCATGGTTGGCCCCACTTGGGCCCATGATTAGCAATGGTTAGGCGCCCAGGCGACAGATTAACGGGAAAACCTCCCGTTAAATGACGCGCAAATGGCCAGGAGCGAAAATTACCTGGAAATAGTCCCGCTAATTTGCCGCGATCGGGCCGGATCGGCCAAAATGGGCTGAATTAGCGGGAGAAAATCCAGCTAATTGGGAGAGGCCCCACCCCTGGGTCGAAATTAACGGGAGAAATTCCCGTTAATGCGAGAGGACAATGCGAGAGGACGACGGAACTGAGCAACATGGACAACGCACTCAGAAGATCGAGGCACTCTGGTGAAGGATTAGTTCCTGCGAGCTATGGTTCATGAAACAAAATTTTCATCTGAAAAAATTTAAAAACTATAAAAAAAATGTCGACTTTTGTCGATTATATCCGTAATTATATCTTTTTAGAGGAGTGCTCGCGAGCGATGACAACACTACGGAACAAGCGCATCACGGAAAGTCAGACAACATCCGCTACCAAAGTCGTTTTTTTCTCCATCAAAAACAAGCTGATTGGAGCTTTCGCGGTCCTCCTTATCGTTCCTACCATCCTGCTGTCCACGGTTTCCTACAATACGGCCAAGCAGAACGTGGATGAGCAGATGGCCCAGACCGCTGAGGAGAATGTACGGCTCCTGGACGCGCTGCTGAATGAATATTTTGATTCGAAGAAGAAAGAAGTCGAGGTTCTGTCGCATAATGTGGACTTGTCCACGATCGAGCAGGGAACCCAATCAAACCTGGGCGCTAGCGACAGTGTAAAAAAACAGCTGCAAATCACCAAAAACGCCGACACCGACACGGAGATGGTGTTTGTCGGAACGAGCCAGGGTTTATATATGGACTCTTCGGACGCCACCAAAATGGCGGCGGACTATAAACCCACCGAACGGGGCTGGTATAAGCAGGCTTTAGCGGAGAAAGGTAAGGTTATCGTCACCTCCCCTTATCCTTCCGCGGCAACGGGAAATCAGGTCGTTACTTTGGCTAAAGCTATCCCGGACGGGCAAGGTGTAGTGGCCATGTCCGTCGCCATCGAGAAACTGTCATTAGTGACGAAAAGCGTGAAGATCGGGTCCGAAGGCTACATCTTCCTGCTCGATCAGGATAAGAAATTCGTCTATCACCCCACTAGTGAGGTCGGTTCTTCCGCAGACAACAGCCCCATTATTGAGAACATTTACAAAAATGAAAGCGGACGCCTCGATTATAAAGCAGACAAAGAAGAGAAAAGGATGATTTTCTCCACCAACGCGTCGACCGGATGGAAAATCGTCGGGACCCTGTATCAGTCCGAGGTTGCGGCGCAAGCGTCCCCAATCCTTAAATCGACGGTTCTCGTCCTTGTCGTTTCTATCCTTGTGGGTGCCTTGTTTATCTTCTTAATCATCTTTTCCATCTTGAAGCCTCTCCGTCAAATCAGCCGGGCTTCCCTGGCGATCAGCGAAGGGGATCTCACGCAGGATATTCAGATCAAACGGAACGATGAGCTGGGGATTTTGGGTCATAATTTTAATACCATGGCCGCTTCACTACGCTCTCTGCTCTACAAGGTTAACAATAATTCCATGCAGCTTGCGGCCTCCGCGGAAGAGCTGACCGCCAGCTCCGACCAAATCACGGCCTCCGGCAAGCAGGTGGCGGAGACCGCGCAAATGGTCGCGATCGGCACCGGCCAGCAGGTGACGGAAATCGGCAGCACCCGGGATGACATTAATCGTATGGCTGCTCAAATGCAGGAAATCTCCAATAGTACGCATGAGGTCGTCCAATCCGTGGAGCACACGCAGCAGACCGCCGAGGAAGGAAACGGCAGTGTGCAATCCGTTGTCGATCAGATGAAAGCGATCGGCGAAACCGTGAGAAAGCTGGCTCAGGAAGTATCCAGTCTGGGTGAACGGTCCAAAGAAATCGACAGCTTCACGCAAATGATTACGGAAATTGCCAACCAGACTCATCTGCTGGCACTGAACGCGTCCATTGAAGCGGCGCGCGCCGGCGAACAGGGCAAAGGATTTGCCGTGGTCGCCTCCGAAATCAAAAAGCTCGCCGACCAATCCGGCAGCTCCGCCAGCCATATTACCGAATCGGTGGCCGCGATTCAGCGGGACACCCAGGTGACGGCCGCCAGCATGGAACAGGTGATTCAAGAGGTATTGCGGGGCGTCAACATGGCGGATTCCGCGGGAGTGGCTTTCGGGCACATCCTGGATTCCATCACCGAAGTCACCCGCGAAATCGAGCAGGTTTCCCAAGCGGCGGAAGCGATGGTTGCCGATTCGGTGAAAGTGCTGAAATCCGTGGAAGCGGTAGCCATGATTTCCGAGGATACCGCGGCCAGCATCGAACAAGTCGCCGCCAGCACGGAAGAGCAGCTGGCTTCCATGCAGGAGATCAGCGCATCTTCCGCTTTATTAAGCAAAATGGCGGAAGAGCTGCAGGAAACCGTAAGCAAGTTTAAAGTGTAACCGCAAGTAACAGGGGTGCCGATCGAACCGTGCGTAACGGTTTAATCAGCACCCCTTTGTTATTGGAATGAGCCTACATATTCACATTTACGGATGCGGAAGAAGCGGTGTCCTGAAGCGGTTGTTCCTTCCTCCGCTTCAAGGAACCGGGGACGCTGCCCAGAAACACCGAAGCGAAAGGCAGTCTTTTAAAACAGACCTGAACGAAAATCCAGGAGAGGAACAACGCGCAGGCCGAACCGCCCAGGATAAAAAAGAAATAAGCGACCGCGATTTGGTCCCCCGCGAGCCGATTGCGGAACATCCGATAGACCAGCAGCACCACCGGATGAAACAGGTAGATGGCGAAAGACAGTTCGCCCAGCCGGGTCAAAGCTCTGACCCAGAACTTCGTGCCCTTGCGGTGCACCAGAAATGCGGCCTTCATCAGCACCAGCGCCGAGAGCAGCAGGTGTGCGTTCCACACCAGTTCGAACGTGGTCGTTCCCGCCACGTACGCTCCGGTTCTGAACGCGTAGTACAGCTGAACATCGACAATGGACAGGACAAGCCAACCGCCCCATAACAGGACGGTTCCGATTTTTTGCCGGGAGGTAGCCTGATTCCATGCCGTTGTCAGCCAGGCTTTGATCGGCTCGAAATAGATCGCCACTACAGCCCCTAGCATGTAGAACGACATATAGGACGGCGCATAGCTTCCTTTGTTCGGCAGTTCGAGGTGATATTTGTTCCAGAAGAAAAAGGCCCACTGAACCGCCAGACCCGCCGGAAAGATCCAGAATGCCGGCCAATTCCTGTTCCTCATCCACTGCACCAATCCCAGCAATAACGGAAATAAGATATAAAACTGAATGCTGATAAAAATAAAATACAAGTGCGTATAAGCCGTCCCCGTCAGCAGTTTCACAACTAAAGATTGCAGTAGCTGCGCAACGGACTGGTTCAGGAAGTCCCTTTGAATCCAGACAACCACGAGAAAATAACAGAAGGATACAAGAATATAAGGTAGGATAATATAGGTCAACCGCTTTTTGTAAAAACGCCCGATCAAGCTTTGGTTCACCGGTTTATCATAATAGTTGTAGAAGAGGACGAAGCTGCTCAAGAAGATAAACGAGCTGGTACCGATTCTAAAAAATATGTTCATCCAGTTATAGAAGTAAAAACCCGGCGCCTCCAGCGCCTGCCACCCCGCGGCATAGGAAGTGGCGTGGACCTGAATGACACTGAAAATCGCAAAGGCCCGAAAGAGATCGAGCTGAGGCAGCCTTTCTTTCGCTTGCAGTTGCACGTGATCAACTCCAGTCTGCATAGGTTTCCTGATATGACCTTCTCCACTTCGCGCCGAACGCACAAAAAGACATAAGTGAATATCATTAAGTTACCCTTTCAAGCTGAATTGAACCTGAAAACAGCCACGCTTCCACAATTTTGCCAGATTGCTCTCTTCCATCATACCTTTGATCCCCAAATAAGGAAATCTATTTAAGTAAAACCGTTCTGGAGTACCAGGCGTCTTTATAGTTAGGGATGACAATTACCGGCCGGTAAATTCCCTGAGCTTGAGCTGTATTATTATTTACTTACGGGAAGGAGCCCGCAGGCATGGAAGAACGAGAATGGGCCGCTGCCGCATGCCAGGGCGATGAAACCGCCTTTTACTATCTGGTATCCTCGCAAAAAAGAAAACTTTACGGCATCGCGTTCAGCTACTTGAGGAACGAGTCCGATGCTTTGGACGCCGTCCAGGAGACGGTCTGCAAAGCCTGGCTAAAATACCGGCAGCTTAAGGAACCGGACGCCTTTATCCCCTGGTTGATCCGCATTTTGATCCACGTGTGCATCGACGAACAGAAGCGGAGAAAGCGCACGCTGCCGTTAACGGCATTGACGCTGCCGTCCTCGGGAGAAATGGTCAGCGTTCATAAGCTGGACCTGGAGATCGCTCTGGAGCGGCTAAAGCCGAAATACAGGCATGTGCTGACTTTAAAATATTATCAAGACATGACCCTTACGGAGATTGCGCGGATTCTCGACCGACCGGAAGGAACCGTGAAAACCTGGCTGCACAAAGGACTGAAGCAGCTCCGGGGGCAAATGACTTGGGGAGGTGAGGTGTATTATGGCTGAGCATCAAAAAGAGGAGTGGGATTTGCCGCAAATGTTGGAAAATGTCCGCCAGGCGGAAGAGCGGATCAGCGATCAGAGACTGGAGACGGCGATCCGTCAGGGACTGGAGCTGGGCAAGGCGAGAAGACGTAATGTCGGCCTGCGACGGCGTGTCACCTTCGCAGCCGGTGTGCTGGCCTGCGGTCTGGCCGTTTTGTTCGGATGGCAGCTTTGGCCGCCGGCTGATTCGGGCACAATGACGGTCATGGGGAATTCGCCATCGTCCTCCATTCCGGAGCGCGTGCTGTCGATGATGTCCGAGGCTATGAAAAAGGCTGCGGAAAACGGCCTGTATCAGCCCATTAATAAAGCCACCGAAAAGGACGGGTATCGTCTGACGGTGGACGGGGTGTTGGCGGATAACCGAACGATGATTATTTTCGTGAACGCCGAGAATCTGAATAACACCGCAGTAAAGGAAATTCAGGGGAATTTTTTCAATGCAAACGAAGATACATTGGCCGAAGCGAAAAAATACGGCCTTTCCTCATTTGACTCTAACTTGAGTTATGAGAATCGAAATAAACCGAGCAAATCCTACTATTACACCTTGCAGTTTCAGGATACGCCGGGTCAAATGATGTTTTCGGAGGAGGTGGAGTTGGATTTCGGTTCTTCCTCAAAAAAACTGGATCTGAGCATACCTCTCCAATTGGACAAAGAAAAGTTCACAAATTTAGAGAAATCCGTACCTGTCAATCAAGTCGTACAAATCGGGGAGCATCAACTCAAGCTAACCCGAGCGGTTCTAAATCCGCTTAGCACCACCCTGGAGTTTAAAGCAACTTCGAAGCTTAAAAAAGAGGGTGTAGCTAACCTGAAAAATGCCAAGTTATACCTGGGCGAGACTAGGAAAGATCAGTTTCAATACTTTCTAGTCCCCCGCGATAGCAAATCAGAACTGTTAAGTAGTGAAGCCCGCTCGCTGTCGGCTATACGTTTTGATACTCTTTACTATAAAGATTACTCCGAGGTAACGCTGCGGGCTACGGGGATTACTGGCAATACCGCGGAAAAAGGGAAACTGATCATCGATACCGAAAAACAAACACTCGGTCCCGACTCCCCGATGCGGCTAAAAGAAATCAAACGCACCAAAGATAAAACCGAATTGCATATACAACACCCGATCACCAAGCAGAATCCGGAGTCTTCAATTTCCTTCAAGGGCAATTTCACGGACCAAAGCGGCAAAGAATATAGCATACAAGAAGGCTCTTTTTCGAAAGAAGACAGCTCGATTACAATAAGTTCGCAAGAGTATTCCCAGCCTTTAACTTTTCCCTATACTATCTATACTGACCATATCACTCAACAACCCATAGAATTCCGCATCAAGCTCAAATAATACGCAAAAAGGGCTGCCTCCAACCGGTAGATCATCTACCGGGGAGACAGCCCCTTCTTTTTGACATGCTAGGTTTCCTCGCCATTCCCTTGGCTTCCGCCTTCCGGGCTCTTGCGTTCAATCACCCGCAATGGATTTCCCCCCACAAACGTACCGGGGGCCACATCTTTGTGGACCACCGAACCGGCGGCGACCACCGCTCCGTCCCCAATCGTAACTCCGGGCAGGATCGTTGTATTCGCTCCGATGAGCACCTCATCGCCGATCCGCACCTCGCCCAGCCGGTACTCCTTGATCAAGTACTCATGCGCGAGAATGGTCGTGTTGTACCCGATGACCGAATTCCGCCCAATCGTGATCAGCTCCGGAAAAAACACATCCACCATCACCATCAGGCCGAAGGCGGTATGCTCCCCTACCTTCATGCCAAGCATGCGGCGGTAGATCCAGTTTTTCCAGGAGAGGACCGGACAATATCGGCTAATCTGGATAAAAATAAAGTTTTTAACGCCCTTCCACGGGCTTACTGTCCGGTACAACTGCCACAATGCATTCGGCCCTTCCACCGGATACCGCGTGACCTTCCTCACTTGTTCACAGGCTCCCATCCCAATACGCCGTACAGGTCCATCATATCCTCGAGGATATAATCGGGATTGTATTGCTTAAGCACGTCCACGCCCTTCAGTGACCAGGCCACCCCGGCGGCTTTCACGCCCGCCGCTTTCGCGGACTGAATATCGGCGGCACTGTCGCCCACCATCAGCGTCTTGTCCGGATCGGCGCCCAGGTTGCGAAGCGCGGTTAAGACCGGCTCCGGATGTGGCTTGGGATGTGTTACGTCCTGCACGGTGACGATGGTGGACATATATTCTTTGAGATCGAAGTAGTCCAGTGCCCGAATCGTGGTCGGCTTGATTTTCGTCGTCACGATCCCCATGGTGATGCCGCGCTCGTGCAGCTCGGCAATCACTTCCTTGACCCGGGGAAATTCCCGGATCAGCGTATCGTGATGCAGGTTGTTATACGTACGGTAGTCCGCCACCAGGTCCGTGACCTCCTCCCTGCCGGAGAAGGTCTGCATCTGCTGCTCCAGTGTCAATCCCATGTGGGGAATGATCTGTTCTCTCGTATATTTCTGCTGAGGGAAGTGCTGTTCCAGTACGTGCAAAAACGTGTTTATGATTAGATCATTAGTATCGATGATCGTCCCGTCAAGATCGAATAGTATGGTGTTTATCATGCGGTGGTTTCTCCTTTATCTACTCCTTGGGTGCCTGAGACTTCTCCGGTTCGTTCGGGGTGTGCTCTTCTTTCGCGTTTAATCCCTCCGCGGATTGCTCCGAAGGCGCAGCCGACGCCAGACTCTCTACCTCGCGGCTGCGCGTCGATACGATGGGATCACCGTATCGCGGGAGGTCTTTCACCGTTCTGCGACGTACAATAATCAGCACGATGGCGGCTGCGATAATCAAAAGGGCCAGCAACTGCGAAATTCTTACGTTTCCGTAGGTCGGAGCAAGATACCCTTGTTCAAATCCAAGCCAGGTCATCGGTGCCCACAGCCCGTTGATGAAAGAAGCGAGCCAGGACGCCCCCTGGAACGCCAGGCTGTCCGTTCTGAGCGCTTCGATAAAGAAACGGCCGATGGAATACCAGATGAAGTAGGAAAAGAACAATTCCCCAGCTCGCAAAAACTTCTGTCTCCGCAGCACGAAGAGAAGGAGCAAGCCGACCAGATTCCATAGCGATTCGTACAAAAACGTCGGATGATGGAACGTGCCCGCCACGTTCATCTGATTCACGATAAACGAAGGGAGATGAAGATGATCCCTTAAAAAGGCTTCCGTCGTCGGCCCGCCATAGGCCTCCTGATTGACAAAGTTGCCCCAACGTCCGATCATTTGGCCGATGATGAGCCCAGGCGCACAGATGTCGGCAATCCGCCAGAAGTTGTAGCCACGCCTCCGTACGAAGATCACCGCGCAAATGATGGCCCCGATTAAAGCGCCATAAATGGCGATACCTCCGTTCCAGATCTTGAAAATATCCAGCAGATTATTTTTATAGTCTTCCCACTTAAACGCGACGAAATAAATTCTTGCACCGATAATGGCCGAAGGAACGCCCAGCAGCAGCAAGTCCATAAAGAACTCCTGCGGAATGTTGAACCGCTTCCCTTCCCGGATCGCGAGCAGCAGCCCCATCAGGGCGCCGGCTCCCAAAATCAAACCATACCAATGTACGTCCAATCCACCGATCGAAAAAGCAATCGGGTTTAATAGCAAGGTGCCCATCATTCACGCTCCTAATCCAAATCGTCCATATCTTCCGCAATCGTCTCCGTCAGCTTTGTCGTAAACTGCAGCGCGGCGTTATAACCCATCCGCTTCAAGCGGAAGTTCATGGCGGCAACTTCAATAATGACGGCCAAGTTACGTCCCGGGCGGACAGGGATCGTTACCAGCGGTACGTCGGTATCGATAATCCGCGTAGTCTCCTCATCAAGGCCCAGCCGGTCGTATTGCTTCTCTTGCTGCCAGGCTTCCAGGCGTACCACGAGCGTGATTCGCTTATTGTTTCGTATGGCGCCCGCCCCGAACAACGTCATGACGTTGATGATGCCGACGCCGCGGATTTCCAGCAGATGCCGGATTAATTCCGGCGCTGTCCCATGGAGCTGGTTATCGGACGTCTGGCGGATTTCCACCGCATCGTCGGCAATGAGGCGATGGCCGCGTTTTACCAGCTCCAGCGCCGTCTCGCTCTTTCCGATCCCGCTGCTGCCGGTAATCAGCATGCCGACGCCGTACACGTCCACGAGTACCCCATGGATCGTTGCGGTCGGCGCCAGCTTCCGCTCCAGGAAGCTGGTAATCCGGCTGGACAGGATCGTGGTCGCCATGCTGCTGCGCAATACCGGGATATTCTTCTCCGAGCTGATATCGACCAACTCTTGCGGAACCTCCCAGGATCTCGTCACGATAATGCAGGGCGTCTCCTCACTGCTGCAAAGGCGCTCCATCCGGTCCTTTCGTTCCGCCAGCGGAAGCATCTCATAGAACGCCAGCTCGGTTTTCCCCAGAATCTGTACCCGCTCCGGCGGATGATATTCGAAATAACCGGCCATCTCCAATCCCGGACGATAGAGGTCGTCAACCGTAATGGACCGTTTCAGCCCCTGTTCGCCGGACACAACCTCCAGGCCGAATTGATTTACCAATTCGGATACTTTTACTTTTTTAGCCATGCTGCTCTTCCTTTCCCAAACGGCCTACGGTAGTCCATAGCTAACTTCCGAGAAGTCAGCTCTTTTCCGAAGTCGGCCTGCAATAATATGTAAAGAAAAACCGCAACCTTTTACTTCTCGCTGTCATTGTATTCATCGTAAAGGAAATTCCTCCGTAAATCAATCGCGGCTCCGCACCCGCATAAAAAAACCGCCCCAATTCGGGGCGGCTCTGTACCGTTCGTAACTCTTATCAATTAAGAGAAGAATACGTTCAATTCGGATTCCTTATCAAAGATATGAATTTTGTTCATATCGATTGCCAATTTCACGTTGTCGCCTTCACGCGTATTGGAACGTCCGTCTACGCGAGCGATCAACGGAGAGGAGCTGTTCAAGTACAACAGCATTTCGTGACCGAGGTTCTCGGTTACGTCTACCGTAGCGTTAAATACCGTGTTCGGGGAACCTTCCAGGAAAATCGGCTCTTCATGAATGTCTTCCGGACGCACGCCCATGATGACTTCCTTCCCGTTCACATAGCCTTTTTCTTTCAGAGTTACGGCTTTCCCTTGCGGTACTTCCACCTTCATGTTGTCGGCTTGGAAGTATACGGCACCGTTTTGCTCAACGATCTTACCGTTGATAAAGTTCATCGTCGGGGATCCGATGAATCCGGCAACGAAAATATTTTGCGGTTGGTTGTACAGTTCTTCCGGAGAAGCCGCTTGTTGAATGATACCGTCTTGCATAACGACGATCCGGTCACCCATCGTCATGGCCTCGGTTTGATCATGCGTTACGTAGATACAAGTCGTTTCAAGACGTTTAACCAGCTTCGTGATTTCGGCGCGCATTTGACCGCGCAGCTTGGCATCCAAGTTCGAGAGCGGTTCGTCCATGAGGAAGACTTGAGGATCGCGGACGATCGCGCGGCCCAAGGCAACCCGTTGACGCTGACCACCGGAAAGCGCCTTTGGTTTACGATCAAGCAAGTGCTCGATATCGAGAATCTTAGCGGCTTCACGAACGCGTTGATCGATTTCTTCCTTCTTCACTTTGCGCAATTTCAGACCGAACGCCATGTTTTGGTATACGTTCATATGCGGATACAAAGCGTAGGATTGGAATACCATCGCGATATCGCGGTCTTTCGGAGCTACGTCGTTCACGACGCGGTCCCCGATGTACAATTTACCTTCGGAGATTTCTTCCAGACCTGCAATCATCCGAAGCGTTGTCGACTTACCGCAACCGGATGGACCTACCAGTACGAGGAACTCCTTATCCGCGATATCCAAGTTAACGTCGATTACAGTTGCTTTATCAGCACCCGGGTATTTCTTGTAAATGTGTTCTAAGCGTACGCCTGCCATATTGTTAGCCTCCTAATAAAATGAATATTAAAGAGATATGCAAAAATGAAATCGGATTCAATTCATGTTTCTATCTTACCTCCCTGGGCAAGAAAGCGCTATACACAAACTGCACAAAAATCCTACGCCCTTTTTGTCAATTTGTACAATAACAAACCCAGCTTGACCAAAACCGCGTCCTGAAAGCTCCGTACGTCAAGCCCGGTCTCTTGTTTGAACTTATCGATCCGATACAAAAGCGTATTACGGTGGATATATAACCGTTTCGCCGTTTCACTGACATTGCAATCCATTTGAAAAAAGGTCTGCAGCGTCGTTCTCGTCTCTTCATCTTTTAAAAGTTCCGAGTGACGTCCGATCTCCTCTACAAATTTCGAACGCTGGTTGTCGGGAATGCTGTAAATCAGCCGCTCCAAGCGAAGCTTCCAGGGAAAATAGATATGCTCCGTGACGTAAAACACCCGGCCAAGCTGAAGGGTTTCGCGCAAAGACACCGCCACTGCAGCCATATGCCGGTCTCCGGTAAACGGCTCGCCCGCAGCCAATTGAAGGCCTCCGCCAACCCATTCATTCGTAATCAGTTCATACAGCCCTTGGCACAACGCATCCAGCATGTCCCGTTCCGCTTCCTGTCCTGGTTCGCTTTCCTCGCGAAAGTCCTGTAGAATACCTTCATCAACCAGGATCAGCCAATCCTCTTTAAGCGGAAGAAGCACGATCTCCCCGCCAAAATAACTGCGAAGCAGCTTATTCAGTTTAGCGAACTGGATACCGCCTCCCGAACTGCTCTCCGCGCTTAGCAAAAAAGGGAGCATCGTCCCTTGCAGGCGCGATTTTAAGCCCATGTTATCCGGAACCGGACAATCCAAGTCCCCGCGATCGATTTGATTTTGGAGCCAATCTCCCATTTCCACACTACGAGCTTCATCCTCTCGTCTGGATGGCCCTGAAGATTTTGGCTCACGTCCATCCCGTGCGTATGACAACAATAGTTCGATCAGCCGCAGTTCCCGCTCCGAAAGCGCCGCAGTCTCCACTTCAAGCAGTTGCACGGTGGATGTGCCGCTTTTCCATAAGCCCAGCAGCTTCCCATCCTCCCGTACTACAGCCGAATCGGGTTGAACCGACGTCTTCGTCATTTCATTCCACGCACCGAGCTCCATTTCCGTTATTAAGAGGGGAGCCTCAAGAATCTGCTCTATTTGTTGCTTCAGCCAGTTGGTATTTGTCATGGAGTGCCTTTCCTGTCCAATTTAAAGATTTTATATCATTGTATCACAACAAAATAAATGACCTCAAAACATAAAAAAAGACCGCCAATCTTTCGATTGACGATCTTTCGGCATGAGCCATGAAGGACTCGAACCTTCGACACCCTGATTAAAAGTCAGGTGCTCTACCAACTGAGCTAATGGCTCAAAAACTGGTGGAGGCTGATGGATTCGAACCACCGAACTCGTAAGAGAACAGATTTACAGTCTGCTGCGTTTGGCCACTTCGCTAAGCCTCCAGGTTAAAAAGGTGGCTCGGGACGGAATCGAACCGCCGACACGAGGATTTTCAGTCCTCTGCTCTACCGACTGAGCTACCGAGCCATATGAAATTGGCAAAAAAATAAAGCGGTTAAGTTGGTAACTTTCCCACTTTGCTGTGGAAATATAGAAGTTGTAATAAATGGCGGAGCCGACGGGATTCGAACCCGCGGTCTCCTGCGTGACAGGCAGGCATGTTAGGCCTCTACACCACGGCTCCGCGCTGGTGAAAATGGTGCCGGCGAGAGGACTTGAACCCCCAACCTACTGATTACAAGTCAGTTGCTCTACCAATTGAGCTACACCGGCATATCAAGTTGTGAATCAATCATGGTGGAGGCTGAGGGGATCGAACCCCCGACCCTCTGCTTGTAAGGCAGATGCTCTCCCAGCTGAGCTAAGCCTCCGGAAATATGGTAGCGGCGGAGGGGATCGAACCCCCGACCTCACGGGTATGAACCGTACGCTCTAGCCAGCTGAGCTACGCCGCCATATTAAATTTATTCAAATGGCGGAGAGAGAGGGATTCGAACCCTCGCACCGCTTACGCAGTCTAACCCCTTAGCAGAGGGTCCCCTTATAGCCACTTGGGTATCTCTCCAAAGCCATAATTCAAGGCGTTAATCCTTGAAAACTGGATACGAAACAAATTTGCGAATTAGTTATTTTGGATAAGCCCTCGACCGATTAGTACCTGTCAGCTCCATACATTGCTGCACTTCCACCTCAGGCCTATCAACCTCGTCGTCTTCAAGGGGTCTTACTAGTTGGGAAATCTCATCTTGAGGGGGGCTTCACGCTTAGATGCTTTCAGCGCTTATCCCGTCCGCACTTAGCTACCCAGCTGTGCTCCTGGCGGAACAACTGGTGCACCAGCGGTGCGTCCATCCCGGT